>NZ_JAFKHD010000274.1 GCF_017307565.1 Devosia sp.
CACCCTTAGCAGGGGTGTGCCTTCGACCACTCGGCCACCTCTCCGGCGGGGTCGGGTCTAGCGGGAGCGGCTGGGGATGGCAAGCGGTTTTTGGCGGGGCTGCAAGATTGACGGGCAAATCGCAGTCTGGGCGGGCTGGGGCGCTGTGGGCGATTTGGTTGGTGTTCGGCTGTGGCGGCGGCTAGGGTCCTCGCCGCGCGGTCGGCAAGCGAATCGTGCGGCAGAGCGACAGAGGCGGACATGAGGGTTTGTGGCAGAGCGGTAAGCCTGGTGCAGTGGACCATTGCATGTTGGCTGGGCGTTGCCGGCGCGGCATTCGCACAGCCGGAAGCGAGACAACTCCCCTTCCCTGCTTCGCCTGTCGAGGGCGTGTGGCGGGCGGAGCTGCAGTCGGAAGTCACTATCCAGGTCTGCGAGCTTGGCTATTGCGGTTTTCTCACCAAGATCGTGGTGCCATCGGAAGGGCTGACTACAGAGGAGCAGGCAGCGGCGGCGGAGATGTCGCCCGAGGAGTTCTTCGACTACCGCAACGAGAACCCCGCGCTGCGCAACCGGCCGATGCAGGACCTGCATCTGCTGACCCTGCGGCCCGGCAACAAGCCGGCGATCTTCGATGGCGAAATCTACAACCCGCAGGACGGCAAGACCTATTCGGGCTATGTGGAACTGACGGGGCCGGACACCATGCGGCTCAACGGCTGCGTGCTCTACAATATCATCTGCCGCGGGGAAGACTGGCTGCGCGTGCCGCAGGCAGAGCTGGACGCAAGGCTCGCCGCTGAAGCGAAGCCGTAGGGCAAAAACGCCCCCGGGGATTGACCGGGGGCGCGAGATCAACGGGCGCGCTGGTTGAACAGCACCTTTTGCGCTTCCTTGTCATCAGCGAGGCTTTTTGCCTGCACGTCCTTGCCCCAGTTCAGACCGCGGGCGACCGCCGGGCGAGCGGCCATGCGCTCGAGCCAGGTATGGACATGGGGGAATTCTTCCCTGGTGACACCGTAACGTTCCCAGCCCTGGGCCCAGCCGATCGAGGCGATGTCGGCGATGGAGTAGTCGCCAGCGATATAGTCCTTGTCGGCAAGCTGCTTGTTAAGGACGCCAAAGAGACGGTGCGTTTCGTCGTTATAGCGCTTGATGGCGTAGGGAACTTTTTCGGGCGCATAGACCGAGAAGTGATTGTTCTGACCGAGCATGGGGCCAAAGCCGCCGACCTGCCAGAAGAGCCATTCGTCGACCTTGACCTGAGCGCGCTGGTCGGTGGGGTAGAGCTTGCCAAACTTCAGGCCGAGATATTTGAGGATGGCGCCAGATTCGAAGATCGAGATCGGCTCGCCGCCCGGACCTTCGGGATCGACAATGGCGGGAATCTTGTTGTTGGGCGATATGGCCAGGAATTCGGGGGTAAACTGCTCACCCTTGCCGATGTCGATGCGGTGATAGTTCCATGGCACGCCAAGCTCTTCGAGCATGATGTGCACCTTCTGCCCGTTGGGCGTCGGCAGGGAATAGGCTTCGATCGGCTTGGTCTGGCTGGTCATAGCACACCGTCCTCTTTTGGATGAGCTAGGTATATCGGTGCTTTACGATGAAGAGCAAGGTGCGCGCGGCGACGTTCCGCGGGTGCGGCAGTCCCCTGACTTAAGGGGACTGCCATAGAGCGCAAGGCTTACTCTCGCATCAGCCGCATTTGTGGCTGACCATTGCCGCGCAGGGCGGGCGAGAGGCCATTGATATCGACCGTGGCGGAAACCCGTTGGCGATGCGCGGCGAACATGAAGGTGGGGGTGACGTTGACTGGTTCGTCGAACTGGATGGTCACCTTGTAGTACTGCATGTCGCTCGAAAGCTGCAGGCCAATAAGAAGGCCACGGAAAGGCTGCTCGAGGTAAAAGCCCTTGACCCGCATGCCGACCTGGAAAGGCACGGCAACGCGATCGGGCAAGGCCGCGCGAGCGGTGTTCCAGTCGCGATAGCCATGGGTGCGGGCGACCTCTTCGAGGGCGGCGCTATGGGTGATCGGCTGGCCGGTTTTGGCGCGTTCTTCGCGCAGGTTCCTGGCCTCGGATTTGAGGGTCTGGGCCGAAGGTGTGTCGAGAGAAAAAGACATGAAAGGTCATCTCCTGAAAGGAGGCGACTGGTCCATGGGGCCCGCGTTGCCATGATGCGCCTCGGAGAGAACCGTATCAAGCTTTCAAGGCTGAGCTTCACCATGGACAGATGTCCGCGAGCGGCAGGCGCCAGCAACCGAACGGGTAGATGCGCCTCATAAGGCCGGAAGTCAAGATCAGGCCCATCAATCGGGGTGATGGAAGCGATCAGACATTTGTGCTGGGAGGATCGCGCTGTCCGGGCTAGGTACCTGTGATTGCCCAAAGTGAAAGCACCATGACTGAAATCCTGCTCCTGCTCGCCGGGCTCCTCGGCGGCGCGGTCAATTCCCTCGCCGGCGGCGGTTCGTTCATCGTTTTCCCGGCGCTGCTTTTTGCGGGCGTGCCGCCTGTGCTCGCCAATGCCTCGAACACCTATGCCGCCCTGCCCGGCTATGTCAGCGGCGCCATCGGCTATTGGAAATCAATGGCCGGCTACAAGGATCGCCTGGTCATCTATGGCGTCATTGCGTTGATCTTCGGCTATGTCGGGGCAGAACTGCTGCTGGTGGTTTCGGACGAGCAGTTTTCCAAGGTCGTGCCCTGGCTCATGGCCTTTGCGGTGCTTTCCTTCACCTTCGGCAATCGCATCAATGCAGCGCTTCGCGCCCGTGGCGGTGGACGCACCGGGATGAAGGCGCTTGGCACCGTGCTTATCCTCGCGCTTCTGGCTGGTGTGTCGGTTTATGGCGGGTTCTTCAATGCCGGGCTCGGCATTCTGCTGCTGGCCTTCCTCGCCATGGCGGGGATGCGCGATATCCACGCCATGAACGGGCTGAAGCTATTCATCTCCTCGACCATCGCGCTTGTGGCCGTGGCGCGGTTTATCTTCAGCGGGACAATCGACTGGTACCACGGCTCGATTG
>NZ_JAFKHD010000275.1 GCF_017307565.1 Devosia sp.
CCATCATTCTGGCCGCGATCGAAGTGCCCGATTTCTGGATGCGCGCGACTGTGCTGGCGGTGGCCGGTGTCGGGATCACCGTGGCCGTCTATGGCGCCGTGGCGCTGATCGTCAAAGCCGATGATTTTGGGGTCTTTGCCGCCCGCAATGGCCGCACGCCGATCGGGCGGGGGTTGGGGCGAGGTCTTGTCGTCGGCATGCCCTATTTCATGCAGGTGCTGAGCATTGTTGGTACCGCCGCAATGACCTGGGTGGGCGGCTCCATCGTGGCGCATGGGCTTTATGAGTTTGGGCTCAATGGGCCCGAAGTCGTCATCGAAACGGCGGCGCATTGGGCGGAGCATACGTTCCCCGCCATTGCCGGTTTTGCCGGATGGTTCGCGACGGCCTTTGTCGATTTCTTCTTTGGCCTGATCCTTGGCGCGCTGCTGATCCCGGTGGTGGGCTATGCGGTGACGCCGGCCTGGAAGGCGATCAAGGGCATGCTGCCCAAACGGGCTTAAGGCTTATTTCTACACTCTCCCTTTGGGGGAGAGGCGAAGAGGGAGCCGCTCAAAACGGCGGCGCGAAACTCTCGGGGGCTTTTTTCCCCTTGAAGGGAGCCATGCCTTCGCGGGCGAGTTCGTCGGCGCGCTCGTTGAGTTCGTCGCCGGCATGACCCTTGACCCAGTGCCAGGAAATCTGGTGGCGCTTGGTGGCTTCGTCGAGCGCCTGCCAAAGCTCGACATTCTTCACCGGCTTCTTGTCGGCGGTCTTCCAGCCGTTCTTTTTCCAGCCATGCATCCAGCTCTGGACGCCGTTTTTCACATATTGGCTGTCGGTGTGGATTTCGACATCGCACGGGCGGGAGAGGGCGTTTAGCGCCTCGATGGCGGCCGTGAGCTCCATCTTGTTGTTCGTGGTCAGTTGCTCGCCGCCCTTGAGCTCCTTGCGGTGCTGGCCGAACTGCAGAATGGCGCCCCAGCCGCCCGGGCCGGGGTTACCCGAACAGGCGCCGTCGGTGTGGATGATGACAGTGGTGCTCACGCGCTTGGCCCCCGGCGCAGAATGTAGAATTGGTGCGGCATGTCGGCCAGGCTTCCCTGATGCGTCTTTATCATGCCGATCTTTTCGAGCACGCGCAGCGACGCAGCGTTGTCGACATGAGCAAAACCGATGAAATAGCTGTCGGGCCGATTGGTGAAGAACCAGTCGCGGAGGCCCAAGGCGATTTCGCTGGCATAGCCTTGGCCCCAATGGTCTTCGGCCAGCGAATAGCCGATCTCGGGTTCGCCTTCGTAGGGTGAGAAACCGGCACGGCCGATAAAGGCGCCGTCGGCTTTCCGTTCGATGGCGAACTTGCCGATGCCGTGATCGGCATATTCTCGACGCCAGCCGTCTACGCGTTCGACGGCCTTGGCTCGATCATAGACGCGACCTTTTACATCGAGATAGCGAGCGACCGTAGGGTTGGCGTGCATGGCCCAGAGCGCATCGACGAGTTCGTCGCGCCAGGGCACGAGCCGTAGCCGGTCAGTCTCCAGCGCGTGGAGGGGGATCATTTCCCCGAAGCCACTTCGAGATTACGCAAGACTTTTGGAATGTTGAAGGCGATGTTCTCTTCGGCAGTGGTCTTGGTTTCGACCTTGACCGAATAGCGCTCGGCAAAGGCATCGATCACCTCTTCGACCAGGCTTTCCGGGGCCGAGGCGCCGGCGCTGACGCCGAGCGATTTGAGATCGCCATAGAGCGACCAGTCGATTTCGCTGGCACGGTCGACGAGGGTCGCGACCTTGCAGCCGCTACGCAGCGCAACTTCGACCAGACGCTGCGAATTGGAGGAGTGGGGGGAACCGACCACGATCATCGCATCCACCAGCGGCGCCACGGCCTTTATGGCCTCCTGGCGATTGGTGGTGGCGTAGCAGATGTCTTCCTTGTGCGGTCCGTTGATGGCCGGGAAGCGCGCTCGCAGTGCTGCGACGATTTCGCGCGTATCATCGACGCTGAGCGTCGTCTGCGTCACGAAGGCAAGGGTTTCCGGATTCTTGGGCGTGAAGACATTAGCGTCGGCCACGGTCTCGATCAGGGTGACCGCACCCTCGGGAAGCTGGCCCATCGTGCCGATCACTTCGGGGTGACCCGCATGGCCGATAAGGACGATTTCGTGACCTTCCTCGAAGTGGCGCGAGGCCTCCACATGCACTTTGCTAACCAGCGGGCAGGTGGCATCGAGGAAGAACATGTTGCGCGATTTGGCATCGGCCGGCACGCTTTTGGGCACGCCATGGGCCGAAAACACCACGGGAGACTCGGTTTCGGGGATCTCGTCGAGCTCTTCGACAAAGACCGCGCCCTTGGCCTTAAGCCCTTCCACCACGTATTTATTGTGAACGATGGCGTGGCGCACATAGACCGGCGCGCCATATTTCTGCAGCGCCAGCTCCACGATCTGGATGGCACGATCGACGCCAGCGCAAAATCCGCGCGGCGCGCATAACAGAATGTCGAGGTGTGGCCGTTTTTCCATGAGAGATCAGATGCTTTCCGCTTAAGGCCAAGTCAAGTGCTGTTGCAGCCGCACGGGAGCCTGAGGCAGTATGAGGTCACAATGATGTCAGGGACGCTTCTACGGTGAGTCTTGCCCAGGAAATGTTTGCGATTGCCCCTGCCCAGGGGAAGGCAAACCTCACCGCCGCTCAATTGAAGCTGCTGGCCGGCAAGGCCCGCTGGATTTTCCGCGTGGGCGAGACCGGTTTTCCCACCGTTCCGACCATCGCGATCACCCGCGCAGCCTGGGAGGCTCTGCAGGCCGAACGTACCCGGCTCGATACGCGGCTGCGCAATCACTGGGTCGCCTGCCTCTTCAAGCTCGTCTCCAAGGACGGCAAGCCGCCACTGCTCGTGGTGCGCACCTCGGCCGCCAATCACAATAGCGGCCTGCAGCCGGCGCGGATCGGCATTGCAGCCCCGGCGGCGCCGGAAGACTCGGTCGATCCCACGCGCCCGCTCGCCAAGGCC
>NZ_JAFKHD010000276.1 GCF_017307565.1 Devosia sp.
GACGCGGTGCGCGCGGCCCGAGAGCAGGCGGAGGCAATCGGATGCCTCTTCCATGGTCTCGGCCTTGGGCAGGATCCGCCGGCCGACAGCCACCACCGTATCCGCAGCCAGGACCAGTGCGTCGGAGCCGAAACCGGCGACGCGGGCCTTGTGCTGGGCGGTGAGGGCCTTCAGGTCGGCGAGGCGGGCGGCAAGCTTGCGTGGCAATTCGCCCTTTTCAGGCGTCTCGTCCACATGGGCCGGAACCAGATGCTCCGGCTCGATGCCGATCTGGTTGAGCAATGCAAGCCGACGCGGCGAGGCGGAGGCCAGGATCAGTTCCGGACGACTGGCCATGATGCCTTCACTTGAAGCGGTAGGTAATACGACCCTTGGTCAGGTCATACGGGGTCATTTCACACAGCACCTTGTCGCCGGCGAGAACACGGATACGGTTCTTGCGCATGCGGCCGGCAGTGTGAGCAATGATCTCGTGTTCGTTCTCAAGCTTGACCCGGAAGGTCGCGTTGGGAAGCAATTCGGTGACCACGCCCGGGAATTCGAGCACTTCTTCTTTGGCCATACTTTCTCCTGGGAAGACCCCCGCGAGCTCATCTGCTCCGCGGCGGCCGAAAATTTTGGCGGAACCTACTGCAAATCAGTGGCTTTGTGAACCACCGGAAACCAGTGGCTCCAAACGGGTACGAACGCGGCGTCTGAGGGTATCGCGCAATTCGCGATAAGCCGACAGAACCACCTCGCGGCTACCCTCGACCAGCGAGGGGTCCGGCACCGTCCACTGTTCGATTTCTCCGGCTTCGAGGCCCTTCTTGGCCACGGCTTCCGGAGCATCGTCGGAAAGGGTGATGACGAGGTCGAAGCGGTTGGCCACGAGCTCATCCAGAATATGGGGCGTGTGGATCGACATATCAATGCCGATCTCTTCCATGACCTCATAGACGAACTGGTCGGCCTTGCCGCCATTGACGCCCACCGAGCGGGCAATGATGCGACCGGGAAAGGCCTGGCGCGCCAGCGCGGCTGCAATGGGCGAGCGAACCGAATTCATCGAGCAGACAAAGAGCACGGTGGGAAGTTCGCTCGTCGCCTCATCGATGCGGCTGGCATAGGGCTGCACGGCGCAGATCAGCGTAAAAAGGCGCCGCGCGGTATTGAGATCGATGATGATCTTGTTGTTGAGCCGGGTGCGCAGCAGTTCGGCCGCCTCGTTGTGCATACCGCGCCGCGCCATGTCGACGGTTTCGATCTGGAAGGGTTGCGCGGAGCGGATCGCCTCGTAATAGGCGTCGCGAATGCGGAAATAGTCGCGGATCAGGCGGCGGAAAGGGGTCAGCGAGATGTAATGCGCGGCGATCGGCTGGAAAGTCTCCGGGTGCCGCACGTCGAGCACGATGGAATTGCCGATAATGGAAACGTGCAGCGCATAGGGGCCTTCGGCCGCGACGCGGGCGGGACGAAAACTGTTCTCTTCGAGCAGATCATAGATGGCGATGCGCCATTCATGCACCTCGTCGGGGTTGATCGAGGTGATGGTATTGGGGTCGAGCGTGACGGTGACCAGACGATTGGTACTGGATGCCGCCTCGCTTGTGCCCATTGAAATGCTCAACGGTTGAGCCGAATCGAAATGGAGCGTCCGTGGCCATCGAGCGCTTCGACTTCGGCAATGGTGACGGCGGCTTCAGCGAGCGCCGACAGCGAGGAGGGCGTGCAACCGAGAATCGAGGTGCGCTTGACGAAATCGAGCACACCGAGGCCCGAGGCAAAGCGCGCCGAGCGGGCGGTGGGCAGCACGTGGTTGGAGCCGCCGACATAGTCGCCAATGGCTTCGGGCGTGTGGTGACCGAGGAAGATCGCGCCGGCATGGCGAATGGCCGGCACCAGTGACTGCGGATCGTCGATGGCCAGCTCAACGTGCTCCGAGGCGATACGGTTGGCGAGGTCGGTGGCGGTTTCAAGCGAATCGACGGTGATGATGGCGCCGAACTCGTCCCAGCCTTCACGGGCGATGGATTCCTTGGGGAGGAGGCTCAACTGGCGGTCGACTTCGGCTTCGACCGCATCGGCCAGACGTTCGTCTGTTGTAACGAGGATCGACTGGGCGCCGCCGCCATGTTCGGCCTGGGCGATGAGATCGGCCGCGACCCAGGCGGGATTGGCCGAGCGGTCGGCAATGACAAGGACTTCCGAGGGGCCGGCGATGAGGTCGATGCCGACCTGGCCAAACACCTGGCGCTTGGCTGCGGCGACGAAGGCATTGCCCGGGCCCATGATCTTGTCGACGCGCGGAATGGCAGCAGTGCCATAGGCGAGGGCCGCAACGGCCTGGGCGCCGCCGACGCGGTAGATTTCGGTAACGCCGGCGATCTGTGCGGCGCAGAGAATGGCCGCGGCCAGCTGGCCATTGGGCGTGGGCACGACCATGGCGATGCGCGAGACGCCGGCGACCTTTGCAGGCACGGCATTCATCAGCACCGATGACGGATAGGAGGCGAGACCACCGGGGACATAGATGCCAACGGCGTCGATGGCGGTCCAGCGTGAGCCGAGGGTGACACCGAGCGCGTCGGTATAAAGATCATCCTTGGGCATCTGCCGCTCGTGGTGCGACTTGATGCGGTCATGCGCGGTCTGGAGCGCTGCGCGAACATCCGGAGTGACGCGGGCAGCGGCTTCGGCGATTTCCTCTTCCGAGAAACGCAGGGTTTCGGGGGTGACGCCGGCCTTGTCGAATTTGTTGGTCAGCTCGGCCACGGCCACGTCGCCGCGGGCACGCACATCGGCAATGATGCCGGCAACGATGTCGCCCACTTCCTGGGAGGCTTCGCGCTTGCTGGCGAGCAGCTCAACGAAGCGGGATTCGAAATCGGCGGCTGCGCTGTCGAGGCGAAGGGGCATGGGCGGTCCGGAATAGCGGCGGATTTTTCGTCGGTGCGATCTATCCCCCATGGGGCGGTTGATCGCAAGGGGGAATGGGGTTTGTGGGTTTGGAAGGCCCC
>NZ_JAFKHD010000277.1 GCF_017307565.1 Devosia sp.
ACCCTCCTCCTGAAGACGGTGCAGCCCGCCGGCAAGGGGCCGATGCCCGCGACGGACTGAAACCGGTCCATCGCCGCATCATCCACGCCATGCGCCTGCTCCGTTTGGACCCCGGCCAAGGCTACAAAAAGTCAGCCCGTATCGTCGGCGACGTGATCGGTAAGTTCCACCCGCATGGCGACCAGTCGATCTACGACGCCCTGGTCCGCCTCGCGCAGGATTTTGCCCTCCGCTACCCGCTCGTCGACGGCCAGGGCAATTTTGGTAACATCGCCGGCGATAGCGCCGCGGCCATGCGATACACAGAATCGCGCATGACCGAAGTCTCGACGCGCCTTTTGGAAGGCATCACCGAGAACGCCATCGACTTCCGTCCCACCTATGACGGCGAAGACGAAGAGCCCGTCGTGCTCCCGTCCAATTTCCCCAACCTGCTCGCCAATGGCTCGACCGGCATCGCCGTGGGCATGGCGACCTCCGTGCCGCCGCACAACATCGTCGAGCTCTGCAACGCGGCGCTGAAGCTGATCTACAATCCGGCCGCGACGACTGAAGAGCTGATCCACGCCGACCTCTCCGCCCCGCCCAGCATGGACGATCTCGTCCGCGGCCCGGACTTCCCGACGGGCGGGCATCTGGTCGAATCCCGCTCCTCCATCGTCCATTCCTACGAGACCGGCCGCGGCGCCTTCCGCCATCGTGCCGTCTGGAACAAGGAAGAAAAGGGCAGGGGCGTCTATCAGATCGTCGTCACCCAGATTCCCTATGGCGTGCAGAAATCGCGTCTCGTCGAAAAGATCGCCGAGCTGCTTCTCGCCAAGAAGCTGCCGCTCCTCAAAGACGTGCGTGACGAAAGCGCCGACGATATCCGCCTCGTGCTCGAGCCGCGCGCCGGCACGGTCGATGCCGTCATCCTCATGGAGCAGCTCTTCAAGCTCACCGAACTTGAGCTGCGTTTCCCGCTTAATCTCAACGTCCTCGACCACGGCACCACGCCGCGCGTCATGGGCCTTGCCGATGCGTTGCGCGCCTGGCTCGATCACCGCAAGATCGTCCTCGTGCGCCGCTCGCAGCACCGGCTCGAACAGATCGAAGCGCGCCTCGAAGTTCTGGCCGGCTACATCATCGCCTATCTCAACCTCGACGAGGTGATCCGCATCATCCGCGAAGAGGACGATGCCAAGGCAAGCCTGATGTCGACCTTCGACCTGACCGACAATCAGGCCGAAGCCATCCTCAACATGCGCCTGCGCTCGCTGCGCAAGCTCGAGGAAATCGAGCTCCGCAAGGAGCATGCCGATCTGACCACCGAAAAGGGCAAGCTCGAAGCGCTGCTCGCCTCTGACAAGAAGCAGTGGGGCGAAATCTCGCGCCAGGTCGAGGCCCTCAAGAAGGCCTATCCGCTTTTCGAAGCCGATGGCGTCACGCCCCATGCCCTTGGCGCTCGCCGCACCGTTTACCTCGACGCGCCGACTGCCGACGCCGCCGAAATCACCGAAGCCTTTATCGAGCGCGAACCGATCACCGTTATCCTCTCGGAAAAGGGTTGGATCCGTGCGCCCAAGGGCCACAATGCCGCGATCGACGAAAAAGGCTTCAAGACCGGCGACCGCCTGAAACTGTCGCTCAACTGCGAAACGACTGACAAGCTGCTCATGCTCACCACGGGCGGTAAGGTCTATACCCTGGGCGCTGACAAGCTCCCCGGCGGCCGCGGTCAGGGCGAGCCGGTGCGCATCATGGTCGATATGGAAGAGGGCCACGACATCGTCGACCTCTTCGTCTATCGCCCCGGCACCAAGCGCATCGTGGCATCCTCGGCCGGCTATGGCTTCATCGTTCCGGAAGACGATCTCATCGCCAATACCCGCAAGGGCAAGCAGATCCTGAACGTGTCGTTGCCTGAAGAAGCGCGCCTGATGGTCCCCTGCGATGGCGACCGCGTCGCCGTCATCGGCGAAAACCGCAAGCTGCTGGTCTTCCCCATCGCCCAGCTGGCGACCATGTCGCGCGGCAAGGGCGTGCGCCTTCAGCGCTACAAGGATGGCGGCATCTCCGACATCAAGACCTTCTACGCCGCCGATGGCCTCACCTGGACCGACAGTTCGGGCCGCACCTATTCCAAGCCGACCGAAGAACTGACCGACTGGCTGGCCGACCGCGCCACCGCCGGCCGCCAACCGCCGACCGGCTTCCCGAGGAATAACAAGTTCGTAGGGTGAGGGCCGCGCGCGTAGCGCAAAATTGCTCCAGTGGAGCAATTTTAGGCCCGAACGCCCGAAGAGCTACGCTCGCAGGGCCTGTGGCCGCGTCGCCCTTTCTTCACCTCGCCCTTTGGGGGAGAGGTCGGCGCGTAGCGCCGGGTGAGGGGCCTCGTCCAAGACCTCCTTTGCCGGGCTCGTCCCGGCAATCCGCCTCTAGGCCGAACTAAACAAGCCGGGCAGTGCTCAACTCACCGCCCCAACCACCTCAAAGGACTCAACAAAATGATCCGCCACTGCGTGCTCGTCCGTTTCCGTCCTGAAGTAACGCTGCAAGACCGCGCCGCGATCTACGCCGAACTTGAATCACTGCGTGAAGTTGTCCCCGGCTTCCTCGCCATGTCCGCCGGCCCCAACGTCTCCCCCGAAGGCCTCCACAAGGGCTTCATCGATGGCTTCACCATGGATTTTGTCGATGAAGCTGCCCGCGACACCTATCTCGACCACCCCGACCACAAAGCCGCCGGCGCCCGCCTCGTCGCCGCCCTCGAAGGTGGCCGAGACGGTCTGATCGTCTTCGATATGGCTGTGTAAGCGCTCATCGTATCCTGAGCATCCACGCTCACGGTGTCATCCCCGCGAAAGCGCAGGCTCGCTGCTCTGCAGTGGTGGCCCTGCGCCTCAGTCCTCGACCCGGCACCAGCCAGCGTGCCCGCGCTGCACTTCCAGCGGCCGATACTGCGCCTTGTAGGCCATCTTGGGCGAGTCCTTCACCC
>NZ_JAFKHD010000278.1 GCF_017307565.1 Devosia sp.
GTAAGTATATTTTGAACCAGCTCGGCTTCAAGGACATCATCGAGGCCAAGTCCGGGCGCGATGCTTTGGGCAAGCTAGAGCAGTCCAATGTCGATCTGATCATTTCCGACTGGAACATGGACGACATCGACGGGCTGACGCTACTCAAGGTGATCCGCAAGCATCCGCGCACCCAGGCCATGCCGTTCATCATGGCGACCGGCCGTTCCGACGCCGAGCAGGTGAAGGAAGCCATTTCGGCGGGCGTCAACAACTACATCATCAAGCCGTTCGACGTTTCGACCATGAAGAAGCGCATCGAAGCGGTGATCGGCGCGTTGACCTGATCGCGTTACCAATCGCCAATTTGAAGGCGCCCGCAGCCAGGTGGTTGCGGGCGTCTTCGCGTTTTGGGCCCCGGTACGTTTCGGCCGTAAGCGTAACAAGTAGTTAAGCCTCAATATGTAACGATTGCAGGACGAAAAATCACCGGTCACGTGCGGGGAGGATGACGCGCGATGACTTGGCGTGGCCACGGGGCCACAGCATTGAGTTTTGCTCGGGGGAACGAGGGTGAGCTTTATTTCGCAGCTGCGCATTGCGCAGAAACTGCCATTGGCTTTGGTCGGCTCGGCGTTGGTGGTAAGTGCCGGCGTTGGCATTGCCAGCTATTTCATTGGTCTGGGCACCGTGCAGGAGCAGCGCGACCAGTCGATGCAAGCATCGCTCAGCACTGCGACGACGCTGGTGAACGAGTACTTTTCGAGCGCCGAGGTTGATCTCCGGCTTTTCGTGCAGCGCTCCGATACCGTTACGGCAATGAAGAACCTGACCCGCGCGGTTGAGGAACTGCGCATGGGGCTCAAGGAGCGCGCGGCGCTGCAATTGCAGGCTGCCTATGTGACCGACAATCCCAATCCCGCAGACCGCGCTGCGGTCGACAGCGTCGGCGCCAAGGGCGCGACTTATGATGCCCCGCACAAGCGCTTTCATCCTGGCTTCCGGACGCTGCGGCTCGAGCGCGACTATTCGGACGTGCTGCTGATCAGTGCCACCGGCGATGTCGTCTATTCTGTTGCCAAGAACCCTGACTTTGCCGGCAATGTGCTCACCGATCCCGCGCTGGCATCGTCCGGGCTCGGGCAGGCTTTTGCCGCGGCCAAGGACCTTGCCGATGGCTCGGCTGCCTTTGTCGATTTCTCCTTGTATGGTCCGGCCGGCAAACCCGAAAGCTTCATGGCCATGCCGGTCTATGACAAGGACGAGAATACCGGCGTGATGGTGCTCTCGATCTCGCCGGCGGGCATGAGTGCGCGCGTGTCCGAGCTCTCGGGCATGGGGCGGAGCGGGGAAGTGGTGGTGGTGGGTCAGGATGGCCTGCTGCGCAGTGAATCCTCCAAAACCGAGGGCGAGGACGTGCTGGTCACGACGCTCACTTCGGACGTCGTGGCTTCGGCTCTGGCTGGTCAGTCGGGCGAGGGCATGAGCCTTGATTATCGCGGCGCGCCCATGGTGGTGCGCGCGGCGCCGGTCAGCGTTGGTGGCGTCACCTGGGCCGTTACGGCGGTGCAGCCAGAGGAAGAGGCCTTTGCGCCTGTCGTCAGCATGCGCAACATGACGCTGCTGGTCGGTGGCGTGTTGCTGGTCATCGCTGCCATTGCCGGGTTCTTCTTTTCTCGGTCGATCAGCCGGCCGATTTCACGCCTGACTGGGACGATGGAAAACCTGGCAAGAGGCGACCTGACTGTCGAAGTCGAGGGCGGGGCGCGCGGCGACGAGATTGGCGCCATGGCGCGGGCGGTGGAAGTGTTCCGCCAAAATGGCGTGCGCATGGCCGAAATGACCGAGGCGGAGGCCGCGTCGATCATTCGCGGCCAGGCCGAGCGCGCTGCCATGATGCAGCAATTGCAGCGCTCCTTCGGCCATGTGGTGGATGCGGCGATTTCGGGCGATTTCTCGCGCCGGGTCGAGGCGGAATTTCCCGATGATGAGCTCAATGCCCTGGCCCGCTCGGTCAATGGGCTGGTTGAAACCGTCGATCGTGGCGTGGGGGAAACCGGCGTGGTGCTGTCGGCGCTTGCCAATACCGACCTTACGCAGCGCATGAACGGCGAATATCAGGGCGCGTTCCTGCGCCTCAAGTCCGACGTCAATGCGGTGGCGGATCGATTGACCGACGTTGTCGGGCAGTTGCGTACGACCTCGGGGACGCTCAAGGCGGCGACGGGAGAAATCCTGTCGGGCGCCAATGATCTTTCCGAGCGCACGACGCGGCAGGCCGCGACGATCGAGGAAACCTCAGCAACGATGGAACAACTGGCCGCGACCGTGCTGCAGAATGCGCAGCGGGCGCAGGAGGCCAGCGCTGCCGCGGGCGATGTGACGCGATCGGCCGAAGTGGGCGGGCAGGTCATGGCGCAGGCGACCGAAGCCATGGAGCGGATCACGCAGTCTTCGGCCAAGATTTCCAATATCATCGGCATGATCGACGACATCGCTTTCCAGACCAACCTCTTGGCGCTCAATGCTTCGGTGGAAGCGGCGCGGGCCGGGGAGGCGGGCAAGGGCTTTGCGGTGGTGGCGGTGGAAGTGCGGCGCCTCGCGCAGTCGGCTGCGAGTGCCTCGGCAGACGTGAAGCAGCTCATCGAGCAAAGCGCCAATGAAGTGAAGGGCGGGACCCGCCTTGTCGGGGATGCCGCCGGCAAGCTCGAAGCCATGCTCGAAGCGGCGCGGTCGTCCAATGCGCTGATGACCGGGATTGCCCGCGAAAGCCAGGAGCAGGCTTCTTCCATCGAAGAGGTCAACGCGGCGGTGCGGCAGATGGACGAAATGACCCAGCACAATGCCGCGCTGGTTGAGGAGATGAACGCCTCGATCGAGCAGACCGAAGCGCAAGCAACCAAGCTCGATGGCATTGTCGACATTTTTGCCACGGACGTTCGTCAGGCGGCGCCGGTTTCTCAGTCGCGCGATGTGCCGCAGGGCGGC
>NZ_JAFKHD010000309.1 GCF_017307565.1 Devosia sp.
GCCTTCGGCGGTTTCGCGCGCTTCGGTCGGAATGACCAGCAGCGCACGGCTCAGCGCATCGGTGGCGCTCAGCATGTCGCGGGCAAAGCCGGCGATCGCGTAGGAGCGGGTATCCGCCACATCGCGCTCGGTGCGCTTGCGCAGGTTTTCCATCTCGGCATGCGTGCGCAGCACGCGGTCCTTCAGCTCGATATTTTCCGCGCGAAGGGCCTCGACGGGATCGACCTCTGGGGTTTCGGTGGCCGGGATTTCGGTCTCCGGCGTTTCGCCCTGGGCGGCGTTCTCGTCGCTCATCATGGTTTCCATGGCCTCGATAATAAAAAAGTTTCGCCCCGCATATCGGCCAGAACGGTGCGCATTTCAATAGTTCAACATTTTAGGGGCGTTTGCGCGCCATCAGCCTTGTGAGCACATTGGCCGTATAATCCACCACCGGCACGATCCGCGCATAGTTGAGCCGCGTCGGCCCGATCACGCCCAAGACGCCAACCACCTTGTCATTGGCATCCTTATAGGGCGAGAGAATCACCGAAGACCCGGAGAGCGAAAACAGCTTGTTTTCCGAGCCGATGAAAATGCGCACCCCCTGCGCCTTCTCGGCATCACCCAAAAGCTCCAGCAAGCCTTCCTTGCTCTCCAGCTCATCGAAAAGCTGCCGCATCCGCTCCAGCTCGTCGCTCGCCATGGCGTCATTGAGCAGGTTCGCTCGCCCCCGCACGATCACCCGCGGCGCGGTTGAGGGCGAATCCTGCACCAGCGTCGCAATCCCATCGTCGACGAGCTTTTGCGTCAGTTCATCCAGCTCTGCCCGCTGCTCCGCCCGCCGCTCATCCAGCGCCTTTCGCGCTTCCGACAGCGTCCGCCCGACAACATAGTGCGCTAAATAATTGCTGGCCTGCTGCAGCGCCGCCGCCGTAAAGCCCGGCGGCAATTCGAGAATGCGGTTCTCTACCTGCCCGTCGTCGCCGACGAGAATCGCCATGGCCCGCGAACTGTCGAGCCGCACGAATTCCACATGCCGCATCACCATGTCGGCCTTGGTGGCAATCACCAGCCCCGCGCCCTGGCTCAGTCCCGACAGCAGGGAACTGGCTTCGGTAAGGAGGTCATCTACCTGCCGCCGCCCCGCATGACCTTCAATGTGCTGGGCAATGCTGCGCTTCTCGCTTTCATTGACCGCGCCGACTTCGAGCATGGAATCGACGAAAAACCGCAACCCCTGTTGCGTCGGCGCGCGCCCCGCCGAAGTATGCGGCGCCGCGATCAGTCCAAGATCTTCAAGATCGGCCATCACATTGCGCACGGAAGCTGGCGAAAGCTCGGTCTGCAAAAGTTTTGAAAGATCGCGCGACCCTACCGGCAGGCCGGTATCGAGATAACGCTCCACCAGCCGCCGGAAAATATCCTGGCTGCGATCATTCAGAACATTGAGAAAATCGTCGTGCGGACGGGCCATGAGCTGTGTTTTAGTTCAAATGATCGGCTTTAACCTTGCTCCCTCATTTAAGCGTTCAGTGCAAGGGCGGTAAGCTCTGGAGTGCTTGTTCCGCGGGGCGAGGAAGGTTAAGAGGCGGTAAACAGCAAAAGAGACGAGCCTTATGCGGCCTTCCGGACGCGCCCCAGACCAAATGCGGGCTGTCACCATCGAACGCAACGTTGCCATGAAAGCCGAAGGCTCCTGCCTCATTGCTTTCGGCAATACCAAGGTTTTGTGCACCGCCTCTGTCGAAACCAGCCTCCCCGGCTGGCTGCGCGGCAAGGGCCAGGGCTGGGTCACCGCCGAATACGGCATGCTGCCCCGCGCCACCGGCACCCGCACCCGTCGCGAAGCTACGGCAGGAAAGCAGTCCGGTCGCACGCAGGAAATTCAGCGTCTCATCGGCCGCTCGCTCCGCGCCGTCGTTGATCTGACCGCGCTCGGCGAATCCCAGATCACCCTCGATTGCGACGTTCTGGAAGCCGATGGCGGCACGCGTACCGCCTCGATCACCGGCGCCTATATCGCGCTGGCCGATGCCATCAAATGGCTCGAAGAGCGCAAACTGACCAAGGGCCCGGTCCTCAAGGATTCCGTCGCCGCCATTTCCAGCGGCATCTATCGCGGCTCTCCGGTGCTCGATCTCGACTATCTCGAAGACGTCGAAGCCGAAACCGACGCCAATTTCGTCATGACCGGTTCCGGCAAATTCGTCGAAATCCAGGGCACCGCCGAAGGCGCCCCCTTCGATCGCGACGAGCTCAATGCGCTGATGAACCTTGCTGGCAAGGGCATCTCGGAACTGACCCTGCTGCAACAGGCGGCCCTTTCCGCATGAGCATTTTCGATCTCCTGAAGAAGAGCCCCTCCGGCGTTGCGCGCCACATCCCCGAGGCGGGGAAGGATGCGGCGGTCGCCTCTAATTCCTCTCCCCATCGGGGAGAGGTGGCTCGGCGCAGCCGAGTCGGTGAGGGGGAGTTTCAGGCCGGCACCTGCGCCATCTGGAACGACATTCAACGCGCGCTGGAGTCCAAATGACCATCCCAAAACTCCGCCGCGGCGATCGTCTCGTCCTTGCCACCCACAATGCGGGCAAGCTCAAAGAATTCCAGGAGCTGTTCGCGCCCTTCGGCCTTGAGCTGATCTCCGCCGGCGATCTCGGCCTGCCCGAGCCCGAAGAAAACGGCACCACCTTTGCCGAAAACGCCCGCACCAAGGCACATGCCTCGGCCAAGGGCGCCAATATGTTGGCCCTTTCCGACGATAGCGGCATTTCCGTTGACGCGCTCGACGGCCAGCCCGGCGTTTACACTGCCGATTGGGCCGGCGTGCCCCGCAATTTCACCAATGCCATGCAGCGCGTTCAGGACGAACTGCTGGCAAAGGGCGCGACCACGCCCGAGCAACGTACTGCCGCCTTCAATGCCACGCTTTGCCTCGCCCATCCCGATGGCCGCGACGTGCTCTATGTCGGCAAGTGCGAAGGCATTCTTATTTGGCCGCCGCGCGGCATTCAGGGCCATGGTTACGACCCGATGTTCCAGCCCAATGGCTACGACATCACCTTCGGCGAAATGTCGCCCGAGCAAAAACATTCCTGGGCGCCCGGCGAAGAAGGTCTTTCCCACCGCGCTCGCGCCTTTGCCCAATTCGTGGAGAACCAGATTGAACAGAGCTGAGGACTTGATCCAAGGCTCCGTTCCATCAACCGCCGTCATTGCCGGGCTTGTCTTGGCAATCCATCTCGCCTCCGCATGGACCACGGGGAAATCGCACGCATGAGCAATCCCAACGACCTGTTCGGCGTCTACGTGCATTGGCCGTTCTGCGCGGCCAAGTGCCCCTATTGCGACTTCAACTCCCACGTTCATCGCGGCCCCTTCGACGAAGACGCCTTTGTTGAGGGCTACAAGAAAGAGATCGCCCACATGGCGAGCCTTTCTCCCGGCCGTCTCGTCCAGTCGATTTTCTTCGGCGGTGGCACGCCTTCGCTGATGTCGCCAAAAGCCGTCCAGACCATTTTGGACACCATTGCCGGCCATTGGCAGATCGACAGCAACGCCGAAATCACCCTCGAAGCCAACCCGACCTCGGTGGAAGTCGACCGCTTCAAGGGTTTCCGCTCCGCCGGCATCAACCGCGTCTCGCTTGGCGTTCAGTCGCTGCGCGCCGGTCCCCTGGCCGAACTCGGCCGCCGCCATACGGTAGAAGAAGCCGTCGCCGCCGTCCGCATCGCCCAGTCGGTTTTCGATCGCTCGAGCTTCGATCTCATCTATGCCCGCCCCAAGCAGACGCTTGAGGATTGGGAAGACGAATTGAAGGAAGCCATCTGGCTCGCCCGCGGTCACCTCAGCCTCTACCAGCTCACCATCGAGCAGGGCACGCGCTACTTTGACCTCTTCAATGCCGGCAAGCTGCAAATGCCGAACGAAGATCTCGGCGCCGATTTTTATGAGCTGACTCAGGAATTGACCGCCGCCGCTGGCATGCCGGCCTACGAGATTTCCAATCACGCCGTGCCTGGCCAGGAATCGCGCCATAACATGCTCTACTGGCGCTATGGCGAATATGCCGGCATTGGCCCGGGCGCCCACGGCCGCCTCCTGGTCAACCACCAGCGCCACGCCACCGCGACCGAGAAAATGCCCTTCGACTGGCTCAAACTCGTCAACGAGTTCGGCCACGGCATGACCACCAACGACGTCCTCACTTGGGAAGAACAGGGCGACGAATATCTCGTCATGGGCCTGCGTCTCAAGGAAGGCATTTCCCCCTCTCGCTTCATGTCCATCTCCGGCCGCACCATCGCCGAAAAACAGATCGAAGCGCTCAAGGGCTATGGTTTTGTCGAGACCCTGCCCAACGGCAATATCCGCGTGACTGAAAAGGGCTTTCCGGTCTTGGACGCTGTTGTCGCGGATCTGGCGGCTTAAAGTTTCGTCCCATCTACGGTCGTCGCCCCACCGGCGCCGACCTTTTTTATGGCCAGCGCATATTCCGCCCGGCCATTGGTCAAAAACCGAAACGCCCCATCCCGCCCATTGAATCCCGACGCGCCCGTAAGCAGCGCCGGATTATAGGGCGGTGTCGCCATCGACAGCGTATTCACATTAGCCAGAATCGTCGCCGTATAGGCAATCGTCGCCAGCGGATGCGGCCTTGAGCCAAACTTGGCCTGATAGTCCCCGGCAATGGCATTGAACCCGGCCTCATCAACCGCCGGATAGATCGCTCCCGCGAGCCCCGGCGTCGAATTGATCGTCGCATCGCCCGCCCAATCCGCGGACCCCACGATCTGCACCGCGTCCCCGGTCACCCCGGCGCTTGCCAGCGCCGCGGCAAATGCAGGCGCACTCGCCCGCTCGGGAATGAAGAAGGTATCGATCATACCGCGATCGATCTGCTGCTTGGCCTGCGCCACGATCTGCGCCGCCTCGCCCTGTCCTGAAAATGTGTAGACGGCTGGCGGCCCAAACCCGGCCGCGGTGGCTTGTTGCCGGAACGCGGTCGCCAGCGCCTCGCCATAAGGCGTCGCCGGAAAAGCCCCGGCCAGCCCGCGCCGTCCCTGTGCCTTCACATAGGCCATGGCGCGCTTCATCTCCATCTCCGGCAAGACCGATAGCAGATAGACGCCCTGCCCCGCGGCGCTGGCATTGTTGGAAAAGCCGATCAGCGGCACCCCGGCGCTCCGCGCCACATTGGAAACCGCCACCACCTGGTCGCCCTTCAGCGGCCCCAGGATCAGCTTTGCCCCACCGGCCACAGCCGCATTGGCCGCGTTCACCGCGCCGGCCGCACTATCGCCGGTATCGCGCAGCGTGATGGTGATATTTTCCGCGATGTTCGGATTGGCCTCGACAAAGGCAATAGCCAGCTTCGAGGCATTGGCCAGCGACCGTCCAACGGAAGCGAGCGACTGATCCCCTGAAAGCGGCAGCAGCAGCGCCACCGGCACCGGCCCGCGCCCAAACACCTCGCCACCCGATTGCGGCATCGGCGTGGGCGTCAGCGTCCCGCCGCCACTGTTCCCGCTACCGACATTGCCAGAGGGTTCACCCCAGCCCAAAGTGCGCGAACCGATCTGAAATGTGCCCGGCGAGCACGAGGTCAAAGCCATGCCGAGCGCGAGCGCAAAAACGCCGCGCCGCCATTTGGCATTTACCTGACCAAAACCCATGAAAGCGGTCCGAGATGCTCACAGTCTGTTAACAAACTGCCCTCATTTCGTTAAGCAAGTCTCAACCCGAGGAGCTTCCGGCGTGACCGATACCAAAGCCGAATATTTCATTGCCGGCTCGCCCTTTAGCGCCCCGCCGCTTGCCGCCGGCCTCTACGTCGTCTCGACCCCCATCGGCAACCTGCGCGACATCACCATCCGCGCCTTGGAAACCCTTGCCGCTGCCAGCTTGGTCCTTTGCGAAGACACCAGGACCTCCGCAAAACTCCTCGACCATTTTGGCATTCGCGGAAAACGCCAGCCATTACATGAACATAACGAGCGCGCTCGAGCCGAAGAAATCGTCTCCCGCATCGCCGCCGGCGAAGCCATCGCCCTGATTTCCGATGCCGGCACCCCCCTGCTGTCCGACCCCGGCTTCCCCCTCATCCGCGCCCTCGCCGAAGCCAATCTCCCCGTCTTCCCCATCCCCGGCGCCTCCGCACTTCTTTCGGCTTTGGTCGTCGCCGGCCTCCCCACCGACGCCTTCGCCTTCCATGGCTTCCTGCCCCCAAAATCAGGCGCCCGCGCTAACGCCTTGGCAAAACTGGTGGATTCACGTGAAACACTGGTCTTTTACGAGTCTCCCCGCCGCCTAGACGACACCCTCGCCGCCATGGCCGAAGTTTTTGGCGACCGCCAGGCCTCCGTCAGCCTCGAATTGACGAAGCGTTTTGAACGCACGTTTCGCGGATCGCTCGCTGAACTGGCGGAAAAATTCGCAGGCGAAGAAACCAAGGGCGAAGCCGTCATCGTCGTCGCTGGTGCCGCCGAACCCAGCGCTCCTGCCGCCGAAGACTGGCAGGCGGCCCTTGCAGAAGCCATGGCCGGTCAGCCCATGCGCTCGGCCGTCGATGAAATCGCAGCGCGCTACGGCCTGAAACGCAAAGAAGTTTACGATGCCGCCCTCGCCCTCAAGGCCCAGCAATAAAAGGCAAATTGCCGAACGCGGTGGCCAGCGCGGCGAGACGCTGGCGGCGCTTTTCCTGCAGCTAAAATTCTACCGCATCCGAAACCGCCGCTACAAAACCCCGATCGGCGAAATCGACCTCGTGGTCGAACGCAATGGCACCATCGCCTTCGTCGAAGTCAAAACCCGCGCTCATCATCTGCTCGAGGCCGAAGCGCTCGAGGCGGTAAACACATCGCGTATCGTCCGGGCCGCCGAACATTGGCTTGCGCGCCATCCGCGCGAAGCGGAAAAGACCTGCCGCTTCGACGTAATTTTCCTTGCACCCGGTCGCTGGCCGCGCCATCTCATCAACGCGTTCGAAAGCTAAGGGACAAAAATGTCGCTAAAAGTCGCCGTCCAGATGGACCACGTCTCCACCATCAATCCACGCGGCGACTCGACCTTCGCCATGATGCTCGAGGCCCAGGCCCGCGGCCACGAACTCCTCCATTACACGGCCAACACCCTGTCCCTGCGCGACAACGTCGTCACCGCTCTCGTCCAGCCGATCACGGTAACCGACGCCGAAAAGGGCCAGCATTTTACCCTTGGTGAATCGAAGCGCGTCGATCTCTCGACCCAGGATGTTATCCTGATGCGTCAGGATCCGCCCTTCGATATGAACTACATCACCATCACGCACATTCTCGAGCGTCTGCACCCCAAGACGCTGGTGGTGAACCCGCCGTCCGCCGTGCGCAATGCGCCCGAAAAAATCCTCGTCACCGATTTCCCGCAGCTGATGCCGCCAACGCTGGTGACGCGCGACCGCGCCGAAATCCACGCTTTCCGCAAAGAGCACGGCAACATCATCGTCAAGCCGCTCTACGGCAATGGCGGCGCAGGCGTCTTCTTCATCCAGGAAGGCGACCATAATCTCAATTCGCTGATTGAGCTGTTCGAGCACAATTACCCCGAGCCGTTCATGATCCAGAAGTATCTTCCGGATGTGCGGAAGGGCGACAAGCGCATCATCATCATCGATGGTGAACCCGTGGCCGGCCTCAACCGCATCCCGGCCGAAGGCGAAGCCCGCTCCAACATGCATGTCGGCGGTCGCCCTGAACTTTCCCCGCTCACCGAGCGCGAAAAGGAAATCTGCGCCACGATCGCTCCCGCGCTCAAGGAGCGCGACATGATCTTTGTCGGCATCGACGTCATCGGCGATTACCTCACCGAGATCAACGTCACCTCCCCCACCGGCATCCGCGAAATCAAGCGCTTCGGCGGCCCCGATATTGCTGTGATGATCTGGGACGCTATCGAGAAGCGTCGCGCCTAGCCAAAACTTGGCGGCACCCCGCAAATCCCGTAAGTGTCAGCTTTGGGTTTTGCGGGGATATCAGTGGACACTTCGGCTTTTCTCGTCGCCTTCGCGACGCTTTTCGCGACCGTCGGCGTGGCGGATATCGCCTTTATCTTCGCCGCACTGACCAAGGATCACACGCCGGCGCAGCGCCGCCTCTTTGCGACGCGCGGCGTTATCATCGCGCTGATGATCCTTTTGTTCTTCGCCTTCCTCGGCAATGCGATCCTCGAAGTTTTCGGCATCACCATCCCGGCTCTGCGCACCGCCGGCGGTGTTTTGCTGCTTCTCATCGCCATCGACATGGTCTTTGCGCGCCATTCGGGCGGCACCGGCACGACCGACGAGGAAGAAAGCGAAGCCCGCCACGCCCAGGATATTTCGGTGTTTCCGCTGGCCATGCCCCTCTTGGCCGGCCCCGGCGCCATCAGCGCTGTCATCCTGCTCACGACCGGTGCCCGCACCGATGCCGAGTTCTGGCTCGTCATCGCCGCCATCGTGGTGATCCTCGCCATAGCCTGGCTGACGCTGCTCGTCGCCATGCCCATTCAGCGTTTGCTTGGCCTGACCGGGCTTTCCGTCGTGTCCCGCGTCGTCGGCATCCTGCTCGCCGCCTTGGCCGTCCAGTTCGTCTTTGACGGCATCAAGGCTTCGGGACTGTTGGGCGGCTAAAAACCTATTTGGCGAACTGGCAGCGTCCGGTTGGCGCCAGCGCCGCAATCGCGCGGGGGTCGCATCCTGTGGACAGGAACATCAGCCAGTCATTGGTCGAGCCGTAGAACACGTTGCGATCGACCTCGCCGCGCACGCCTGGCACGACGCCGGTCTGCGTGTACTGCCAGAACGTCCACGGACGGTTTTCGTAGCGCTCATGCGGCTCGGCAGCGGTCGAGCGCAGCCAGAACGTGTTCGGGAAATACTCGCCCGCGAGAATGTCGCGGTGGAAGTTCATGTCGGTATAGATGATCGGCAGCTTGCCGGTATGGCGTTCCATCACATCCAGCATCAGCCGGATCTTTTCGAGCGCATCCGCCTTGTTCGGCTTCACCTTGCAGCTCGAATGGTTGTTCCATTCGAGATCGAGCACCGGCGGCAGTGCGCTCGGATCGTTCGGCACGTTCTGCACGAACCAGTTGGCCTGCTCCGAGGCGAGCGAGCACCAGGTCATGAAGTGATAGGCGCCGCGCGGCATGCCGGCATCGCGCGCGCGCTGCCAGTTCACGCGGAAATTGGGGTCGACATAGTCCTTGCCCTCGGTCGCCTTCATGAAGACGAAGTGGGTGCCGGCGGCGCGCGCCTTGGCGAAATCGACATTTTCCTGATAGCGCGCCACGTCGATGCCCTGCACCGGCATGTTGCGCGCCCGATCAACGCCCGAATGCGGACGGTTGTCGCCGGGAATGGCGCCATAAAGCCCGCCGCCGGTGGCGCAGGCCGCCAGAGCCGCCACGGCCAATCCCATCGCCGCGTGGCGGATGAGCGTGGAAACAGCTTTGGGCAGCAAGGCACGGGCCATGGACGAACTCGGAACACAGAGGACAAATCTGGCCTTTGATTCAACATGGCGCGGTTAATGGAAGTTTAGGGTAACCAATGTGGCAGCGCGCATGGTTAACAGGCCATTTTCTGTTCGCCCTCCGTTCTTGACTCGGCCTGCCCTTCTGCTAGCGTCACGAGGGGCTTGGGGGATTTTGGGGCATGGTGACCCGCGTCGCGACGGTGGCCTTTCAGGGTATCGATGCTGTGCCCGTGGACGTGCAGGTCCAGATCGCGCCCGGCCTGCCCAAATTCCTCATGGTGGGCCTGCCCGACAAGGCGGTGAAAGAGTCGAGCGAACGCGTCCGCGCAGCCCTCGTCGCCTCGGGGCTTGGCCTGCCGCCCAAGCGCATCACCATCAATCTCGCTCCCGCAGATCTCCCTAAGGAAGGCAGCCACTACGATTTGCCGATTGCTCTCGGGCTCATGGCGGCCATCGGCGCCATTCCCCAGGATACGCTCGATCGTTTTCTCGTTCTTGGCGAACTCGGTCTCGATGGTCGCCTTGCCCATGTCGATGGCGTCCTGCCCGCGGCCATTGCCGCTGCGTCGCGCGATCTGGGTATCATCTGCCCTAGCCAATCGGGCCCCGAAGCGGCCTGGGCGGGCGAAGAGATCGATATCGTCGCCGCCGATAGCCTGCTCGCGCTCGTCAATCACCTCGTCGGCCACCAATTGCAGGCGCGCCCTCGCCCCGGCCGGCACCTTGCCGACACCCGCGCTCTGCCCGACCTGTCCGACGTGCGCGGCCAGACCATTGCCCGAAGGGCGCTGGAAGTCGCTGCAGCCGGCGGCCACAATCTCCTGCTGGTCGGTCCGCCCGGCGCGGGAAAATCCATGCTGGCGGCGCGCCTTCCCTCGATTTTGCCGCCACTCAGCCCGCGCGAACTGCTCGATGTGTCGATGATCCAGTCCATCGCCGGCGAATTGGCCGGTGGCGCGCTGTCTGATCGACGTCCCTTCCGCGCCCCGCACCATTCGGCCTCGATGGCGGCCCTTGTGGGCGGCGGCCTGAAAGTGCGGCCGGGCGAAGCAAGTCTTGCCCACAATGGGGTGCTCTTTCTCGACGAACTGCCCGAATTTTCCCCCAGCGTGCTGGACAGCCTTCGACAGCCGCTCGAAAGCGGGGAAACCGTCATCGCCCGTGCCAATGCCCGCGTTGCCTATCCCAGCCGCTTCCAGCTCATAGCCGCGATGAATCCGTGCAAATGCGGCATGGCCGGCACGCCTGGCCATATCTGCAAGCGCGGCAATGCCTGCGCGGCCGACTATCAGGCGCGCATTTCCGGGCCCTTCCTTGATCGCATCGATATCCGCATCGACGTGCCCGCGGTTTCCGCCGCCGACATGATCGGCGCGCCGGGGGCCGCCGAACCCTCCTCGGCAGTGGCCGAGCGCGTCGCCCGGGCCCGCGATCGCCAGCGGCAGCGCTACGAAGCGGCCGGCGTGCCCGAAATTCTCACCAATGCGGCAGCCGGCTCAACGCTGATCGAAAGACTGGTCGAGCCCGACCGAGAAAGCCAGGCCCTGCTGCTCCAAGCGGCCGAGCGCTTCAACCTTTCGGCCCGTGCCTATCATCGGGTGTTGAAAGTCGCACGCACGCTTGCCGATCTGGCCGGGGTCGATAAGGTGGCGCGGCCCCATATCGCCGAGGCATTGAGCTACCGGCTCAATTTCGGCGCCGCCTGATCTTCTGGAGTTCTCCCCCATGCAGCACCGCATTTCGGCCGGCGTTCTCGCCCTGCGCGACGGGAAAATCCTGCTGGTGCGTCATTTTCGGCCGGGCAAGCATGATTTCTGGGCTGGTCCGGGCGGCGGCGCCGAGGGCAGCGAAGAGCTGCACGAGGCTGCCATGCGCGAGGCCTTTGAGGAAACCGGCCTGCATGTGAAAACCGGCCCGATGGCCTATATCGACGAACTGGTCGACGATTGGGGCCGCATCGTCAAATTCTGGTTTGTCGCCGACTATCTTTCGGGCGAGATTGATGTTTCGGCCAATCCCGCCGAGGGCGAAAGCATTTCCGAGGCCGGCTGGTTTTCGCGCGATGATCTGCCGCAAGGCCATGTTTTTCCTGAGGTTTTGCGCGGGCGCTTCTGGGAGGACCTCAAGACCGGCTTTCCTGCGCCCATCAAGCTGCCGCTCCGGAAGTCGATTTTCTAGGCCCCTGACGTGCAGCGCGGTAAACTGGTGCAATGGAACGATGCTCGTGGCTTCGGCTTTGTCGAAGCCGCAGATGGCGCCCGATATTTCGTCCACATTTCAAGCATTGGTCGCATCGCGACACGTCCGCGAGAGGGCGATGCCGTGACGTTCCTGGCGCGAAAAGGTAAAGACGGGCGTTTCGAGGCGCAATCGGTGACCATTCTGGGCGCTAGTCCCAAATCGACCCCGCAGCAGCTTCGGAGGGGCACGGAAGCGCCGACGCAAATTGGCTGGCGCCTGCCGCTGGCCGGCACCATGGCAATCCTGCTCCTTGTGGGGCTAGCCCTCGGGCGCCTCCCCTGGCAGCTCGCCCTGGCCTACGTCGCTATGGGATTGATCGCGTTTGTCGCCTATGGGCGCGACAAGCGCCTTGCCGAAAGCGGGCGCTGGCGCATCAGCGAGGCTACGCTTCTGGGGCTGGATTTCTGCTTCGGCCTTCTGGGCGGCCTGCTCGGCCAGCAGCTTTTCCGTCACAAGACACGAAAGCGTGGCTATGTCGCGACCACCGTGCTGATTTCGGCCGTTCATCTGCTCTGGCTTGGTGGTTTAGCGCTTGGTTTCATCGGAACCGGCGAGATTTCCGACCTACTCGCCGATTTCACCCGCGCACTATCCTGATCCCATCAGTGTTTCACGTGAATCCGTAAAACCGCTCAGCCCTCATGGGCGCGGCGGTCGCGCGTCCAGCTATCGCGCCATTCCCGCTCCAGCACCGCCCGGCGCTTGCCATAGCGCTCCTCGGTCACCACGAGATTGATGATCCGATCCGTCCGGAAATTGCGAAAATCCTGGCGGAGCAGGCACCAGGCGGCAATCGTCTGCTTACCCTCGTAAAAAGCAAGGCCCACCGGCCAAAGCGTGCGGCTGGTCGCCCGGCCCTGCTCATCTTCATAGTCGATCGTGACCGCCCGCTCGAGCCGCATGGCGAGGCGGATATCGCCCAGCACCGGAATGGGCTTTCGTGCGCCCCACACGGCCACCGGCCAGAGCGCGGTGTCGCTGATGCGATCACGCAGGTCCTCCGGTGAGGCCGTGGCGATTTTCGCCAGCGCATTGCGCGCCGCTGCCCCGAGGCCATCGTCGGGCTGGGTTTCCACCCAGCGGGCGCCGAGCACCAGCGCTTCCATTTCTTCAGGCGAAAACATCAGCGGCGGCAGGAAAAAGCCGGGTTTCAGCATATAGCCGATCCCAGCTTCGCCATCGATCGGCGCACCAAGGCCGATGAGCGTCTGAATATCGCGATAGAGCGTGCGCACCGAAACGCCCTGCTCTTCGGCCAGCGCGGCGGCGGTCACCGGCCGGCGGTGGCGCCTCAGGGCGTCCATGATGGCGAAAAGCCGTTCGGTCTTGTCCATGCTTTACCCTCCCGCGCAGGCCAAACGGTTGCCAGATTCTTGGCCACGAATCCATGCCGAAACGGCACTTTTGTTCATGTTTTGATCTATGAATCCGGCAAGCAAAAGGCCGCGCGATCAAACCTTGATCACGCGGCCCTCAAAAGCCAGGCATTGAAGGTGAGGCTTGGCCTCAGGCGATCTCGATATCGCACCAGTGGCTGTAAGGCCGCTCGGGCGAGTGGATGACATTGGGGAAGTGCGGGTTGTGCAGCGCGTCCGCCAGGTTCTGGTCTTCGAGACAGAAACCGGCATGCCGGCCGTAGCGTTTGCCCTCGAGGCCCGGCACCGGAATATCGGTCCAGACGCTGTTGTAAACCTGCACGCCGGGGCGGTCAGACCAAATTTTTAGCGTCAGATCCTTAGCAGGCGAAACAACCGTGGCGATAGGATCGGAGTGCTTGCGGCCAGTGTCGAGCACCATCCCGATATCATAATCGACCGCTGCGCCATTGGCGTCGCGCATGGTGCGCGGCTGACGCAGGTCATATGGCGTACCGCGCGAGGGCAGGATGGCGCCGGTCGGTGCCAGATCGTCGCCGAGCAATGTATAGGCGCTCGAATTGACCTGGATCGTATGGTCGAGCACGTTCTCGGTGGTGCCGAGATTGAAATACTGGTGCTGCACCAGGCTGATCGGCGTGGCGCGATCGGTCGTGGCGCTCAGTTCCAGGCGCAGCTTGTTGCCCTTGAGGCTGTAGGTGGCGGCAAAATTGACATTGCCGGGATAGCCCATGGCGCCGTCTGGCGAAAAGTGGGTGAAGCGCACCGCATTGTTGGCGCTGTCGACCTGGCCGGACCAGACCTGGCGGCCAAGACCCTCTTCGCCACCGTGGAGCTGCAGTTCGCCTACATTGGCTGCGAGCTTGTAAGTGGTGCCGTCGATCTCGAAGCTGGCGCCCTTGATGCGATTGGCCACGCGGCCCGCGAGGGAACCGAAATGCGGGCTATGCGCCGGATAGGCATCAAAATTGTCAAAGCCGAGCACGACGCCGCGTTCGCCGCCGGCCACCGGCACACGCCAGTCGCGCACGGCGACGCCATAGCCGATGATGTCAACGGTGACGCCGGTGTCGCTGGTCAGGCGGTACTGGTCGACGCGCTTGCCTTGATATTCGCCAAAGGTCGAAACTTCGATGCCCATCGCAACTCCCCTCAAAAAGCCTGGCGGGGAGCTGTACCCTTATTTGCGACCCTGGGGCAACGGCGCTCTTGACCTTTTGGAGCGCTCCGCGAACTGTGCGAGCCAGCAGAAGTAACGATTGCGGGGGCAGTGTGAGCGACGAGGCGGCCCGGCGGCGGGTAACGGTGCACGATGTGGCGCGGGCGGCGGGCGTATCGCTGGCGACGGTTGATCGCGTGCTCAATGGCCGGCCCGGGGTTAGGGCGGCGACCGCCGAAAAGGTCGAGGAAGCCATCCAGAGCCTGGGGTTTTCTCGCGACGTCAATGCCTCGCTCATGGCGCGGGCCCGCGATCTCAACGTGGTCTTCTTCATCCCCGATGGCTCGAACGAGTTCATGGACAGCCTGGCCGAAGCCGTGACCCGACGCGCCAGCCAGGCCCTCGCCGACCGCATGTATCTGTCGACGCGCCGAATCAGGGCGCTTGATACCGGTGCCCTCGCCGCGGGCCTTGATGCGCTCAATCCACATGATTGCGATTGTGCGGTCATCGTCACCTCCGAAGATCCCAGCATTCTGGCCGCTGTCGATTCCGCCACGCGCCGCGGCATCGCCGTCATGACGCTGGTGTCCGACTTGCCTGGTTCCAATCGCCGCCACTTCATCGGCGTCGACAATGTCGCTGCCGGCCGCACGGCGGCGTCCCTCCTCGGGCGCTTCCTGCCCCAGGGCGGCGCGGTTGCGGTCATCGCCGGCTCGTTGCACCTGCGCGACCACAGCGAGCGCCTCGAAGGTTTCAGGCAGATTCTTTCTGCCGATTTCTCCACCATCGAGCTTCTGGGCCCACTCGAGGGGCATGATGAAAGCCTGGCCACCGAAGCGCTGGTCGCTAAACTATTGGCGGATCATCCGAATCTCTCTGGCATTTACAATCTCGGTGCCGGTAATGCGGGACTCGTTTCCGCCCTCCACGCGTCAGGCTCTGCCGGCAGGCTCCGTGTCATCGCGCACGAGCTGACCGAGCCGACCCGCGAAGGCCTGCGCGGCGGCGCCATTGACGTGGTGCTCGATCAAAATCCCGATGGTGAAATCCGCGAGGCCATTGCCGCGGCGCGATCGCTGGTGCTGGGCACCGCGCGCCACGTTGCCACCGACCCCATTGAAATTGGCATTTTCCTGCGCGACAATTTGCGCTAGACAAACCGCATTCAACAAAGCGGTGGCGCTCTGAAAAAGGGCGGGGAGGAGGATCGCAGATGTTTGAACCCAAAATTGAGGTACGTGCCTCATGACTTATCTCGGCATTGATATCGGCACGTCGGGGGTCAAGGCGCTGCTCATCGACGAGCATGGCCGCGCCCTCGGCGACGCCTCCGCCCCCGCCGTCGAACCGGTGCGCCCGCATCCCGGCTGGTCCGAGCAGAATCCGACCGACTGGTGGACCGCCACCCTCGCTGCGGTCGATAAGCTGAAAGCCTCACACCCGGCCGAACTCAGCGCCGTTCGCGGCATTGGCCTCTCCGGCCACATGCATGGCGCGACCTTGCTGGGCAAAAACGACGAAGTCCTGCGCCCCTGTATTCTCTGGAACGACGGCCGCTCCGCCGCCGAGTGCGTCGAGATGGAAGCCGCACTCCCCGCTCTGCGGGAGCTCTCGGGCAATATCGCCATGCCCGGCTTTACCGCACCGAAAATAGCCTGGGTTCGCAAGCACGAGCCCGCGATCTACGACAAGATCGCCAAGGTCCTGCTGCCAAAGGCCTATGTGCGCCTGCTCCTCACCGGCGAACATGTGGAAGACATGTCCGACGCCGCCGGCACGCTCTGGCTCGACGTGGCGAAACGCGATTGGTCCGATGACCTGTTGGCCGTAACCGGCCTCACCCGCGATCACATGCCTCGCCTGGTGGAAGGCTCCGCCCCCTCGGCCCAGCTCAAGCGCGACCTCGCGCAGCGCTGGGGCATGGATGGCGCAGTCATCGTCGCTGGTGGCGCTGGCGACAACGCCGCCGCCGCCTGCGGCATCGGCGCCATTCGCCCCGGCGAGGGTTTTGTGTCGCTCGGCACGTCCGGCGTGCTTTTCGTCTCGAACGAAAAATTCAGCCCCAACACTGCCGGCGCCGTCCACGCCTTCTGCCACGCCATTCCCGACACCTGGCACCAGATGGGCGTCATTCTCTCGGCGACCGACTCGCTTAATTGGCTGAGCCGCATCACCGGCAAGAAGCAGGCCGAGCTTTCGGCTGAGGCGGAAGCCCAGTTCAAGGGCCCCGGCGAGGAAATCTTCCTGCCCTACCTCTCGGGCGAGCGCACGCCGCACAATAATGCCGGCGCCCGCGGCTCCTTCACCGGCCTTTCCCAGTCCACCGACACCGCCCAGATGGCCCAGGCCGTCATGGAGGGCGTCACCTTCGCCATGCGCGATTGCCAGCGCGTCCTTGCCGATGCCGGCACCAAGATCGACCGCCTGTTGGCTGTCGGCGGCGGCTCGAAATCCGCGCTGTGGCTGAAAATGCTGGCGACCAACCTCGACATGGAAATCGCCCTCCCCGAGGACGGCGACTTCGGTGGGGCGCTCGGTGCCGCCCGTCTTGGCCTCTGCGCTGCGGAAGGCGCCAAGCCGGCCGATGTCATGGCCATGCCGCCAATAAGAACAACCATTGCGCCCGATAGGAACCTGTCGGCCGCCTATTCCGATCAATATGCGCGATACCGCGCGCTCTATCCCGCCATCGAGGAGGCACGTAAGTGACGGATTTCTTTAAGGGACTTTCCCAGGTCAAGTTTGAAGGGCCGAACAGCAGGAACGCCCTGGCCTATCGCCACTACAACAAGGACGAAGTGATCGCCGGCAAGCGGATGGAAGACCATATCCGCCCGGCCATCGCCTATTGGCACACCTTTGCGCAGGAAGGCGGCGACCCGTTTGGCGGCCGTACCTTTGATCGTCCGTGGTTCGACAAGGGCCTTGAAGGCGCCAAGCTCAAGGCCGACGTCGCCTTTGAATTCTTCAACCTGATCGACGTGCCGTTCTTCGCCTTCCACGACGTGGACGTGGCGCCCGAAGGCGCAACGCTCGACGAATCGAACAAGAATCTTCGCGTTATTGGCGACATCATCGCTGCCAAGATGCAGGAATCGGGCAAAAAACTGCTCTGGGGCACGGCTAACCTCTTCTCCAACCGCCGCTATATGGCTGGCGCCGCCACCAATCCCGATCCGGCAGTGTTCGCCTATGCCGCCGGCCAGGTGAAATCCGTGCTCGAATTGACCCACGAACTGGGCGGCGAGAACTACGTGCTCTGGGGCGGCCGCGAAGGCTATGAAACCCTGCTCAACACCAAGATCGGCCAGGAACAGGACCAGATGGCCCGCTTCCTGACGCTGGTCATCGAGCATGCCGAAAAGATCGGCTTCAAGGGCCAGATCCTGATCGAACCCAAGCCGCAGGAGCCAAGCAAGCACCAGTACGACTACGACGTCGCGACCGTGTACGGCTTCCTTCAGAAGTACGGCCTCGAAAAGAAGGTGAAGTGCAATATCGAGGTCGGTCACGCCTTCCTCGCCGGTCACTCCTTCGAACACGAACTGGCTGTTGCCTCGTCGCTGGGCATGCTCGGCTCGGTCGACGCCAACCGCAACGATCTCCAGTCGGGCTGGGATACCGACCATTTCCCCAACAATGCCGGGGAAATGGCGCTGGCCTTCTACTACATCCTCAAGCAAGGCGGCCTCGGTAAGGGCGGCTTCAACTTTGACGCCAAGGTGCGCCGCCAGTCGCTTGATCCGGCCGACCTGCTGCACGGTCACATCCTGGGCCTCGATACCCTCGCCCGCGGCCTCAAGGGCGCCGTAGCGCTGATCGAAGACGGCGAGTTCGACAAGATGCTCGACGATCGCTATGCCGGCTGGAATTCCGGCATCGGCAAGGAGATCCTCGGCGGCAAGCTGAGCCTTTCCGATATCGCCGCCAAGGTGCATGCCGAAGGTATCAACCCGCAGCCGCGCTCGGGCCGCCAGGAATATCTCGAAAACCTGGTCAATCGGTTCGTCTGATGATCCGGGGAATCGAGCCCGGCGACCGGGAAGCATGGACGCAATTGTGGAAGGCCTATTTGGCCTTCTACGAAACGGTCCTTCCCGACGAGATTTATGCCTCGACCTGGTCGCGTTTTCTCGATCCCGCTGAACCCACCTGGGGCGCCCTGGCGCTCCGGGATGGCGTACCGGTTGGGCTGGTGCACTGGATTTATCATCGCCACAACTGGACCATTGCCGATACCTGCTACCTGCAAGACCTCTTTGTCGCGCCCGAAGGCCGCGGCCAGGGCCTTGGCAGCGCTTTGATCGACCATGTCGCCGCCGATGCCACCGCCAAGGGCAGCTCGCGCGTCTATTGGCTCACCCACGAATCCAATGCCACGGCGCGCGCCCTTTACGACAAGGTCGCGCAGCGCTCGGACTTCATTCAATACCGGCGGGATCTGCCGATCTCCTAGGACACTGTCATGCCGCAACTGACCAATCCCATCCTGCCAGGGTTCAATCCCGATCCCTCGATCCTCCGCGTCGGCGACGACTATTATATCGCCACCTCCACCTTCGAGTGGTACCCGGGCGTGCAGATCCACCATTCCAAGGATCTGGCCAATTGGGACCTGATCACCCGCCCGCTGACCCGCAAGAGCCAGCTCGACATGCGCGGCGATCCCGATAGCTGCGGCGTCTGGGCGCCCTGTCTGACGCATGACGGCGAAAAATTCTGGCTCGTCTATACCGACGTCCAGCGCAAGGACGGCTCCTTCAAGGACGCAAACAATTACATCGTCTGGGCCGACAAGATCGAAGGGCCGTGGTCCGACCCGATCTATGTCAATTCCTCGGGCTTTGATCCCAGCCTCTTCCACGATGACGACGGCAAGAAATACTTCGTCAACATGCTGTGGGACCACCGTCGCCGCCCGCTGCTCTTTGCCGGCATTGCCCTGCAGGAATTCGATCCCAAGGCCGGAAAGCTCGTCGGTCCGATCACCAATATCTATCAGGGTACGGACCTCAAGCTGGTCGAAGGCCCCCATCTCTATAAGCGCAACGGCTGGTACTACCTGCTCACCGCCGAGGGCGGCACGGCCTATGACCATGCCTGCACCTTCGCCCGCTCCCGCACCATCGATGGGCAATACGAAACCCATCCGCAAAAGCATATTCTCACGAGCAAAGACGCCCCGCTCGCCGCCCTGCAGCGCGCCGGCCATGGCGACATCGTCGATACGCCTGATGGCAAAACCTACCTCGTGCATCTGACCGGCCGTCCCACCACACAGGAGCGCCGCTGCGTTCTCGGCCGCGAAACGGCAATCCAGGAAGCCTTTTGGGGCGACGACGACTGGCTCTATGTGAAGAACGGTCCCGTCCCGTCGCTTCACGTGGAGGTTCCCGGCGCCCGCGACGAGGCAAAATACTGGGCTGAAAAGCGCTACACGTTCGAGAATGGCCTGCCGATCGACTTCCAGTGGCTGCGCACGCCGGAAACCGACCGCATTTTTACCACCGAAGGCGGCAGGCTGACCCTGTTTGGTCGCGAATCCATCGGCTCCTGGTTCGAACAGGCTCTGGTCGCCCGTCGCCAGCAGCATTTTTCCTATGATGCCGAAACCGTCGTCGATTTCCCGGCGACCGACGAGCGCACCATGGCGGGCCTCACGGCCTATTATAGCCGCTACAACTTCTTCTACCTCGCGGTCACCGCCCATGCCGATGACCAGCGCGAATTGCTGCTCATGACCTCGGAAATGTCCTGGCCGGACGGCAACCTGCGCTTCCCGGCTGACCCGGTGCAGATTCCCAACACCGGCAAGGTCAAGCTCGCGCTCACCATTCGCGGCCCAAAACTGCAGTTCTTCTATGCCCTCGAGGGCCAGGACCTGCAGCCCATCGGGCCCGTACTCGACGCCTCGATCCTCTCGGACGAATGCGGTGGCCATCAGGCCCATGGCAGTTTTACGGGTGCCTTCGTCGGCGTCGCCGCCCACGATCTCAACGGCACCGCGAGCCCCGCCACCTTCGACTACTTTACCTATCGCCCCCAGCACGATCCCTCGGATCGCTATGAGGTAGATAGTCTGGTCGGGAAGGCTCTGTAGCCGCCCGCAGGCCGTTGTCAGCCGAATTCGCCGTGGCGAATTCGGGCCGGGAACGTCCCGCCAATGCATCTCCCTCAAATTATGACATCATAATAGCCCCATCCAACCTCGCACGGACGGTCTGCAGACGACAGTAGCGAGGGTGCCTGCCGCGCTGGATGGTCTCCAGTGCGCTTCCGGGGTTGGCCGCTTGCGACGAGCAATCTCGCAGCAGGCGCTGGCGGGAACTGGGTTATATGGCGCCATAGTACCGGGCTCCGCCATCGCCATTCCAAAAAATTGGAAACCAGGAGAACGACTTATCTCCAGCGAGCCTTGTCTTTTCGCCAGCCGCCGCCGAATCTGCCCCGGCGTGGACAAGAGGAGCCCGAAAAATGAAACTCGAATCGATCGCCCTGCACCATGGCTATGAGTCCGAAGCCACCACCAAGGCAGCGGCCGTGCCGATCTACCAGACCACCTCGTATACCTTCGACAACACCCAGCACGGCGCCGATCTCTTCGATCTCAAGGTCGCCGGCAACATCTATACCCGCATCATGAACCCGACGACCGCCGTGCTCGAAGCGCGCGTCGCCGAACTTGAAGGCGGCATTGCCGGCCTCGCCCTCGCCTCGGGCATGGCGGCCATCACCTATGCCATCCAGACCATTGCCGGCGTCGGCGACAATATCGTCTCGGTCTCCCAGCTCTATGGCGGCACCTACAATCTCTTCGTCCATTCCTTCCCGCGCCAGGGCATCGAAACCCGTCTCGTCGCTTATGACGACTATGAGGGTTTCGAGAAGGCCATTGACGACAAGACCAAGGCCATTTTCCTTGAATCCATCGGCAACCCGGCCGGCAATGTCGTCGATATCGAGCGGATTGCCGAGATCGCCCACCGCCATGGCGTGCCCGTCATCGTCGACAACACCGTGGCAACGCCCTATCTGACGCGCCCCTTCGATTTCGGCGCCGATATCGTGGTTCATTCGCTGACGAAGTATATCGGCGGCCACGGCACGTCCATCGGCGGCATCATCGTCGATTCAGGCAAATTCGACTGGAAGGCGAATGCAAAACGCTTCTCGGTCCTCAATGAGCCCGATCCGTCCTATCACGGCGTCGTCTATACCGAGGCTTTGGGGCCGGCAGCCTATATCGGCCGCGCCCGCGTCGTGCCGCTGCGCAATACCGGCGCCGCCATCTCCCCGCTCAATGCCTTCCTGATCCTCCAGGGTCTCGAAACCCTCGGTCTGCGCATCGAGCGCCACGCCGAAAACGCGCTGAAAGTCGCCCAGCATCTGAAGAACCACCCCAAGGTGGAATGGGTCAATTATGCCGGCCTGCCCGACAGCCCCTTCAACGCTGTGGCCAAGAAGATTTCCAAGGGTTCCGGCTCGGGCATTCTCTCGTTCGGCATCAAGGGCGGCAAGGACGCCGGCGGTCGCTTCATCGACGCATTGCAGATGATCCTGCGCCTCGTCAATATCGGCGATGCCAAGTCCCTGGCCTGCCACCCGGCCTCGACCACCCATCGCCAGCTTTCTCCTGAAGAGCTGAAAAAGGCCGGCGTTTCCGAAGATCTCGTTCGTATTTCGGTCGGCATCGAGCACATCGACGACATCATCGCCGATATCGATCAGGCACTCGCCAAGGCGTGATCACGATTTTCTCGGGCGGGGGCGACAAGCTCCCGCCCGGGGCGTAGGCTCTTTTCGTTAGCGGTCGCAGTCCCTGCGTCTCGCGCCGGTCATGCGCAATTCGCATTCTGCGGCCTCCAGCCCGAGGAGGTTTTGCCATGGCCCATTTGCATGTCATGACCGGTGCCGGCGACAAGCTGGACATGCCGGTCGTCAAGACGATCACCCTGTCCGATCTGATGCTGGCGCTGCGGCGCGGCGCCGAGGATTTCTGGGCCAAGCCCACCCACTATTTCCTGCTCATGATCATCTATCCCGTCATCGGCATCGTGCTGACCGTGTGGATGAATGGGTTTTACACCTGGCCCATGCTCTATCCGCTGATCGGCGGCTTTGCCCTTGTCGGGCCCATTGCGGCCCTGCCGCTCTACGAGCTTTCCCGCCGCCGCGAGCTGGGCGAGGAACCGGGCTGGCGCGACGCCATAAGCGTCTTTCACTCCCCCGCCATCGGCAGCATCCTCGCCGTCGGCGCCATGCTGTTCTTTCTCTTCACCCTCTGGCTGACCAGCGCCCAGGCGCTTTACGAAAGCCTCTTCGGTTCCGCTCCCCCGCAAAGCTTCCAGGGCCTTTTCGCCCAGGTTCTTTATGAGCCCGGCGGCATGACGCTGGCTTTGGTCGGCACGGCCATCGGCGCCTGCTTTGCCCTTGTCGTGCTCTGCACCTCGGTCATCGCCTTTCCGTTGCTGCTCGATCGCGATGTCGGTGCCTATGTGGCCGTCGAAACCTCGATCCGGGCGGTGGTGCACAATCTTGTCCCCATGCTCGCCTGGGGCATTATTGTCGGCCTGTCCCTGTTCGTCGGGGCCTTGACCCTGTTTGTAGGGCTCGCGGTCATCCTGCCGGTTCTCGGCCACGCCACCTGGCACCTTTATCGGCGCACGGTGGCCTCGGCTTCGATGATCCGCAATGAAGCGCACGGATAAACAATCGGGCAAACCCGGAGCGGGGGAGTTGGCTTCTTAACTGCAAGGTCTTAGTCTCTGCGCTTTCCTTGCCCCGAATTAGCCGAGCCCATGGACCAGACCCCTTTCGAGGCCCCGAACAGCGCCGCCCCCGCGGCGCTGACGCCAATGATGGCGCAGTATTTCGAGATCAAGGCGGTCAACCCGGGCTATCTGCTGTTCTATCGCATGGGCGATTTCTATGAGCTCTTCTTCGAAGACGCCGAGATCGCGAGCGCGGCCCTGGGCATCGTCCTCACCAAGCGCGGCAAGCATCTGGGCGAGGATATCGGCATGTGCGGCGTGCCCATCCACGCCGCCAATGACTATCTCAACAAGCTGATCAAGCTCGGGCACCGCGTCGCCATCTGCGAGCAGGTCGAAGATCCCGCCGAAGCCAAGAAGCGCGGCAGCAAGTCGGTCGTCAAACGCGACGTCGTCCGCCTCGTTACCCCCGGCACCCTGACCGAGGACGATCACCTCGACGCCCGTTCGGCCAACTATCTTGCCGCTCTTGCCATGGTCCGCCACGGCGACATCGACTTTGCCCTCGCCTGGGCCGACATCTCGACCGGCGAAACCTTTGTGGCCGACCTCCCCGCAGAACGCCTCGGCGACGAACTGGCCCGCATCGCCCCCGCCGAACTGCTGCTGACTGACGCGACGCGCCAATTGCTGATCGAAAAGCACCTTTTTGCCCCGGCCTGGAGCGCCATCGCCTCCACCATCGCGCCCGAGGCGGCCGATAGCGAAGTCGCCCTGCAGGTCCTGCGCCGTACCTTTTCGGCCAATACCTTCGACCCCACGTCGCTCTCCCGCGCCGGCCGCTCGGCCATGGGTGCGCTCGTCGCCTATGTCGACCAGAGCCAGAAGGGGCGCACCGCACCCCTGCGTTCGCCGGTCCTCCAGGCAAGCGACATGGTCCTCGCCATTGATGCCGCCACCCGCTCGAGCCTTGAAATTCTGCAGACCCAGCGCGGTCTGGCAAAAGGTTCGCTGCGCCAGTCCATCGACCTGACTGTCACCGCCCCCGGCGCTCGTCTCCTCGCCAGCCGTCTCGCTGCGCCGCTGCGCGATGCTGCGGCCATCAATGACCGGCTCGATGCCGTCGAGCGCCTCGTTGGCGATCCCCTGCTCCGCGCTCGGCTCCGCAGCGATCTCAAGGCAGCCCCTGACCTCGCCCGTGCTCTCTCCCGCCTCTCGCTCGAGCGCGGTGGTCCGCGCGACCTTGCCGCCATCGGCAAGGCCGTCGGCGCAGCGCTTGAACTGGCCGCCAATCTCGGCAGCCAGCCGGATCTCCCCAGGGTCCTCTCACGCCTGACCAAAACCCTCGGCGCTGCGCCGCGTCCGCTTGCCTCCGAGCTTGGCCTCGCCCTCGACGACGAGCTGCCCCTCCTTTCCCGCGACGGCGGCTTCGTCCGCGCCGCCTATGACGGCAAGCTCGACGAAGAACGGGCACTGGGGTCAGAAACCCGTGCCGTCGTTGCCGCCCTTCAGGCCCGGCTGATGGACGAGACCGATGTCCGGTCCCTCAAAATCAAGCATAACGGCGTCCTCGGCTATTTCGTCGAAGTGCCGGCCGGCCATGGCCAAAAGCTTTTGGAGCCGCCGCATCGGGAAATCTTCATCCATCGCCAGACGCTGGCCAATGCCATGCGCTTCACGACGACGGAACTGGCCGAACTCGAAGGCCGCATCGCCAGGGCGCATGAAGCCGCCCTCGAAATCGAGCTCGGCATCTTCACCCGGCTGCGCGAAGAGGTGCTGGCGCGGACCGGCGAATTGCAGGGCCTTGCCGATGCGCTGGCCGAGCTCGACGTTACCGCGGCTCTCGCCGAAGTGTCCGCCACGCGCTTTTATTGCCGGCCACAAGTCGATGACAGCCTTGCTTTCGCCATTGTCGGCGGGCGCCATCCGGTGGTGGAACAGATGGTACGGGCCGAAGGCCAGAGCTTTGTGGCCAACGACGCCGACCTCTCGGGCAGTGACGAGATCGGCGGCGGCAAGTTGTGGCTCGTCACCGGCCCGAACATGGGCGGTAAATCGACCTTCCTGCGCCAGAACGCGCTCATCGCCATCCTGGCGCAGATGGGTTGCTACGTTCCGGCTGAGTCAGCCCATATCGGTGTCGTCGACCGGCTCTTTTCCCGTGTCGGTGCCTCGGACGACATTGCCCATGGCCGCTCGACCTTCATGGTCGAAATGGTCGAGACATCAGCCATTCTCAATCGCGCCACCCGCCGCAGCCTTGTCGTGCTCGACGAGATCGGCCGGGGCACGGCGACGTTCGATGGTCTTTCCATCGCCTGGGCCTCGGTGGAAGCCCTCCATGAAACCACCGGTTGCCGAGCCCTCTTTGCGACCCACTTCCACGAACTGACCAGTCTGGCAAAAACGCTTTCCCGCGTCGCCAATGTGACCATGAAAGTGCGCGAATGGGAGGGCGAGGTCGTCTTCCTGCACGAGGTGGGTCCCGGCGCTGCGGATCGCTCCTATGGCATTCAGGTGGCCCGGCTGGCCGGCCTCCCCGAACCGGTGATCAACCGGGCCAAGCAAGTGCTCGATGTGCTCGAGCAGCGCTCGGCCGGCACCGCCTCTTCCAGCCAGAAAGCCAGCGTGCTAGACGATTTGCCGCTCTTTGCTCATCAGCCAGCCCCGGCTCCGAAGAGCAAGGATCCCATTCACGAAGCGCTCGATGCCGTCCGACCCGACGACATGACGCCCAAGCAAGCCATCGAAGCGCTCTACGAATTGAAGAAACTCCGCGATGACGCTCGCCGAAGCTGACGCCAAACCGCGAAAAGCGCTTTTTGCGCTCAAAACGGCCGAGACCCTTCTCGCCGAACTCGACCTGGTGGTGGGCGACCAGCCCGCCAAGTCCCCGGCGGCCCGCATGGCCGTTTTGGCCCATATGCGCCAGACCCTGGCCGAGGCCCGCAAGGATGCGGAAGCGGAATTGCTGGCGACCAGCAAGGGCACCCGCTGCGCGCAAAACCTCTGCGCCGCCGAAGACGAGATCATTTCGGCGGTCTATAGCTTTGCAACGACGCGGGTCTATCCCGTCGACAATCCGTCTGGCGCCGAAGCCATCGCGCTCTCCGCCGTCGGCGGCTACGGTCGCGGCACCCTGGCGCCGGGTTCGGACATCGATCTGCTCTTCATCCTGCCCTATAAGCAGACGCCTTGGGGCGAACAGGTCACCGAATACATCCTCTATATGCTCTGGGACCTGGGCCAGAAGGTCGGCCACGCCGTCCGCTCGGTCGACGAGTGCATCCGCATGGCCCGCGCCGACATGACCGTGCGCACGGCAACGCTCGAGGCGCGCTTCCTCACGGGCGATAAGTCGCTCTTTGACAATCTGGTCCGGCGCTTTGAAACTGAGATCATGCCCAAGACGGGGCCGGAATTCATCGCCGCCAAAATGGCCGAGCGCGACGAGCGCCACCGGCAGATGGGCAATACCCGCTACGTGGTCGAGCCCAATATCAAGGACGGCAAGGGCGGCCTTCGCGACCTCAATACGCTCTTCTGGATCGGCAAGTACTTTTATCAGGTCAAGACCAGCCACGAGCTGGTCGCCAAGGGCGTTCTGACCGATTCCGAATATCGTCTCTTCCAGCGGGCCGAGGATTTTCTCTGGGCGGTGCGCTGCCACCTGCACTTCGTCACCCATCGCGCCGAAGAGAAGCTGACCTTCGACGTGCAGCCCGATCTTGCCCGTCGCATGGGTTATGCCGAGCGCGTCGGCATGCTCGGCGTCGAGCGCTTCATGAAGCGCTATTTCCTTGTCGCCAAGGACGTGGGCGATCTGACACGCATCATCTGCGCCAGCCTCGAATTCCGCCACGCCAAGGACATGGACCTCGTCGGCCGAGCCCTCGCGCCCTTCCGGGCCGGCAAGTCCAAGATCAAGGGCGAGACCGATTTCATCGTCGACACCGGCCGCCTCAATATCGCGACCCCGGACGCTTTCGAGAGGGACCCGGTCAATCTCATAAAAATGTTCATGGTGGCCGGACGCGAGGAGCTGCTGTTCCACCCCGACGCCATCAAGCATATCCGCGACAGCCTGAGCCTGATCGACCACAAGATCCGCAACGATGCCCGGGCCAACGGTTATTTCCTGACGATTCTGACGAGTCCGCTCTATGTCGAGCGCATCCTGCGCCAGATGAACGAGAGCGGCGTGCTGGGCAAGTTCGTGCCCGATTTCGGCAAGATCGTCGCGCTGATGCAGTTCAACATGTACCACCACTATACGGTGGACGAGCACCTGATCCGCGCCGTCGGCTGCATGGCCGACATCGCCAATGGCGGCCTGCGTCAGGAACTGCCTTTGACCCACGAGCTGCTGCCGCAGCTCAACGATACGCGCCTGCTCTATGTCACGCTGTTCCTCCATGACATCGCCAAGGGCCGGCCCGAGGATCATTCGATCGCTGGCGCGCGCATCGCCAAGAAACTCTGCCCGCGCTTTGGTCTCAATGCGGCCGAAACCGACACGGTGGCCTGGCTCATCGAATATCACCTGCTGATGAGCGAGATCGCTCAGGCCCGCGATATTCAGGATCCGGAGACCGCCAAGGCTTTTGCCGATGTGGTGCAGTCGCCGCAACGCCTCGCTCTCCTGATGATTCTGACCGCCTGCGACATTCGCGCCGTGGGCCCCGGCACCTGGACCGGCTGGAAGGGATCGCTGCTGCGCTCCCTCTACTATGCCACCGAGCCGCTTCTGTCGGGAGGACACAGCCAGGTCAGCCACACCGAACGCGTGCATGCGGCCAAGGATGCCCTGGCAACGGCTCTGGACAAGTGGTCGCCCGGCGAGGTGGAGACCTATGCCGCCCGTCACTACGACCACTATTGGTTGCGGGCCGAGCCAGAGCTGCAGATTGTGCACGCCCGCATGATCCGCCAGGCCGACGAGGCCGGTCAGCCCTTTGCCGGTTCCATTCGGGTCAAGGCTTTTGAGGGCATTACCGAGGTCAGCTTCTATACGCCAGACCACCCTCGCCTGCTCTCGCTGATCGCCGGCGCCTGCACCATGCAGGACGCCTCCATTATCGGCGCGCAGATTTTCTCGACCCGCGACGGCCGCGCCATCGACACCTTCAGGCTCCGCCGTTCGTTTACCTCCGACGAGGATGAAAAGGTCCGCGCCACCCGCATCATCGACACGGTCAAGCAGCTGCTGCAGGGCAAGCGCACCGTGCTGATCGATCTGGGCAAGGAATCGCGCCACAACAAGCGCCTCAAACCCTTTGCGCTGCCGGCGCAGGTTTCGGTCTCCAACGCCATCTCGGAAAAATTCACCGTCATCGAGGTCTCGGGCCTTGATCGTATCGGCCTGCTCTATGCCTTGACCCGCGAAATCTCCGACCTCAATTTGACCATTGGTTCTGCCCATATCGGCACCTATGGCGAAAAGGCCGTCGACGTTTTCTACGTCACGGACCTGACGGGGCAGAAGATTCACGTGAAACAGCGGCAGAAGAAGATCCACGACGCGTTGATGGACGTGTTCGAACGCCCCGAGGAGAAGAAGGCGGCGCATGGCTGAGCGCTCTCGTTGAGTCTCTTTCGTAACTTCTTCTCGGTCGGCGCCTGGACGCTGGTGAGCCGGGTCTTTGGGCTCGTGCGCGACGCCCTGATGGCGGCGGTCCTGGGCGTTGGGCCGGCGGCCGACGCGTTCAATGCCGCGTTCCGCTTCCCCAACCTTTTCCGCCGACTTTTCGCGGAGGGCGCTTTCAACACTGCCTTCGTGCCCATGTTCTCGGGCGCGCTGGAACAGCAGGGTGAGGAAGGCGCAAAAATCCTGGCCTCGCGAATCATGAGCTGGCTGCTGGCCATGCTCGTTGTCGTGACCATCCTCGTCGAGGTGTTCATGCCGGAGATCATGGTCGCCTTCGTCCCCGGCTTCGTGGACGACAAGGAAAAATTCGACCTGACCGTCATGCTGACGCGGATCATGTTCCCCTATCTCGCCTGCATGTCACTGATGGCAGCCTATGGGGCGATCCTCAATTCGCTGCGGCGCTTCTTCGCCGCGGCCTTTGCGCCGGTTCTGCTCAATATCGTCAACATCTCAGCGCTCATTCCGCTCGCGACCTTCTGGGTTCAGGATCCAAAGGGCGCGACCTTCTGGGTCGCTATCGCCACCATGCTCGGGGGCATTGCCCAACTCTGGCTGGTCTGGGTGGCTATCGAGCGCACCGGCTTCCGGCCGGCCTTCCGCCTGCCGCGGTTCGATGCGGAGGTGCGCCACTTCTGGGTACTGGCGATCCCAGCAATCCTTGCTGGCGGCATTACCCAGATCAATATTTTCGTCGGCACCATCATCGCGTCGGGTGCCGACAGCACGATTTCGATCCTCTCCTATGCGGACCGCCTCTATCAGCTGCCGCTCGGCATTATCGGCATTGCCATCGGCACGGTGCTGCTGCCCGAATTGAGCCGCCACCTCAAGGGCGGGCGGGAAACAGAGGCGCTGGCGAGCCAGGAGCAGTCCCTGTTCATCTCCATGCTGCTGACCATGCCAGCCGCCGCGGCGCTGATCGGCATGTCTGAACCTATCGTGCGACTGCTCTTCGAACGCGGTGCTTTCGATGCTTTGGCAACGAAACAAACAGCCGAGGCGCTTGTTGCTTTCGCTACCGGCCTACCCGCTTATGTGCTGATCAGGGTGCTGCAGCCGGGCTTTTTCGCCCGCGAAGACACGGTCACCCCCACGATCTTTGCCGGCGTCAGTGTCGTCGCAAATATCGCCATTTCCATCTGGCTCTTTCCCACCATGTTCCACGTCGGTATCGCCATTGCGACGGCCGCGTCCTCGTGGATCAATGTCGTCCTGCTTGGAGCGACCCTGGCGTTCCGCGGGCATTTCTCCCTGCCCCGCAGCCAATGGTGGGGGCACATCATGATCGTGCTGATCAGTGCGGCGATGGGATGGAGCCTCATGGTCCTGTCCCAGCACGGTGCGCACCATATCGCCAGCGGCTCCCCGCTCTGGCGACAGATTCTGGTGGTCGGTTCTCTGATCGCTTACGGGGTGATCTTTTACTTCACCCTCGTGCATTTCTCCGGCACCCAACGCCTCGGCATGCTCGTGCGCCGCGTGCGTCGTTCCCGGTGATGGTTTTCAATCGGCGCGGCTCCGTATAGAACGGGGCCATCTGCCTATCATCCGCTTCTGGGACCCATGGCCTTTTCTCCTCGCGTCTTTTCCGGCATCCAGCCTTCCGGCGATCTGCATCTGGGCAATTATCTCGGCGCCATCCGCCGTTTCGTGCCCCTTCAGGACACGCATGAGACCATCTATTGCGTGGTCGACATGCATGCGATCACGGTCTGGCAGGAGCCCAATGACCTGCGCCGCGCCACCCGCGAAGTGGCCGCCGCCTTCATCGCTGCGGGCGTTGATCCCAAGCGCTCGATCGTGTTCAACCAGAGCCAGGTCATGCAGCATGCTGAGCTCGCCTGGGTGTTCAATTGCGTCGCCCGCATTGGCTGGATGAACCGCATGACGCAGTTCAAGGACAAGGCCGGCAAGAATTCCGAGAATGTCTCGCTCGGCCTGCTCGCCTATCCGTCACTGATGGCGGCCGACATTCTGCTCTACAAGGCGACTGCCGTGCCGGTGGGCGACGATCAGAAGCAACATCTGGAGCTGACGCGTGACATCGCGGCCAAGTTCAACAATGACTATGCCGCTTCGATCGCCGAACAGGGCCTCGATCCTGATTTCTTCCCGATCACCGAGCCGCTTATTGCCGGACCGGCGACGCGCATCATGTCGCTACGCGACGGCACCAAGAAAATGAGCAAATCGGACCCGTCGGACCAGTCGCGCATTTCCCTGCTCGACGACGCCGACGCCATCTCGAAGAAGATCAAGAAGGCCACGACCGACCCGGCCGAACTGCCGGTCGAAGTCGAGGACCTGAAAGGGCGCCCAGAAGCCGACAACCTCGTTGGCATCTATGCAGCGCTCTCGGACAAGACCAAGGCCGAAGTGCTGGCCGAATTCGGTGGCCAGGGCTGGGGCAAGTTCAAGCCGGCGCTGGCCGATCTCGCCGTGGCTCAGCTCGCGCCAATGTCGGGCGAAATGCGCCGCCTGATCGAGGACACCACCACGATCGATGGCATTTTGCGCGATGGCGGTGAGCGGGCTGCGGCTATTGCCGAAAAGACCATGAACGAAGTTCGTCGCATCGTCGGATTCATCCGCTAGTTCGGAGGCGCCTTTGTACGATACCGAATACAAGCGCAAATTCCTCGTCGTCATCGACGAAACCGAGGAATGCGACCGCGCCCTGACCTTCGCCGCCTTTCGCACCAAGCGAACGGGCGGCACGGTCGTGCTGGTGACCGTGATCCCCAAGCCCGAATTCATCGGCATGGGCGTCGAGGACGTGCTGCGGGCCGAGGCGGTGGAAGAGGCCGAGCGCAATCTCGATGAGCGGCTCGCCCGCATCAAGGAAATCGGTGACGTGCGCGCCGAAACCGTTATCCGCGAAGGCAACGGGCCGGAGCAGATCGAGCAGCTGATCGACAAGGATCATGGCATCGCCATCCTGGTGCTGGCAGCGTCCAAGTCCGGTGAAGGCCCCGGTCCGCTAGTGACGCACTTTGCTGCCCGCGCCAATGCACTGCCCATTCCACTGACCATCGTGCCGGGCCGGATGAGCGACGAAGAGATTATCGCGATCTGCTGAGTGGCCCCTTCGGGGCAAAATCAGTCCAGTGGACTGATTTTAACGCAGCAGGCCCAAAGAGCTACGCTCGAAGGGCTGATCGCCGACCCCTAGACGCCTCAGCCCAGCCATTCGAGCGTAGCTCTCATGGCCTTGATCGCCAAGATCGCTCCACTGGAGCGATCTTTCCCCGCGGGCC
>NZ_JAFKHD010000279.1 GCF_017307565.1 Devosia sp.
GCGGTTAACAATAGCTTTCAAGGGGTTAGTGCGTCCGGCACCGTCAGCCCCCTGCCTCACCTTCCACATCTCAAGATGGGTCCTGGCCTTCGCCGGGATGACAGGCGGGGTACGATGACGGCGACGCCGCCGGGGTCGTGGGGCTCTGCAAGGAGCGCAAACAAAAAAGGGGCCCTTGCGGGCCCCTTTCGATTTGGAAATGTCCGAAGACCTTACTCGGCGGCGGGAGCCGACAGGCGAGTGGTTTCGGCGATGCGGCGGCGTTCCTCGAGGATGAGATCGTCGCGCTTGGCAGCGATCTGCTTGGCCTTCGACTGGCCGGCACCGGTACCGGCCGGGATAAGGCGGCCGACGATGACGTTTTCCTTGAGGCCTTCGAGAAGGTCGGCCTTGCCGGACACGGCAGCTTCGGTGAGCACGCGGGTGGTTTCCTGGAAGGAAGCCGCGGACACGAAGGAGCGAGTCTGGAGCGAAGCCTTGGTGATGCCGAGCAGAACCGGGTTAGCGGTTGCCGGCTTCTTGCCTTCGCTGATCAGCGCATCGTTGAGTTCATCGAAGTCGAGCTTGTCGAGCTGCTCGTCCTTGAGCAGGCCCGAGTCACCCGGCAGGACGATCTCGACCTTCTGCAGCATCTGGCGAACGATCACTTCGATGTGCTTGTCGTTAATCAACACGCCCTGGAGACGATAAACTTCCTGGATCTCGTTGACGAGGTAGCGTGCCAGTTCCTCGACGCCCTTGATAGCAAGGATGTCGTGAGGAGCGGGGTTGCCGTCCAGAATGTATTCGCCCTTCTCGATGGTGTCGCCTTCCTGGAGGTGGAACGGCTTGCCCTTCGGGATCAGGTATTCGACGGGATCAGCACCTTCCTCGGTCGGCTCGATGATGACGCGGCGCTTGTTCTTGTAGTCGCGGCCGAAGCGGATGGTACCATCGATCTCAGCGATGATGGCGTGATCCTTCGGACGACGAGCTTCGAAGAGTTCGGCAACGCGCGGCAGACCGCCGGTGATGTCCTTGGTCTTTGCAGACTCGAGCGGGATACGCGCGAGAACGTCACCCGGAGACACCTTTTCACCCGGCTCGACGGCGATAACCGCGTCGACGGAGAGCAGGTAACGGGCATCGCCACCACGATCCACCTTCTGCACGGCACCGCCGCGGGCAATAGCCAGTGCGGGCTTGAGGCCCTCACCACGCTGGTTGCCGCGCCAGTCGATGACGACGCGCTTGGTGAAGCCGGTCGCTTCGTCGGTGTTTTCCGCAACGGATGCACCATCGACCAGATCCTCGAACACGACATCGCCTTCGACGTCGGCAAGGATGGGACGGGTGTAGGGGTCCCATTCAGCCAGACGCTGGCCACGACGAACCTGTTCGCCCTTCTTGACGAGGAGCTTGGAGCCGTAGGCGACCTTGTGGGTCGCACGTTCCTTGCCTTCGGCATCGAGGATGACGAGTGCGACGTTACGGGCCATGACGACCTGCTTGCCGTCCGCAACCGTTGCGAGGCTCGGGTTACGGATGTCGATCTTGCCTTCGGCGCCGGATTCGAGGAACGACGAGTCAACCACCTGAGCCGTACCACCGATGTGGAACGTACGCATGGTGAGCTGGGTGCCGGGTTCACCGATGGACTGAGCAGCAATAACGCCGACAGCTTCACCGATATTGACCGGAGTACCGCGAGCAAGGTCACGACCGTAGCAAGCGGCGCAGCAGCCCTGGCGGAGATCGCAGGTCAGCGGCGAACGAATGCGGATCGACTGGATGCGCGCTTCTTCGATGATGTCGACATGCTTCTCTTCGAGCAGAGTGCCCTTCGGAGCGATCAGGTCGCCAGTCAGCGGATGGAAGACGTCATCGGCAGTCGTACGGCCGAGAACGCGCTGGCCGATAGAGGCCACGATCTGGCCAGCATCGACGATCGGTTCCATGGTGAGGCCTCGCTCGGTACCGCAATCCTCGGTGATGATGATCGCGTCCTGAGCGACGTCGACGAGACGACGGGTCAGGTAACCCGAGTTCGCAGTCTTCAGAGCGGTATCAGCCAGACCCTTACGGGCACCGTGGGTCGAGTTGAAGTACTCAAGAACGTTGAGGCCTTCCTTGAAGTTCGCGGTGATCGGCGTTTCGATGATCGAGCCGTCCGGCTTGGCCATAAGGCCGCGCATGCCGGCGAGCTGCTTCATCTGGGCCGGTGAACCACGAGCACCGGAGTGGCTCATCATGTAAACCGAGTTGATCGGCTTCTGACGACCCGTTTCCTTGTCGATCTGAACGGCAGCAATGCCCTTCATCATCTCTTCGGCGATCTTGTCACCGCACTTGGCCCAGGCGTCGACGACCTTGTTGTACTTTTCGCCCTGAGTGATCAGGCCGTCATTGTACTGCTGTTCGAATTCCTCGACCAGCTTACGGGTGTCTTCCACAATCGTGTACTTCGACTGCGGGATAACCATGTCGTCCTTGCCGAACGAAATGCCGGCGTCGCAGGCGTTCTTGAAGCCGAGCTGCATGACGCGGTCACAGAAAATGACCGTCTCCTTCTGACCGCAACCGCGATACACGGTGTCGATCATCTTGGAGATCATCTTCTTGGTCATCAGCTGGTTCGCCGTGGCGAAGGGCACAGCCGGATTCTTGGGCAGAATCTGACCGATCAGCATACGGCCCGGAGTCGTGTCGACGATCTGGGTGATCTGCTTGCCGTTTTCGTCCCAGGCAGGAACGCGAGCTTTGATCTTGGAGTGGAGCGTGACGACCTTGTTGTCGAGCGCGTGTTCGAGTTCGGCATAGGAACCGAACGACATGCCCTCGCCCGGCTCACCCTCTGCCACGATCGACAGATAGTAGAGACCGAGAACAATGGCCTGGCTCGGCACGATGATCGGCTGACCGTTCGCGGGATGCAGGATGTTGTTGG
>NZ_JAFKHD010000280.1 GCF_017307565.1 Devosia sp.
CACCGACAGCAACAAGAAGCGGGTGCTGGAGCGGGCGCGCGCTTACATCGGAAAACTTGGGCTGCCGCCGGAGGCGATGGATTCCTATCCGCACCAGCTTTCGGGCGGCATGCGGCAGCGCATGATGATTGCGCTCGCAACCTTCTTCCAGCCCGAGCTGATCATTGCCGATGAGCCAACCACGGCTCTCGACGTCGTCGTGCAGAAGGACATTCTCATGCTGCTCATGGAGCTGCAGGAGGAAATGGGCAATACCATCCTCGTCGTCTCGCACGACATGGGCGTCCACTATCAGGTCACCCAGAAAATGCTGATCATGTATGCCGGTCGTGTCGTCGAATATGGCGATACCGACAGCGTGTTTGCCGATCCCCAGCACGCCTATACGAAAATGCTGATCGATAGCCTGCCCACCATTGGCGATGACAGCATGCGCGGCGTGATGGCGAGCCAGGCCGGCGCCGGTGGCGACCGCGCCTTCCGCGTCGAACCCAATCTCATCGAGGTGAAGCCGGGCCACTTCGTCGCCCAGCCTGCCCGCCAGCGCGAGGGAGTTTCGGCATGACCTTCATTCTCAAGACCGAAAATCTCAATAAGACCTATCGCCTCGGCGGCATCGTCAACGCCAAGCAGATCCAGGCGCTCAACGACGTCAACATCACCGTCGAAAGCGACAAGCCGGTAGTGATCGCCGTTGTCGGCGAATCCGGCAGCGGCAAGACCACACTGGCCAAGACGCTGCTGCGGCTGGAAACGCCGACCTCGGGCCGGGCCATTGTCTATGACCAAGTGGTCGCCGGGCAGGGTGCCATCCCCAACAAGAAAGACTTTCTGGGGCTGGTGCAGCCGATTTTCCAGAATCCCTTTGAAGCTTTCAGCCGCTATCGTCCGGTGGATGTCTATCTCGAAGAGACGGCGCGGCGCGTGGCGGGCATGGATGGCATCCAGGCCGAGAATGCGGTGGCCGAGGCGCTCAAAAATGTGGGCCTCAACTATGAAGAGGTGCGCGGCAAATACACGGCCCAGTTCTCGGGCGGTGAATTGCAGCGCATTTCGGTGGCGCGGGCGCTGATCCCCAATCCAAAGCTGATCGTGGCCGATGAGCCGGTTTCGATGATCGACGCCTCGCGGCGCATGATCATCATCAACCTCTTCAAGCGGCTGCGCGACGAGGCGGGGCGGAGTTTTGTCTACATCACCCACGATCTCGCCACGGCCTATTACATCTCCGACTATGTGGCGGTGATGAACAAGGGGCGCGTCGTCGAGTTCGGGCCGGCGCGAAAGGTCATGTCTGATCCCAAGCATGACTATACCCGCCTGCTGCTCAGCTCCATTCCCACCACCACGAGCCGCTGGCGCGAGCGCAAACGCGTCGCCAGCTAAGCCTGATTTCAAACCCAACCAATTTCAGACTACGGGACAGCAAGATGACCAATTCTGCCTCTGCCAACGGCGCCGCGTCGCTGTGGGCCACGTATGAACTCACCCTAAAAGGCCCGAGCGCGGGCAATCCGTTTCAGGATGTCGAGCTGCGCGCCACGTTCAGCCAGGGCGATCGCCTGGTGCGGGTGAACGGCTTTTATGATGGCGACGGCAATTTCAAGCTGCGCTTCCTGCCCGACACGACGGGCACTTGGACGTATCAAACTCAGAGCAATGTTTCGGCGCTCGACGGGGTCAGCGGCAGCTTTGAAGTTGGGGCGGCAAAGCCGGGTCATCATGGCCCGGTGCGTGTCTCCAATCGTCACCATTTCCGCTATGCCGACGGCACCCGCTACATCAATATCGGCACCACGGCCTATGTGTGGAACCTGCAGGGCGATGCGCTTGAGGAAGAGACGCTGCAGACTCTGAAGGATGGCCCCTTCACGAAAATCCGCATGTGCGTCTTCCCGAAGCACTATCGCTACAATCAGAACGAGCCCGAGCGCTATCCCTTCCCGGTGACCAAGAAGGGAACCAGCGAATGGACCGGCCGCTTCGGCGGCGACTATGGCTGGGCGTTCGACTTTTCCCGCTTCGAGCCGGATTACTTCAGGCACCTTGAAAAGCGCATCAACCAGCTCGCCGAAATCGGCGTCGAGGCTGACCTCATCATCTTCCACCCCTATGATCGCTGGGGTTTTTCAAAAATGAGCCCGGCCGAGGATGACGCCTATCTGCGTTACCTGACAGCGCGTCTGGCGGCCTTCCCCAATGTCTGGTGGTCCATGGCCAATGAATATGACCTGATGCCATCGAAGACCATGGCCGATTGGGATCGGTTCATCCACATCATTTCGGATAACGACCCCTTTGGGCACCTCCTCAGCGTGCACAATTGTTTCGCCTTTTATGACCACAACCACCCGCGCATCACCCATTCGAGCATCCAGCGCTCGGGCGCCAACCAGTCCTCGCTCTGGCGCGAAAAATACGGAAAACCGGTCTCGATCGACGAGTGCTGCTACGAGGGTGACATTGCCGAACTCTGGGGCAATATCTCGGCCAAGAAGATGGTCCGGCGGTTCTGGGATGGCACCGTCAATGGCGGCTACGTCACGCATGGCGAGACCTACTATAATGACGAAGAAAATCTCTGGTGGGCCAAGGGCGGCAAGCTGATCGGCGAAAGCGTCGAGCGCATCGCCTTCCTCCGCAAAATCCTGGAAGAGGGCCCGGATGAAGGGCTCGATCCCGTCAAATCGACCGGCGCCTATCGCACCACTCTTGCCGGCGGGCTCGATAATGTCGTGCTGGCCCAGCTCTTCCAGCCGGTGCCCGGCGAAGAAGATTGGCCGCGCGTGCAGGCCTGGTTCGCCACGGCCGGACAGCCGCATCGCTACTATCTGAGCTATCT
>NZ_JAFKHD010000310.1:0-30296 GCF_017307565.1 Devosia sp.
GTGGTGATGGACCTCGACTATTCCGATGCTGGCCAGCTCGCTTTGATCGCCGCCGAGAAGACCAAGGACACCTATGCCTTCCGCGTCACCTTCAACGACGCACCGGCCGGCGGCACACCCTCCATTCGGTACTTCGTCGCCCTTGTCATGTCGGCATCGGAACAGTGGGACGAAGCCAACAGCGTGATGAAGCTCAACGCCACGCTCGAGATCGACAGCAACATCGTCCGTGTCGCGGCTGCGGCTGGTGGTGGCTGACACCGAGAAGCCGATGGGAGTGTCGCTCAGCGCTTTGATGCGCACGGCCAAGGCCAGGTCGAGGTCAGGCTTTCCATCGGTGCCCCCCGGGGGTGGTTCGAGACTTTCGGGCCGCTTGAGGGACCGGCGGGGGGGCCTTCGTGCAAGATTTTCCCGAATTGGAGCTTTTGGAATTGGCTCTCGATGAAGCTGCCTTTCGGGCACACCTGAACATGACGGACGATGACGGCGACGAGATCGATGCGGCGGTGCTGCCTCAGTTTCTTGCCGCTGCCATCGCCCATACCGAGCGCATCCTGGGCTTCAAGCTCGATGACGAAACCGAGCTGCCAGATGGCGCGCCTGCCGATCTGGAGCAGGCAGTTTTGATGCTCGGTGCGCACTGGTATCGCCGCCGCGAACTGTCCATCAGCGGGACCATCATTGCCGAGGTGCCATTCGGCACGGCGCAAATCCTTGGTGAATATCGGAGATACACCTTTGGCTGACGATGGCGGCATTGGCAGGCTGCGCCGGCGCTTTGCCGAGATGCGCACCAACATCGAAGAGGCGACCCAGCCCGCGCTGGTGAAGCAGGCGAACACCATGGCGGACACCATGCGCCAACTCGCGCCCGAAGATGATGGCGACCTGATCGATAGCATCGAGGTCACCGAGGGCGGCAAGTCGACCCCGGCCTATTCCCAGCCAGGCGGCCAAATGGTGGTGCCCGCCAATGCCGTTGCGGTGACGGTGGGCAACCACGCGGTGCGCTATCCGCATCTTCAGGAGCACGGCACGACCAAGCATCCGGCCCAGCCGTTCTTTTGGCCCGCCGTCAGACTCCACGACAAGAAATCCCGGCAGGCCATCAAGCGCGCCATCGGCGCCGCAGTCCGCAAGAATTGGGGTAAGCCATGACGGATCAAGCCTACTACGTCCAGAAGGCGGTTTATGAGCGGCTGGTGGCGACACCGGCCCTTGTCGATCTGGTCCCGGTGGCGAACATCGTTGATGACCTTGGCGGCCTGCCCACGGTGTTTCCCGGCATCATACTTGGCGAAGGCCAGATCGTGGACGAGGGCCAGCGCATCGATCGCTCTGTGAAGCGGGTCTATCTCACCTGTCATTTGTGGACCGCAGAGCCCAGGCTGAACGAGGTCAAGAAGATCGGCGGCGCCTTTGCGGCCGCTATCGAAACATCCACCAATGGTGGAAGTCTTGGCGGCGGCTTTTATCTCGGTGATCTGCGCATCCGCGACGTGCGCTATATCCGCGATCCTTCAGGCCAAAACGGTCACGGCGTGGTTACCGTTGATACCCTGGTAGGGAGGGCCTGACATGGACGCTGGCCAGCTCGACCGCGTGATTTCTCTCACCCGCATTGTGACGACACCCCGGCAAGATGAGCCGTGGGTGCGTGATCCGGTGCCGACGAAATACGCCACCATCCGCGCCCAGATCGTGCAGCAGAGCACGGAAGAATTCATGCGCGCTTTTGGCGAGGGCCAAGAGACGGCCATCGTGTTCCGCATCCGCTTCCGCGGCGACGTGGCGCTCACCGATCAAGTCACCTATGGCGGCAAGCCCTTCGACCTTCTGGAGGTCAAGGAGATAGGCCTGCGGGAAGGGCTGGAGCTTCGAGCAAAGGCGGTCGGCCAATGAAGGGAGCCAAGCCTCGTCTCGTGATCGACAATGACGCCGTGACCGGCGCGCCGGCTGCGCCTGGCTGGCTGTCGAACCATGCCAAAGCCGAATGGCGCCGCGTCATGCCTAGCCTGGTCAAGCGCCGCATTCTCACCAAAGCTGATCTAGGCAGCCTAGAAAACTACTGCATCGCCATGGGCCGCGTTCGACAGCTCGAAGCAGATTTGCAGGTCAAGTTCGACCCCGCCCTTTTTCGTGCCCAGGACAAGGCGATGACCACCGGCCGACAGCTCGCTTCCGAGCTGGGCCTCACACCTGTGTCGCGGTCGCGACCAACGGTCAGGGAGGCAGGTGATGACAGCGAAGACCTATCCCCACTGGATATATGATAGCTCTCCGATCGATGACCCCTTGGGGCATGGCGAGCGCGCCGTGCGGTTTCTGCGCCTACTCAAACACCCCAAGTCCATCCTGCCGAAGCATGCCTTCCAACTGGACGAGTGGCAGGAGCGCATCGTGCGACGCATCTATGGGCCACGCCATGAGGATGGTTCTCGCGTCGTGAAAACGGTGGTGCTGCTGCTCCCTCGTGGGAACCGCAAGACTAGCCTTTCGGCCGCGCTCGCGATGCTCCACACCATCGGCCCCGAGAAGGTGCCCGAGGGTGAGTGCATCTTTGCGGCGGCGGATCGGAAGCAGGCGAACATTGCCTTCAAGGAGGCTACTGGCATCATCCGGACCGACAAGCGATTGGTCGCTGCCACACGGGTCTATGATGCGCACAACAGCGCCAAGAAGATCAGCTATCCAAAAGAGGGCTCTTATCTCGAGGTCATCTCCGGCGATGCTGGTCCGCAGCATGGTCGCACCCCCGCATTCGTCCTGGCCGATGAAATCCACATCTGGCCGAACCGCTACATGTGGGAGGCCCTGACCACCGGCCTCGATAAAACCGACAATCCATTGCTTGTGGTCGCGACCACGGCGGGCAGGGGGCAGGACAATCTCGCATGGGAGGTCATCGAAGATGCGCGCAAAGTTGCGCGCAACGAAGTGGACGATCCGAGCATCCTGCCAATCCTGTTCGAGACTGACCGTGATGCGGACTGGCGCGACGAGGACCTATGGCACGAGGTCAATCCCGGCCTCCGCCATGGCTATCCCTCGATCGAAGGTTTTCGCCGTCATGCGAAGCGGGCAGAGCGAAGCGTGGGCGAGCGTCAAAGCCTCCTGCAGCTCAAGCTCAACATGTGGCTCGACACCGCCACCGATCCTTTCGTGGACATGATGGTGTATGATCAGGGCAAAAAGGCATTTGACCTTGATGCGCTCAAGGAAGAGCCGTGCTGGCTTGGCGTGGACCTTTCCAGCAAGATCGACCTTTCCGTCATCGTGGCGGCATGGAGGCTGGCCGAGGGCTATTTCGTCCGGCCTTGGTTCTTCATTCCCGAAGACAATATCGATGACCGCGAAGACGGCTCCGGCGCGACCTATCGCCAGTGGGTCGATGAGGGTCTGGTTACTGCCACGCCCGGCAACGTCATCGACCATCGTTTCATCCGCGACAAGATCGTGGAGTTGAACGAAGGGTTCCGCATCAACGAAATCGCGTTCGATCCGGCGCTGGCGCAGGGCGTGCAACCGGACTTGCTCGATATGGGCCTGCCGGTGGTGGACATGCCGCAGCGCCCCTCGGTGATGATGCCAGCCTATCACGAGCTGGAGCGCGCCATTCTCGGTGGCGAATTCCACCATGGCGGTAATCAGGTTCTGCGCCACTGCTTCGGCAACGTGGTGGTGCGCCGCAGCGACCTGGGCCACGTGGTCAAATTCGGCAAGCCCAAGCTCTGGCTCTCCATTGACGGTGCCGTGGCTGCCGCGATGGCCGTTCAGCGCTGCGCTGCCGGCAACAGCAACCGCTCCAGCTATGACGATGCCGGGGATGATTTTGAAAATTGGGCTTATGCAGGTTGAGGTAAACCATGGCCGGTGAAGGCGATGCAGAACGGCTTGTCGTATTGCTGGAGGCGCGGACCAATGACGCGCTGAAGGCCATCGATCGTGCCGAGAAGAAGTTCGACGGCTCCTACGCGGGGATGCGCCGGGGCAGCAGGACCGCAACCCAGCAGATGGAAGCGGACATGCTCCGCACCACCACGGCCATCAATCGCGCCATTGCAGCAACCAGCACGAAGATCGGATCATTCCGCGGGACTGTCGCCGCCGGTCTGGGCGGTATCGGTCTGGCCCTTGGCGCTTCCGAGTTGATCAAGCTCAGCGACACGTGGACCGACCTCAATGGCCGAATCCAGATCGCCGTTGGTGGGATGAAAGAGGGCACCGAGGTTATGGGCCGGCTGGGCGACATGGCCCGCCGCACCTATTCCTCGCTCGATGCAACGGCCGAGAGCTTCCTTGCCAATAGCCAGGCGCTAAAGGATCTGGGCTACAGCACCAACCAGCAACTCGATTTCACCGAGGCGCTGAACAATGCGCTGGTGGTGTCTGGCGCCAAGGGGCAGCGGGCCGAACAGGTTATCAACGCGCTCGGCAAGGCCATGGCCTTTGGCGAGTTGCGTGGCGAAAACCTGAACACGGTTATTCAGACCGGGGGCAGGGTGGCCTCTGCGCTGGCCGAAGGGCTTGGCGTTACCACGAACGAACTGCGGAAGATGGGCGAGCAGGGCAAGCTCACCTCCGACAGCGTGTTCCGTGCTTTGACCGGCCAAATGGGCAAGCTGCGCGACGAAGCCGATGGAATGAAGGCCACCATCTCCGATGCCTTCACCCTCCTGCGCAATGCCATGCTGGAATATGTCGGTGGTGCCGACGAGGCGGCCGGCGCTTCGGCCCGGATTGCCCATGCGATCATCGGACTGGCCGACAATTTCGATGCGGTTGCCAATGCCGCGTTGAATGTTGCCACGGTGCTGGTCGGGGCGCTGGCGGGCCGGGCCCTGGTCACCGCCACGCTCAACGTGGTCTCGCTGGGCAAGGCACTTAGGGACTTTGTGGTCATCGCTCGCACCGCCCAGGGCGTGGGAGGCCTCAGCTCCGCCCTTGGCGCGCTGGGTGGCGTGGCTGGTCCTGTTGGCTTGATCGTTGGCGGGGCTGCGGCGCTGGCGCTGGGTCATTTCGCCAATCAGGCCTTCGAGGCGGAACAGCGCACCACCCGTTTCAATGCCACGCTCGACCGCATGGGACTGGCCGCCAAGGAAAGCGCCGAGCAGATCGATGCGGCGGCCGAGGCGCAGAAACGCCTTGCTACCGCCGAGGGCCTGGCTGCGCATCAGCAGGAAACAGAGGACGCTACGGCTAAGCTGGCCGAGTTCGAGGCTGGGCTTGAGGACCTGGCTGGGGTGTTCCGGCTCGGCGCTCAGGCCGGATTTGACCAACAAGCCGCCATATCCAAGGTGGTTGATGAATACCAGCGTAACGAGCGATCGGCCGATAGCCTCGGCAAGGAGCTCGATGAACTCGCGACGAAGTTCCCTGATTGGGCGAGTGACATTGCTTCCATCCAAGGCTGGGTGAGCCAGATCGAAACTGCCCGCACCGCAGTCAGCAATCTCGCCGCCGAAACGCAGGCCATGCAGTGGCCCGCATTGCCGGGGCCGACCAATCCCCGCGGCGCGCTGGGCGCTTCTCGCCGAGAGATGGCGACGAAGGCGGGCATCGGCGCCGACTACGTGACCGAGCAAGAACGGCTCCTGTCACTCACCAAAGAACAGCGGGACGTGGAGGAGGCTATCGCCCGCATCGTGAAGGATGTTGCCGCTGCCAAAGGCACGATCGCACCGGAAGAGGCCGAGCGCCTGGCTCGGCTCCAGGTGGCGGCGCAAAACCAGCGAAGCGCACGAGGTGCAAGCACCAAGGCCGCCAAGGATGAAAATGATGCGGTCAAGGAACTGATCGCCAGCCTAGAATTTGAAAAGTCCCTGCTCGGCAAGTCCGCCGTCGAACAGGAAAAAATGCGAGCGGTTCGGCAAGCTGGAGGTTCAGCCACCGGAGATCAGGTGAAGGCCATCGAGCGCTTGGTCACTGAAACCTACAATGAGCAGATGCGTATCGAGCAGTTGCAGGATGCGTTTGACCTCCTGGGCCAGATGGGCATGTCAGCCGTGAACGGCATCATCGACGCCTTGGCTGACGGAAAGATCAGCGCCGAAGAGTTCGGCAGCATCCTCTCCAATGTCCTTTCGATGGCCGGCAACTACTTCCTAGGCAACGCCTTCAACAGCCTCGGCTCCATCTTCACCGGCGGTGCCGGTGGTGTCGGCGGGGTCACCATGAACATCAAAATCAGGAGCGCATCATGAGCATGTTCGCGACTTTCCCTTACGCCGACCGCATCGAAATGCTGACGGATGGCGCCAACTATACCAAGCGCGGCAACTTCATTCTCGAAACCGAAAAGGTGTGGCGGTCCCGCCACTGCCCAATGATGGTGACGGGGCGTGGCAACACCAAACTGATCGGAGAATTGGCGGCAGCATGTCTCCTGATTGCTGACGAACACCGCAATTTTGCGAAGGCGATCGAGCATATCGAGAAGCACATCAACCGGTGGCGCGAAGCCAATGGCACTTATCAGGGCACCGACTTCCAGTTGCTCATCGCTGGATGGTCACCAGAGTTCGGGTTTGGACAGTTCCACATCGGTAGCCGGGATTTCATGCCCGGTATGTCTGTGCTCGGCGTCGATACGGTATGGGGTGTGTTTTATGCGGGGCCTCCGATCGATCCCGAAAAAACCGCAGCCATCGTCAACGACGACACCATCAAAGACGGCGCTGCTTCCTTCGGCCCGAAACTGTGCCAGTTAGCACGAGAAACGCCCATGCTGAACGCGGATGGTGGCAGGACATTCCCGAGCGTCGGCGGTCATATCGACCTGACTACGCTCACCTGCGACGGGGTTGAAACACGGCGCTTGATGACCTGGCCCGACAGACGGTTCCGCAAGATCGACACCAGCCTCTCGCCAGTTGTTCACGGCGATCAACTGCCCGTTGGCAAGACAGCCATCAATACGGCAGTTCCCAAGTGGGTCGAGGCACGTCGCCAAGGCGTGGCGGCCTAAATGCGCCACAAGGCAGTCATTGATTATCTGGAGCGCCAGCTTGACGGAAAACCGGGCCCGTTTCCTGACGTCGGCCGCCTGGCCTGGCGCTGGTTCAATGACCTATGTCGGACCCGTACCAGCAATGGCTACGGGCCCAATCCACTCTCGTATTCTGAGATCGAAGCCTATGCACGCCTATATCGCTGGTCGCTGGAGGCTCGGCATGTCGATATGATCCTCGCCATGGACCGGGTTTGGATGGAGCACGCCCGAGGCGGCGAGGGGGGTATATCCAAAACTGGATCGACCCCCGGCATGGAAATGACACCTGAAGCATTTGATGCGGTGTTCGGATGAAGATCGGCAAGGGTAAAGATAGCCGTCATTTTCGGACGAGTGGACAGCGATCTGGCTATACCGAATACCGGTATGGCGACGAGTGCCTGCGCCCGGTCTACGACCCAAGCAAGCCTCATGGGCGCCAGCCGGTTATAACCGACAAGGCGCACAAGAAACGGATCATTCGGGACACGGCCGCCATTTTGAGAGAATGGGAAAGCTCGGCGTTCGAACACGAGGCGGCATGCCGGCACGGCCTGCGCCAGGGCTTCTGCGAAAATGGAGCGGGCTGGACGCGCGCCGACGACGAGGCGGCCTATATCGTCCGTGAGGCGCTGCACTCCAACGGGGCGAAGCGCCCGACCTGGGATCAAGGTCAATGGCACCACACGGCCGGCCGAGATAACTGCGCATGGTGTCACCGAGAGATCGACGATCCCAACGCCACCCGGGGACAGCGGTACTGCTCCACCGAATGCGCGACCCAGGCAGTCCAGCATCGAGGCGGCCGTGATGCGGTTCGGTTCGACAATGTAGTTCGCCAAGCATATCGCCAGGTGCAGCGCGCGAAGGCCAAACCGAAGCCTTGCGAGCACTGTGGGACACCCTTTCGATCCGAGCGCAAGGGCGCAAGGTTTTGCTCCCTGACCTGTTCGAGGCGCGCCACCGGATACATCAAGCCTGAGAAGAACTGCCCGGAATGCAATTCAGCGTTCAAGCCGCAAAAAGCAGACCAAGCTTTTTGTTCGTATCGGTGCGCTGCTGTGGCGAAAGTCGCCGCGCGACGGGAGGCGTTGCCGCCGGCTATTTGCACGGCCTGCGACCAATCGTTCAAGCCGGCCGTTCAGGGCCAGCACTATTGTTCCAAAGCTTGCCGTAAGAAGGTTGATCACCTTCATCAGAGAGTGCGGAAGGGCACTGCTACGCTCGTGCCTTTTGCCTTCGATCAGTATTTCACCCTCCCCATCAACTCCTCCCGGCCGGTATGGCTAACGCCCGAGAGGTTTGATGAGATGGCGGGCGGGTAGCCAAGCATTAGCGCGCGCGGTTGGGAAACGCGTCGCAGATCATCCGTTGGGCCATCGTCAATGCGCAGTCTCTGTGCATCAGAAAATGATGCAACTTGCCCGTCGGTGGCAGCTCCATGTCATAAACGACCGTAGGGCCGCTCGCAGGCTCTCCGCAGCAAACGCAGGTCTCGACGGTAGCGAACACCGCGTTTTCCAAAGCGTCTTGCGCTGTTCTGTAAAATGTCATGATGCGACTCCATCCAAGACCTGACTTACTTGCGCGCCAGGCCTCAAGTCTCCCAGGGCTTTGGTCCGTCACCCTTAGGGAGCGGCTCTGCTTTGACAAAGCTCGGTGTCGACAAGTTCAGAATTTGCAGACGGCCATCGTCCTCTTCAATCTGGACGAGCGGAAAATTCCACTCGAGGACGGTGCCATAGGTGAAGTCTCGGTCTGTACCGTTTTCATGCTCAAACTGGTAGAATATGCCGACCTGCAACATGAGATCCTCCGTGTTTTTTTTGTATCTCGCATTGATTCTGTGACGTCGAGCAAGGTCCGAACACATGCGTTACCTCCTCAAATCGCAACGGAAATCCTCAGGCAGGTAACGGAGATCCCGAGATCAGGATTTTCGTCACACAGTTCAGGATTTGCGCCACTCGCAAAGGGGATGTGCAGGTGGATCGGGAAAGCAGTGAAACTGCTATCCTGTTGAATTTATTCGGTAATTTTGGATGATTTGGTGCCCCCCGCCGGACTCGAACCGGCACGCCTCGCGGCGGAGGATTTTGAGTCCTCTGCGTCTACCATTCCGCCAGAGGGGCACGGGGACGGTTCCTAGCCTAGAGCGTCGCGGCTGGCAACTGTCTGGCGGCGTTTATCCCGCAATCAGAAGGCGCACGACATAGACCGTCGCGACGCCTGCAGCCATGGCCGCAAAAAGGTTCTTTGAGAGCAGGAACACGACGCCCGTTGCTGCAGCGGCGACGGCCTCGGCGATGCTCCCTGTTACCACGGCTGGCGCCACCAATGCGGCAAGGACCGCCCCCGGAATGTGACGCAACCAGGCCGCCGCAAAGCCGTCGCGCGGCAGGCGGTCGGCGAGGAGAAATCCGCTCATCTTGACGGCCATGGTTACGATGGCCATGCCCAGAATGGCTGCGACGGCTTCAGGACTTGTGAGCATGCTTGCGCGTCTCCAGAAATGCCCCGACGAGGCTGCCGACGATGCCGCCGACGAGAATGTGCCAGCTGCCGTCGATAAGCCGCGACGTCACGATGGCAGCCAGCGCCGCCACAAGCCATGGAATGAGATCACTGCGTCCCTTCCACATGCCGAGCAACAGGGCGAGGAAGGTCGCGGTGAAGGCAAAGTCGAGGCCCCAGCGTGTCGGATCGTCGATCGCCGAGCCCAGGCCATAGCCGATGAGATTGGTGCACATCCAGGCAAGCCAGGCCAGCACGCCGCCCCCCATCAGGAAGGCCGCCGACCCTTGGCCTCTGGACATGGCCGCAACGGTCATAGCCCAGTTCTCGTCAGTGACGAGATACATGCTGAGCGCCCCACGAACCCGGCTCTTGTCCGAATAGAGCGGCCGCAGCGTCGCGGTCAGCAGGAGATAGCGCAGGTTGATGATCAGTGCCGCCAGCACCAGCGCACCGATAGGCAGGGCAGCCGGCGTCGCGGTCCACAGGTCCAGCGCCACGAATTGCGCCGAGCCCGCAAAAACCAGCGCGCTCATCATCATGACCTCAAGCACGCTTAGGCCAGCGCCCCGCGCCAGCACACCCCACACCAGCCCATAAGCGGCAATGGAAATGGCGACGGGCAGGCAAGCGCGAACGCCTGCCAGAAACTGGTCCGTTCGGGAATCAGGGTTTGCTGCAATCTCGGTCATGTCTGTTTCATAGCATACGGAAGGGGCCCGGCCTCGATGACAAGTCCTGATGACAGCCATCGCCATCTTTGATCGAACCGTCGCCGTGGTGGCGTTGACGCCCTTCTTTCTGCGGCGTAGACAAACGCGGTGTCATTGCCAAGCCTCCAGCGCCCACCCAGCCGGCACCCCAGGGGTGTGAACTTGGTCCCTCCGGCGTTCTGAAATCCACTATCTCCCGCCGGTTCGGGGTCTGCTGCCGTGACGTAGACGATTTTACGTGTTTTCTGGAGCGTTCCTGATGGACCCCCATTCCACCCGCCCCCTCTGGCAGCGGTTCGCCTTCTTTCTGATTCCCCTTATGGCCTCGAACATTCTTCAGGCCCTGTCGGGAACGGTCAATTCCATCTATGTCGGGCAGATGATCGGCGTCGATGCGTTGGCGGCCACCGCCACCTTCTTCCCCATCATGTTCTTCCTGATGAGCTTCATCATCGGCCTCTCCGCCGGCTCGACCATTCTGATCGGCCAGGCCTGGGGCGCCAAGAACGTCGACAAGGTCAAGCAGGTCGCGGGCACCACGCTTGCCGCCACCATCGTGCTCGGCCTCTTCGTTGCTGTCGTGGGCGGCATCTGGACCGAACAGATCCTGACCGTCCTCGGCGCGCCAGAAAACATTCTGGGCATGTCGGTCGGCTATGCGCGCATCGTCCTCATCGGCATGCCGGGCTTTTTCCTGTTCCTCGTGGTCACCTCCGTCCTGCGCGGCGTGGGCGACACGATCACGCCGCTGATCTCGCTGATCCTCTCCATGGTGGTGAGCCTGCTGGTCACCCCAGCTCTCATTCAGGGCTGGTTCGGCCTGCCGCAGCTCGGTGTCAATGCCGCCGCTTTTGGGATGATCTCCGGCTTCATGACGGTTCTCATCTTCCTCTTCATCTACATGCGCCTGCGCAACATGCCGCTGGCGCCGGATCGCATCCTGCTCAGCGCCATGGTCAAGCCGGACGTAAAACTGCTCGGCCTTATCCTCAAGCTCGGCGTTCCGGCGGGCCTGCAGATGGTTATCTCGTCCATCGCCGGCATTGTCGTCGTTGGCCTCGTCAATCGCTTCGGCTCCGACGCGACCGCGGCCTATGGCGCGCTGGGGCAGGTGATGAGCTACGTGCAGTTCCCGGCCATGTCGATCGGCATTGCCGCGTCGATCTTTGCCGCCCAGGCAATCGGCGCGCGCAAGGCCGATCAGCTCGGCGCCATCACCCGCACCGCGCTGATGCTCAACCTGATCATCACCGGCGGCCTGATCGTCCTGGCCTATCTCTTCAGCCAGCATGTCGTGGCGCTGTTCATCACCGATCCCTCGGTGATCGAGCTGACCGAAACGCTGCTGCATGTCGTGCTGTGGAGCCTGCTCTGCTTCGGCTGGAGCGTGGTGTTCTCCGGCATCATGCGCTCGAGCGGCACGGTCTATGCCCCGATGATGCTCTCGTTGGCGTGTATCATTGGCATCGAGCTGCCAGGCGCGATCTGGCTCAGCCAGACGAGCCTAGGCCTGACAGGTATCTGGATCGCCTATTCAGCCAGCTTCACCATGATGCTGGTGCTGCAGGCGTCCTGGTATCATTTCGTCTGGAAGAAAAAGAAGGTCGAAGCCCTCGTCTGAGAGCCGCGACAGGGAAGGGCGCTCCGGCGCCCTTCAACATTTTTAGGCCCACAAATGCGAGGCAAACAATTCGGCCACTTCAGCTCCGTGGGTCTGCGCCAGATCGTGTCCCGCCGCAGGGAGTACATGCAGGTGTGCCTTCGGTAGCAGCGAACAGAGCCGCCTGCCGACGCCAACCGGGCTGATGTCATCGCTATCGCCCCACAGCAGGAGCGTCGGCGCAGTGATCGTTCTGATCTGTTCGGATAGATCGGCTGCCGGCGCGCTTATCCAGCGCGCAGCGCCCGGGAAGGGACCGATAATAATCCTCACGCCAGTCCGCCGCGCCGAATTCGGCAAGCGGCAATCCGCCGGACGTCACGGCAAGGACCAGTTTCTCGATGAGGTGGGGTTTTGCGAGCGCCGCTCGTATCGCGACAACGCCGCCCATCGATTGGGCGACGATGTTGACCGGGCTGGCTATCTGTTCGACCACCAGCGCGACGAGATCGTCGAGGCTGTTGATCCGGGGATCCGGTGCTTCCTTCCCAAGGCCGGGCCAGGAAGGAAACGTCCCCTCGATTTCCAATCGATCCGCTACTGGGCGCCAGAAAGAGGCGTTAACGCCCGCGCCCGGTAGGAAGATCGTCTTGGTCGGCATGCGTCGGGGCGTGCCCCTATTTCTCGCCGAATTTCATCCACACCGCCCGCTTGCCGCCGGGGGCGAACACGTCGATGTCGATGCTCACCGGCTCCTGCACCATGCGGCGCGTGCGGGCGGAAAGGGTCAGAACCACATTCATCAGATCGCCAACCGAGCGCCGCTGCTTGGGCATCAGGCGTTCCGTCATGCCCGCAAGCGCCTTGTTGCGCACGCTCATGTCGGGGGAGGCGAGGGGGGAACGGCCGATAAAATTGGCCAGCTCCACCAGGGAATTGCGTTCGCTCATTGGGCTACTCCAAACACAGGCACCAAACTGCTTACACAAGAGGCGGCAGGAAAAAGGCCCGTCGCCTCAATCTCTTCGGGGCACTAGCCCTGCATCGCCAGACACGCGAGGTTCGCGTCCTTGAGGCGGTTGCACATCGCGGTCGCATCGTCGCGGTCACCAAAACCAACGAAGCGGGCACGATAGAAAACTTGGCCGTTCTTTTCGAAGCGCTCGACATAGGAGCGGAAGTCACCAAGACCACCAACCTTGCCTGCGGCATCCGAGAGCATCGAACGCGCGCTGTCTTCAGACGGGCCTGCACCGATCTGCACGATCCAGGTGCCACCGGCGAGCCCTGCAGTCTGCACGCTGCCGCTGGTCAGGAGGTCGATCTGCTGTTCCTGAGCTGCTGCCGGGGCAGCGGCTTTGCCGACGTTACCGGGCGGCTCAAGCGGCGCGGAAGCGCGGGTCGAACCCAGCGCGGCCGGCGGAGCGCCGAGATTGTAGGTGTCGCTAAGCCATGCGCCGATGATATCCTGGCTCGGGTAAGCGGGGGTAGGGGCCTGGGTCGGCGCAGCGAGCACGGCTGCTGCCTGCACAGCCGGCTGAAGGCCGAGATCGGTCGGCGCAGCGGCGGGAACCGGAGCGGTCGAGGCAACGACCACCTGCGGCTGGGCCACCGGAACGCCGCTGCGCGCAGCAGCGAGTTCGGCAAGGCGGAAGCCGGGCATGGGCATGGGCATCACGAAGACCGGCTGGGTCGGCTGGGCAACGGCTACCTGGACATTGGAATTGCCCTGGCGGCCCGGCTGCGGAACCATGGCTGTGCGCAGGTAGTCCCCGCGGCGGCTCTTGGGCAGGTAAGTCGCGACGAGCTGGCGCACCTTTTCGTCACGAGCGCCGGCCGAGTTGAAGCCGAAGGCGACGACCACGATGTGGCGGTTGTCCTTGCGGGCGGCGGTCAGCAGGTTCGAACCGGCGGCATTGATGTAGCCGGTCTTGATGCCGTCGACGGCGCCCATATAGCCCAGAACGCGGTTGTGGTTGCCATAGGTCTTGCCGTTGTAGCGGAAGGCCGAGGTCTGGAAGAATTCGTAATACTGCGGGAAGTGCTGGAAGATCGCGATGCCCAGGATCGCCTGGTCGCGCACCGTGGTCACCTGGCCGCCGTCAGGCAGGCCCGAGGCATTGCGATAGGTGGTGTTGCGCATGCCCATGGCGCGGGCCGTGGCGGTCATGCGCTCGGCAAACTTGGTTTCGCTGCCCGAAATGTGTTCAGCGATCACGCGGGCCATGTCGTTGGCAGAGAGGGTCACGAGGGCCTTGATCGCGTCTTCGACGGCAATGGTCGAACCAGCGCGCAGGCCAAGCTTGGTCGGCACGGCCGAGGCGGCGTGCTGGGAAACGGTCATCTTGGTGGAAAGGCTGAGATTGCCCGCCTGCAGTTCCTGGAACAGCACGTAGAGCGTCATCACCTTTGCAACTGAAGCGGGATAGCGCTTCGAGTCACCAGCCTCTTCATAGAGGACTTCGCCGGATTTGGCGTCGACCACGATGCCTGCATATTTTCTGAGATTTTCGATGGCGTGCGCCGGGGGCGCAAGGTGCAGGGAAAAGCCCAGCACGAGGGCAATCGCAACGATGGCGCGAGCGAACGAAGCGCGCCAAGGGGTCATGGCCTGGATGGTCAACCCGGAACTCCAACTTTACTCATCGAACCAAAAGGCTCGTACGCAACTGAAAACTGACGAGCGAACCGAGGCCCCCGCCCGATCCATGCCGTTGAGGGAGAATAGGCACACCTCGTTACGAATCCGTAAAATGCCAACGATTTGTGTCTCAGAGTCGTAATTACGCCACTGCGGACCACCTGGCGTGCCCTTGCGGCAAGCTCTTGGCGCAGCTTGGATAAAAGCACTCAACTTTTCGGGAACTCGTGCCCCTTAACATGGGCCCTATTTTGCTTACATAATGGTACCGAAGAGCTGCTTCGGTTCCTCCCAGAAATGCCGCTATGAATATGACAAGATCCACCAGCCATTCTCCGTCTGCCCGTCCCGCCAAAGGCTTCGAGAAGCCCCTCGGAAAGCTTGTGGCCGGGCCGAAGGATGATGATGGCGGCCGCCAGGGAGATGGCGGAAACAGCTTCGAGACCGGGACCGTCACCAAGACGCGTCCCAAGACCAAGCGGCCTAACCTCTATCGGGTTATGCTGCTCAACGACGACTACACGCCGATGGAATTCGTCGTTCTGGTCTTGCAGGACGTCTTCAACAAATCACGTGAAGACGCCATGCAGATCATGCTGCACGTTCACCAGAAGGGGGTCGGTGAGTGCGGCGTATATCCATACGAGGTTGCCGAAACCAAGGTGACCCGCGTCATGGATACGGCACGCAAGAACCAGCATCCGCTGCAATGCGTGATGGAAAAGCAGTAGGAACATCAGATGCCCTCATTCTCTCGCGGACTCGAAAAGGCTCTGCATCAGGCGATGAACCTGGCGCGCGAGCGGAACCATGAGTTCGCAACGCTTGAGCACCTCTTGCTGGCCCTGACCGACGACCGCGAAACGATCGCCGTGCTCAATGGCTGCGATGTCGATATCGACGCGCTCAAGAGCGATCTTGAAGACTTCATCAATGAGGAACTGGACAGCCTTGTCGTCCAGAACGGCCAGGATGCGCGCCCGACAGCCGCATTCCAGCGCGTCATCCAGCGCGCCGTTATCCACGTCCAATCATCCGGCCGCGAGGAAGTGACCGGCGCCAACGTGCTCGTCGCGATCTTCGCCGAGCGCGAGAGCCATGCCGCTTATTTCCTCGAACAGCAGGACATGAGCCGGCTCGACGCCGTCAACTTCATCTCCCATGGCATCACCAAGTCCGGCCCGGCCGAAGACCGCAAGGTCCGCGGCACCGAAGAAGGTGAAGGCAATGGGGAAGGCGGCGCTGCGGAAGGCAAGAAGACCTCGGCTCTGGCCGATTTCTGCGTCAACCTCAACGAGAAGGCCCGTCAGGGCAAGATCGATCCCCTGATCGGTCGCGACAGCGAACTGCGCCGCACCATCCAGGTGCTCTGCCGCCGTTCCAAGAACAACCCGCTCTATGTGGGTGACGCCGGCGTCGGCAAGACCGCCATCGCCGAAGGCCTTGCCCGCAAGATCATCGAGGGCGACGTGCCCGAAGTGCTCAAGGAAGCGGTCATCTATGCCCTCGACATGGGTTCGCTCCTCGCTGGCACCCGCTATCGCGGTGACTTCGAAGAACGCCTGAAGTCCGTCATGAAGGAACTCGAGAAGATGCCGAATGCGGTGCTCTTCATCGACGAGATCCACACCATGATCGGCGCCGGCGCCACCTCGGGCGGCGCGCTCGATGCCTCGAACCTCCTGAAGCCCGCTCTGGCTTCCGGCGCGATCCGTTGCATCGGCTCGACCACCTATAAGGAATATCGCCAGTTCTTCGAAAAGGATCGTGCCCTCGTCCGTCACTTCCAGAAGATCGACGTCAACGAGCCGACCGTTCCGGATGCCATCGAGATCGTGAAGGGCCTGCGCCCTTACTTCGAGGAATTCCACAAGATCAAGTACACGGACGATGCCCTCAAGGCCGCCGTGGAACTGAGCGCGCGCTACATCAACGATCGTAAGCTGCCCGACAAGGCCATCGACGTGATCGACGAAACCGGCGCCAGCCAGATGCTCTTGCCGGAAGACCAGCGCAAGAAGATCATCGACGTCGAAGACATCGAAGCCACGATCGCGACCATCGCCCGCATCCCGCCAAAGTCGGTCTCCAAGTCCGACGCCGAACTGCTGTCGGGTCTCGAACAGAGCCTCAAGACGGTCGTCTTCGGTCAGGATCAGGCGATCACCGCACTGTCCTCGGCCATCAAGCTCGCCCGTGCGGGCCTGCGCGAACCGGAAAAGCCGATCGGCTCCTACCTCTTCACCGGCCCGACCGGCGTGGGTAAGACCGAAGTTGCCAAGCAGCTCGCCGATACCCTCGGCGTCGAACTGCTCCGCTTCGACATGTCCGAATATATGGAACGACACACGGTTTCGCGCCTCATCGGTGCGCCTCCGGGCTATGTCGGCTTCGACCAGGGCGGCCTTCTCACCGACGGCGTCGACCAGCACCCGCATTGCGTCGTGCTGCTCGACGAAATCGAAAAGGCCCATCCGGACCTCTACAACATCCTGTTGCAGGTCATGGACCACGGCAAGCTCACGGACCACAACGGCAAGTCGGTCGACTTCCGCAACGTGATCCTGATCATGACGTCCAACGTGGGTGCATCCGAACTCGCCCGCTCGCCCATCGGCTTCGGCCGCAAGCGCGAGCAGGGGGATGATGAAGAGGCGATCAACCGCACCTTCACGCCCGAGTTCCGCAACCGCCTCGACGCCATCATCTCCTTCGCGCCGCTGCCGCGCGAAGTGGTGCGCCGCGTGGTCGAAAAGTTCGTGCTGCAGCTCGAAGGCCAGCTGGCCGAGCGCGGTGTCACGATCAATCTAACGCCTGAAGCCGCCGATTGGCTGGCCGAACACGGCTATGACGAACGCATGGGCGCGCGCCCGCTTGGTCGCGTGATCCAGGAATACGTCAAGAAGCCGCTGGCCGATCAGGTGCTCTTCGGCGAACTCGTCAACGGCGGCAATGTCACCGTTGCCGTGGTGGGCGAAGGCTCGGAAGCCAAGCTTGAACTCGTCGCGGTCCCCCCGCGCCCCGCCAAGCCCAAGGCCCTGCCCAAGCCCAAAAAGCCCAAGGCCACGGCCGACAAGAACAGCTAAGCAAAAAGGCCGGGAGCGATCCCGGCCTCTTTCATGGCAGAATTTTTCTTTAGCCCACAGATTGTTCGGGCACTTTAGGCATTTTTGCTGCCATTGCCTTTGCCTCCAAACCCACCGCTGCATAGCGTTGGGACGGGAGGCGAGACATGAAGATCATCGAAACCGAGGACATGTGGGTGCTGAGCTGTGCCCGCCGGCTGACCATCCCACAGGTCAAGCAGGCCGCAAGCGAACTCTGTCCGCAGATCGATGCCGAAATCGAGCGGGCAGGGATGCAGCCCCGCGAGCCGTGGATTTTCGTGGCGCGTAACCTGCCCAAGGACAGCAAGACCCAGTTCGACTGGCGAGCCTGCCGCCCTGTCGTCACCCCCGCCGACTATGACGGCCCGTTGGACCTGCTGCGCCTCGAACCCATCATGGTTGCCAGTGCCACCCATCAAGGCCCAATCCGTGCGCTTTTCACCCAGGGCTACGCGCCGCTCGTCGCCGCCATCAGCGAGTCCCGCCACGCCTTCTCCGGTGAGAGCCGCGAACTCTACCACCAGTTCGATGGCCCCAACGCCGGCTATCAGCGGATCGAAATCCAGTTCGGCCTAGACTACTGAGGCCGGAAGCGCCTTTCTCAGGCGCTCGTGCGCTCTGGCCCAACACCACCCACGATGTCATCCCCGCGAAAGCGGGCGCCCCGTTGCTCTCCCACTCGCTCACACTCTCCCCACCATCGTCACCACCGGACTCGTCCCGGTGGTCTAGGCCATCGCCTTCCTAAGTCTGTAAATCACCCCAGCTTGTCATCAAACCTCTACAGCGCCACGATATCGGCAAACCTCCCTCCCTCCGCCACGAACCGCCAGTGCCCGTCCTCCTCCGCTACCTCTTCGTCCTCGCCATAGGCCAGAACATCGGCTGGGGTACCGTCGGCCTCCTCGCGCTCCTCGGCACCAGCATCGCCACGAGCCTGTCCCTCCCGCCGCCGCTGATCTTCGCTGGAAGCTCGGTTTTCTACATCACCATGGGCCTCTGCGCCCCGTTCCTAGGCCCGGCCTTCATCCGCTTCGGCGCCCGCACGCTCCTCGCCGCCGGCTCCCTCGGCGCCGCTGCCGGCTTCATCCTCCTCGCCGCCAGCCAGGAAACGATCTCCTATCTCCTGGCCTGGGCCCTCATCGGCATCGCCGGCTCCGCCTCGCTCTCGAGCGCCTCCCACATTGCCCTCAACGACGCCCTCGGCGCCCGCGCCAAAAACGCCATCGGCCTTCTCATGCTGGCCTCCGGCCTCTCCGGCACCATCTTCTGGCCCACCACCGCCTGGCTCGCTGGTCGCACCGATTGGCGCACGATCTGCCTGATCTTCGCTGCGCTTCTGGTACTCGCCGCTGCCCTCTACGCCCTCGGCCTGCCGCGCCCCGAAACCCACTCCAGACCCGTCGCCAAAACCACCGACGCTGCCGCGCCGCCAGCGCAAACGACCTTCTACCTCGTCGCTGCGGCCATCGCCCTCAACGCCTTCGTCACCTTCGGCTTCTCCGCCATCCTGATCGAATTGCTGAAAAGCCTCGGCGTCCAATCTGAGCTTGCCGTCGGCCTCGCCTCATCCCTCGGCATCATCCAGGTCGCCGCTCGCGCCATCGATCTCATGGGCGGCGCCAAATGGGATGGTCTCTCGACGGCTTTAATCGCGGCACCAGCCCTCGTCCTGTCGCTGATCCTGTTGATGGTCTTCGGCGCCTCATGGGCCGGCGTCTTCGGCTTTATCCTGATCTACGGCATCGGCAGCGGCGCACTCGCCGTCTCCCGCGCCACCATGCCGCTGGTCTTCTACGACAAGGCCGACTACGCCCGCGCCCTCACGCGCATCGCCCTGCCGCTCAACCTGATCTCCGCCGCCGCCCCACCAGCGCTCATCGCACTGCTAGATGGCATCGGCCCACAAGCCGTCCTCATCGCCTCGATTGTCTGTTCAGGTCTAGCGTTAGGGCTGCTGGTGATACTCAAAGGGCGCCGGCCAGCTACCGCGTAGTCGCGTAGCGACACCTCTCCCTTGGGGGACTTCGAACTGGCCCGCAGGGCAAATCGCTCCAGTGGAGCGATTTGAAGTGAGAAGGCCATGAGAGCTATGCTCGAATGGCGGCGCGAAGCGCCGGGTGAGGGGGCCTTTACTCTAGATAGCCCCGATCGGCAGCGCCGATACGACCGTGCCAATCGGCTGCCCCGGATCAAATTCCGGCTGCATGATCAGCGCATCCGCCGCCGCCAGCGACGACGTATGCCCGCTATCCGTCTCATTGATCGGCAGCAGCCCCGTCACGCCATCGCGCACCACAACCCGCGCCCGCATAAAATGTCGCCGCGCCGTATTGGCCGGCGTCGGCCCCAGCAGTGGCAACCGCAGCGCCTCCACATCCGGCAATCCCAGCCAGTGCCGCAGCGCCGGCTTGATGAAAATTTCCGCTGTCACCATGGCCGAAACCGGATTGCCCGGCAGTCCGAACACCAGCGTCTTGCCACGCGTCCCGAACATCAGCGGTTTTCCCGGCCGCATATTGATGCGCCAGAAATCGAGCGTCACGCCATGCGCGACCAGCGCCGCCTGCACCAGATCATGCTCGCCAACGCTCGCCCCGCCAGTCGTCACGACGACATCGGGCTCAGAGGCAAAAATCCGCTCCAGCACCGCATCGAGATCCTCGCGGCTATCCCGCGCAATCCCAAAATCCGTCACCGCCTCGGCAAAAGGCGCCAGCGACGCCGCCAGCCCAAAACTGTTTGAAGCCACGATCTGATCCGGCCCCAGCACGGTCCCGGGCAAAACCAGTTCATCGCCAGTCGCCAGCAGCGCAATCCTCGGCCGCCGGGCAACCGCCACAGTCCCGGCATTCGCCGCAGCCGCCACCGCCACCTGAAACGCCCCCAGCAGCACGCCCCGCTCAAGAATCGTGCGCCCAACCGCAAAATCATAACCGCGCGGTCGCACGCTATGGCCCAGTCGGGCAGGGGCCGTGAACCGAACGAGATCCCCGTTCCGCTCCGCCTCTTCCTGCATGATGACGGTATCGGCTCCCTGCGGCACCGGCGCCCCGGTAAAAATCCGCACCGCCTCGCCTTCGCCGACCGAACCGGCAAAGCCGGCCCCGGCCTGCGACATGCCGATCACCTTGAGCCAAACGCCCTCGGCCACATCCGCCGCCCGCATGGCATAGCCATCCATGGCACTTGCATCGAACGGCGGCTGGTCATGGCTCGCGACCACCGGCTCCGCCAGCACGCGCCCAGCGGCGCCAGCCAGCGCAACACTCTCGCCAACCACACCCGGCACCCGCGCCAGAATGCGATTCAACGCTTCATCAACCGGCAGCAGACTCATGATTCTCTTCGATAATCGCCCGATTTGCCGCCGGACTTTTCCACGAGGCAAATGTCTGAAATCACCATGGCCCGGTCGAGCGCCTTTGCCATGTCATAGAGGGTCAACGCCGTCGTAGTCGCCGCCGTCAACGCCTCCATTTCGACGCCGGTCTGCCCGGTCGTCTCCGCAACCGTCCGAATGAGAATGGTCGTCTCATTCTCGCCCTCGATCTCGACGCTCACCTTGGTCAGCGGAATCGGATGGCAAAGCGGAATGATGTCCGAAGTTTTCTTGGCACCCATGATCCCGGCGACGCGCGCTACAGCCAACGCATCGCCCTTCTTGAGCCCACCACCCAGGATAGTGGCAATCGTCTCGGCCTCGCCGCTCAAGCGCGCCTGCGCCACCGCCCGCCGCCGCGTGATTGCCTTCTCGCCAATGTCGACGATATGCGCCTCGCCCTTGGCATCGAGATGGGTAAGGCGCCGCTCGCTCATTAGCGCACCGTCTCGGGTACGCCCTGCAGCAGCGCCCGCGTCGCCGCGACAACATCGTCCTGCCGCATCAGGCTCTCGCCCACGAGGAACGTACCGATATTAGCCTTCTCGTCGAGCATGCGGACATGCTCGTGATTGACGATGCCGCTCTCGCTGACCAGCAACACATTGCTCGGCACGCCCGCTGCGAGCTTCACCGAAGTTTCCAGCGTCGTCTCGAACGTCCGCAGATTGCGATTATTGATTCCGATAAATTTGGAATCCAGCGCCAGCGCCCGGTCCAGCTCCAGCTGGTCATGCACTTCCACCAGCGCATCCATGCCCCATTCCTGGGCAGAATCCAGCAGATAGCGCGCTACGTCGTCATCCACCGCCGCGAGAATAATAAGAATGCAGTCGGCCCCCCAGGAGCGCGCTTCCGCCACCTGATAGGTTTCGAACAAAAAGTCCTTTCGCAGGACCGGCAGCTTCGTCGCCGCCCGCGCCTCGATCAGATAGCTCGGCGAGCCCTGAAAGCTCGGTCGATCCGTCAGCACCGAAAGACAAGCCGCCCCTGCCGTCTCATAGTCCCGCGCAATCTGCGCCGGGTTGAAATCTGGCCGAATAAGCCCCTTCGACGGGCTAGCCTTCTTCACCTCGGCGATAAGGCCATATTGCCCCTTCGCACGCCGGTCCTTCAGCGCCTTCAGAAATCCGCGCGGTGCCGGCTGGTCATGCGCCTGCGCCACAACCTCGGCCCAGGGCCGCATGGATTTTGCCGCCGCGATTTCCTCGCGCTTATAGGCTTCGATTTGTTTGAGAATATCGGTCATGCAATCTGTCCGTTGGAAACGGCCACGAGCTTGGCCAGGGTCTGTTTCGCGGCGCCACTGTCGATGGCTTCCTTCGCCATGGCAACGCCTGATTTGAGATCGTCCGCCTTGTCGGCCACGATCAGGGCCGCAGCGGCATTGAGCAGCACGATATCGCGATAGGCGCCGTCCGCGCCGTCAAACAGCGCATGGATCGCCGCCGCGTTCTCCTCGGGCGTTCCCCCAAGGATATCCTTCAATTCGTGCCGTTTCAGCCCCGCTTCTTCCGGCGTGACTTCAAAACTGCGCAAGTCGCCATTGGCAATCTGCGCCACAAAGCTCGGCCCCGTCACGGTCAGCTCGTCGAGCCCGTCGCTGCCATGCATCACCCAGGCCTTGATCGCCCGGTTTGCCAACAGCGCCGCCGCCACCGGCTCCACCCATTGCTCGGAATAAACCCCGAGCACATAGCGCCGCACGCTCGCCGGATTGGACTGCGGTCCCAGGAGGTTGAACATGGTCCGCACGCCAAGCTCGGCGCGGGCCGGGCCCACATATTTCATCGCCGGATGATGCGAAGGCGCAAACATGAAGCCAATATTGGCCTGCCGCACACATTCGCCGATCTGCGCCGGCGTCAGGTCCAACTTTACCCCAAGCGCCTCAAGGGCCTGCGACGAACCAGACTTCGACGAAAGCGCCCGATTGCCATGCTTGGCCACCGGCACACCCGTCGCCGCCACGACAAACGATGCCGCCGTAGAAATATTCAGCGTCCCGATGCCATCACCGCCGGTGCCGACGATGTCGACGGCATCTTCGGGCGCATCCACCGGCACCATTTTTTCGCGCATGATCGAAACCGCAGCGGCAATTTCGCCGACGCTTTCGCCCTTGATGCGCATACCCATCAGGAAGGCGCCGGTCTGTGCCGGCGTCGCCTGACCTTCCATGATCAGCCGCATCACCGAGCGCATCTCTTCGCCCGCGAGATCACGCCCCTCGGAAATCTTGTGCAGAGCCTGCTTGATATCCATCACGCAGCCCTCTGGCCGTTGAAGTCACGGGCAATGTTCAAAAAGTTCTGCAGCAGGGCATGGCCGTTTTCGCTGGCAATGCTCTCGGGATGAAACTGCACCCCATGCAGCGGCAGTGTCTTGTGCTGCATGCCCATGATCAGCCCATCATCGGTCGTCGCCGTCACCTCAAGCACATCCGGCAGCGTCTCGGCCTTGACGATCAGCGAATGATACCGCGTCGCCTCGAAGCCGGCGTTCAGCCCGCGGAAAATCCCCTTGCCGGTATGGTTGATCTTGCTGGTCTTGCCATGAACCAGATGCGGCGCGCGGATCACGTCGCCGCCCAGCGCCTGACCCATGGCCTGATGTCCCAGGCACACGCCCAGCATCGGGATCTGCCCTTTGAACCGGTCGATCACGGCGAGGCAAATGCCGGCCTCGGTCGGCGTACACGGCCCGGGCGAAAGCACGATCGCTTCCGGCACCATGGCGGCAATTTCTTCAAGGGTGATCTTGTCATTGCGGCGCACGGTCATCGTGGCGCCGAGCTCGCCCAGGAAATGGACGAGATTGTAGGTAAAGCTGTCGTAGTTATCGATGACGAGGGTCTTGGTCATTCTTTTGGCCTGTCCTCAAGAGTTCGGTTCTGGTGAAAGCGTTCAGAACCAACCCCGCCATCGCAAAAAGCCGTTACGCACGTTCACTGTCCAACTCCCGCTTCGCCGGCATAGCGTAGCGCTTCTTCGGCCGCGCTGAAAAGGGCACGCGCCTTGTTCTCGCATTCAAGCTGTTCGAGTTCGCGAACACTATCGGCCACAATCCCCGCGCCCGACTGCACGTAAAGCTTGCCGTCCTTGACGATTCCGGTGCGCAGCACAATGCAGGTATCCATGGTGCCATCGGCCCCAAAATACCCCACGCAACCGCCATAAATCCCGCGCCGCGACTTCTCCAGTTCGTCGATGATCTCCATCGCCCGCACCTTCGGCGCCCCCGAAACCGTACCGGCCGGGAACCCAGCCGAAAGCGCATCCACAAAGTCATATTGCGGATCAAGTTTGCCAACGACATTCGAGACGATGTGCATCACGTGCGAATAATATTCGAGGAAGAACTTGTCGGTGACCTTCACCGAACCCGTCTCCGCCACGCGACCCACATCATTGCGCCCGAGATCGAGCAGCATCAGATGCTCGGCCAGTTCTTTGGGATCGCTCAGCAGCTCCTCGGCCAGTTCCTTGTCCCGCGTCGGCGTCGCGCCGCGTTTCCGAGTGCCGGCGATCGGCCGAATGGTCACTTCGCCATTCTGCACGCGAACCAGAATTTCCGGGCTCGACCCCGCCACAGCAAAATCCCCAAAGTCGAGGAAATACATGTACGGCGATGGATTGGTCCGACGCAGCGCCCGATAGAGCGCCGTCGGCGGCAAGGTGAAATCAGCCGAAAACCGCTGGCTCAACACCACCTGAAAAATATCGCCCGCCGCGATGTAGTCCTTCGCTTGGCGAACCATTTCGAAATATTCGTCGCGCGAGGTGTTGCTGGTGACCTCGATGGATTCGAGATCGGGCAGGGCAGGGGTAGCGGGCAGCGCCCGCCCCAGTCGGGCAATCGCATCGTCGATCCGCGCCTCCGCCGCTTCCAGCGCCTGACGCGCCGAAACGCCGGCTTTCACATAGACCGGCGCCGTCAGATACAGCTCGTCCTTGACCGTATCGAAAATCGCCAGCAGTGACGGCCGCATAAGAACCGCTTCCGGCGTTTTGAGATCGTCCGGATTGCCGTTCGGCAGCACTTCCATGTAGCGGACCATCTCATAGCCGAGATAGCCATAGATACCGGCCGACTGCGGCGGCAGCCCCGGCGGCACTTCGATCTGGCTTTCCGCCACCAGCCCGCGCAGGGCGTCGAGCGGCTTGGCATCCATTACCTCGAAGGCATCGGGATCAAGCTGCGCCTGCCGGTTGACGCTGGCGGTGCCGTCCTCGACCCGAACGATCAGGTCCGGCAGCAGCCCGATGATCGAATAACGCCCGCGGGTCGTCCCATCCTGCACGCTTTCGAGCAGGAACGAATGGGTCCGTTCCTGCGCCAGCTTGAGATAGGTCCCGATGGGCGTTTCGAGATCGGCCACGATGCGACGCCAGACGATCTGCGATTTGCCGGCTTCATATTGCTCTGCAAAACGCGTGGAAAAATCGTCGCCCATCGTGGTCTCTACGTTTGGAGGGAGATCGGCCCGCTTACTGGCCGAAGTTGAGAGTAAGCAGTTGCGTCAGCGCCTGCTGGTTGATTTTGAGGCCCGCATCGTCACGCACCGCGCCGACGAAATCGCCGTAGACGCCGTTCTGCGCATCAGTCTGCAGGCTCTGGGCCGCTGCGGTCTGCATTGGATCGGTTGGAGCCGCGCTGTCGACCACTTCGAACACAATGAAGTCGCCGGTGCTGCTCACCACCGAGCCCTTGGAGTCTGGCCCGCCATTGAACACGGCCTGCGCCACGACATTGTCGATCGAGCCATCGTCGGCACCAAAGCGTGAGAAGGGCGTCGAAATCTGGGGGAAGAGGTTGAGCGACAGAGCCACGTCAGCCAGCTTTGCGCCGCCTTCGAGCTGCTTGACGATATCGGCGCTCTTGGCGAGCAGCGCGTTGTTGGTGCGTTCGGTCTTGAGCGCAGCGGTCACCTGGTCACGCACTTCGTCCAGCGTTTGGTCGCGTGCCGGTGCTACTTCCTTGAGGTCGAAGAACACGTGCGCATTGCCGGTCAGCGGAATGGACGGGGTCAGTTGGCCAGCCGTGGCCTTGAAAATGGCCTGCCGCACCTTGGTCCGGTCATCGGCCGAGAGGTTCGTCAGAATGCTGAGCTGGTTGCCGCTGGCGGTCACATCGGCGTCGTAGACATTGAGGCCAAAGCGCTCGGCAATCTCGGGCAGGGGACGGAAGGCGGCGCGCAGTTCTTCGATCTGATCGAGAACGTTGTTGATTTCGTTCCGCGCCTCAGCGGTGCTGAGCGAGGTGACGATATCAGCCTTGGCTTCTTCAAGCGTCGGGCGACCTTCCGGCTCGATGGCCGAAACGTGCACGGCGCGCTTGCCGGCAACGCCGTCGATCAGCGTCGCGCCACCCTGCTGCAGGCCAAAGGCGGCATTGGCAAGAGCGGTGTCGGTGATCTGGGCGCGCGTCAGCGTGCCGATGCTGGTTGCCGTCAGGCCGGCTTCGCTAACCAGCGTGGCGTAGTCCTTGCCCTCGGCAAGACCTGCTTCAAACGCAGCCTGCTGGTCTGCATTGAGCACAACCTGTTCGATGGTGCGCTTTTCCGGGCGCGTAAGCGTGTCCTTGATCCGCTCGTATTCGGCTGCAATGGCTGCATCATCGATCGTCTTGGTCGCCGCCAGCGAGGCGAGCGACAGATCAATCATCTGAACTTTGCGGGTCTCGACGGTGCGGTATTCGGCCTGGTGTTCGGTGACATAGGCCGTCAGTTCTTCTTCGGTCGGCTCGGCGGGCGTGTCAATATTCGCGTCCGTCAGCGTGATGTAGTCGATCGTGCGCTTGGTCCCGGCGTAATCGTTAATCAGATTCTGGGCCACCCCGGGCAGGGCCTTGTCCGAAAAGAGGGCGCCGACGAGCTGCTCGCGCTTGGCTTCGTTGCCGCGCGTTTCAAAATATTCAGCTTCGGTCCAGCCGCTGGCCTGCAGCACCTGCTTGAAGATGGAGGGGTCGAAATTGCCCAGCGTGCCCTGGAAGGATGGGTCGGTGCGCAGCATCTGCCCGAGCTTGTCTTCCGAAACGCCAAGACCGAGCTGATTGGACAGCACGTTAATGGCCTTGCCCTGCGACAGGTTCAGCAGCACATAGGTCGGCAGGCCCATGGCTTCGGCTTCGGCAACGCTCGGCACGCGGCCGAGCTGCTGGGCGAGGCGATTGGCCTGGCTCTGATATGCTCGCATGAATTCACGGGAGGTAATCTCCTGATCGCCCACGCGCGCCACGGTATTGCTGCCGAGATCGGCGATCACGTTATTGATACCGAAGCCGGCTACACCCACGAGCAGAAATGCCCCCAGGATTTTCCCTGGCCAGGATTTTGCAAAGCCGCGCAAACCATCGAGCATTTCGAACGTTCCAGTTTTAGGGTCTGAGGCTTTACCGAAGGGGTGCCTCAAGACTAGTAAGACTTTCCGACAGCCGGGGTTAGGGCAAAGCCCACTTTGGCGCAAGAGGCAGGAGTAGCAAGATTGACGACCATCTCACCGCTGATCGCCGGGAATTGGAAGATGAACGGGCTTTCACAGTCGCTCGATGAGCTGACTGAACTGGCCCAATTGTTGACGACCGGTGAGGCTCCGCGCGCCGTTGTCGTCGTTTGCCCGCCGGCGACCCTTGTGGCCGCCGTCGCCACTCAGGGCGCTTCGAGCGGCATTCTGGCCGGTGGTCAGGATTGCCACGTCAATGCCTCTGGTGCTCACACCGGCGACATTTCGGCCTATATGCTGGCCGATGCGGGCGCCCAGTTTGCCATCGTCGGACATTCCGAGCGTCGCGCCGATCACGGCGAGACTGATGACCAGGTTCGCGCCAAGGCCGAAGCTGCCATCGGGGCAGGGCTCAAGCCGATCATCTGCGTGGGCGAGACCGAAGCCCAGCGCGATGCCGGCCAGGCAGAATCGATTGTGGCCGCACAGCTGGTCTCTTCGATTCCCGATGCCGCGGGCCTGCACGAGGTTATCGTGGCCTATGAGCCTGTCTGGGCCATCGGCACGGGCCGCACGCCGAGCAACGACGACATCGCCCAGATGCACGCAAGCATCCGCGCGCGCCTCGTTGACCGTTTCGGTGCCGATAAGGGCAATACGATCCGGATTCTTTACGGCGGCTCGCTGAAGCCGGTGAATGCCCGCGAGATCCTTGCCATCGACAACGTCAATGGTGGTCTTGTTGGTGGTGCTAGCCTCTTGGCAAAAGACTTTTACACCATTATCTCCGCGGTATGAGTGAGCGGCATAGGTCGTTGTCGCGAATTTCGCGGCAACGGTCTGGCCTTTGCCGTTCGAGGCGTGTATGACGCCGCATCCTTTATGACTGACGCGAAGACCAAGACCTCATGGCGAACGTCCTTATTGTTGTCTATCTGCTGATCGTTTTGGCCCTTATTGGCGTCATCCTGATCCAGCGCTCCGAAGGCGGCGCGCTCGGCATCGGTGGTGGCGGCGGTGGTGGTCTTATGACGGCCCGTGGCTCGGCCAATCTCCTGACCCGCACCACGGCGATCCTGGCAACCCTGTTTTTCGCCACGGCCATTGGCCTCACCATTCTCAGCGAGCTTGATCGCGGTACGTCGAGCATTCTCGATCGCGCCACGACGACCAATGAAGATGGTTCGGCCCCGTCCAACGTTCTTGATGCGCTGAACGCGCTTCAGAGCGGCACGACGTCCGATCTTCCGGTTCCCGCCAGCGCGCCCGCTACGACCACGGCGCCTGCCGCTCCGGCGACGCCCGCGGCTCCGACCAGCGACCTGCCGGTCCCGGCGGCGACTGAGGCGCCGGCCGACGCGACGGCAGCTACGGCTCCCGCAGCAGAAGCCCCGGCTTCCACGACGGAAACCCCGGCTCCCGCGTCTGACAATCAAACGCCGGCACCAACAACCGGTAACTAAAACGCCGAAAGGCGACCGCCGAAAAAGGGGATGGAAACATCCCCTTCTTCTTTTTGTGTGGACCGCATCTTGTGGCTCCACGAATCGTTCATGATGCGCTTATGGTGATTGCCCATGGCTCGGTACGTTTTCATCACCGGAGGCGTGGTTTCCTCCCTTGGCAAAGGTTTGGCTTCGGCGGCGCTCGGCGCTGTGCTGCAGGCTCGCGGCTATAAGGTCCGCCTGAGGAAGCTCGACCCCTATCTCAATGTGGACCCCGGCACGATGTCGCCGACCCAGCACGGCGAGGTCTTCGTGACCGACGACGGCGCTGAGACCGACCTCGATCTCGGCCACTACGAACGCTTCACTGGCCGCGCGGCCAACAAGCGCGACAACATCACCTCGGGCCGGATCTATTCCGACTTGCTCTCGAAAGAGCGCAAGGGCGAATTCCTCGGCGCGACCGTGCAGGTCATTCCGCACGTCACCGACTCGATCAAGAATTTCGTGCTCGAGGGCAATGAGGACTTCGATTTCGTCCTCGTCGAAATCGGTGGCACGGTTGGCGACATCGAAGGCCTCCCGTTCTTCGAAGCCATCCGCCAGCTCGGCAATGAACTGCCGCGCAACCACGCTGCTTATCTCCACCTCACCCTGATGCCGTATATTCCCTCGGCCGGTGAGCTGAAGACCAAGCCGACCCAGCACTCCGTGAAAGAGCTCCGTTCGATCGGTATCGCTCCCGACGTGCTGCTCGTCCGCTGCGATCGTCCGATTCCGGAAGGCGAAAAGAAGAAGCTTTCGCTCTTCTGTAACGTCCGCGAATCCGCCGTCATCCAGGGCCTCGACGTCGCCTCGATCTACGACGTCCCCGTCGCCTACCACGAAGAAGGTCTCGATCGCGAAATCCTCGCCGCGCTTGGCATCACCGACGCGCCCGAGCCCGATCTCAGTGCCTGGAACGAAGTTTCCCGCCGCTATCACAACCCCGAAGGCGAAGTGAACATCGCCATCGTCGGAAAATATACCGGCCTCAAGGACGCTTATAAGTCGCTCTCGGAAGCCCTGACCCATGGCGGCATCGCCAACAAGGTCAAGGTCAACCTGCAGTGGATCGACTCCGAAGTCTTTGAACGCGACGATCCGGCCCCGTATCTCGAACACGTCCACGGCATTCTCGTGCCCGGCGGTTTCGGTGAGCGCGGCTCCGCCGGCAAGATCGAGGCGGCCCGCTTCGCTCGCGTCAAGGACGTGCCCTATTTCGGCATCTGCTTCGGCATGCAGATGGCCTGCATCGAGGCCGCCCGCAACACGGCCGGCATCAAGAATGCCTCCTCCACCGAATTCGGCCCCACCAAGGAGCCGATCGTTGGCATGATGACCGAATGGGTCAAGGGCAACGAAACCGAGACCCGTGACTCCTCGGGCAATCTCGGCGGCACCCTGCGCCTTGGCGCGTA
>NZ_JAFKHD010000310.1:30377-41279 GCF_017307565.1 Devosia sp.
AGAACGGCCTCCTGTTCTCCGGCGTCTCGCCCGACGGCAAGCTGCCGGAAATCGTCGAACGCACCGACCACCCGTGGTTCATCGGCGTCCAGTTCCACCCGGAACTGAAATCCAAGCCCTTCGAACCCCATCCGCTGTTCACGAGCTTCATCTCGGCAGCCATGGAACAAAGCCGCCTGGTCTGAGGCAAAAGAAAAGGGGCGCAGCTCGCGCCCCTCCATCGATCGTCATTGCCGGGCTTGTCCCGGCAATCCATCTCGCCTCCGCATGGACCACCGGGACAAGCCCGGTGGTGACGACAGAGTAGGCTTTACGCCGGAATGAACTTCGCCGCGTTCTCGGCGATGTAGTCCTGCAAGCGTCGCGGCTTCTTCCCCGTCAGCTTTTCCACCGCATCGGTTGTCGCCGCAGTCCAGCCCTCGCGCACCGGATAGAAGATCGCAGCCAGCATTTGCGCATAATCCTGCGATAGGCCCGCCGAAACGAGGGCAGGGATGAACACAGCGTCATCCACCGAGCGATAGGTCACGTCCCGCCCGGCCGCCTTGGAGATCAACGCCGCCGCCGCGCCATAGCTCAGCGCTTCCGGCCCGGTCAGCGCAAAAGCCTGCCCATCAAACCTGTCCGTCGTCAGCGCCGCTGCGGCCGCCGCCGCAATATCCCGGCTGTCGATAAAACTCGTCTTGCCTTCGCCCGCCGGCACCCGGATTTCGCCCGCCAGCACATCGTGGCCCCAATAGGTCTCGAAGTTGTCCGAGAACCAGTTCGGCCGCAGGATCACGTAGGGCACGCCCGACTTTTCTAGCCGCAGCTCTACCTGCCGGAACGGAATATTGTCATCGGCCTCAACGCCAATCGCCGTCTGCAGCACAACCTTTATGCCGCGCTCCGCCGCCGCATCCACCACCGGCGCCAGCAGTCGCACATGATCCGCTTCGCCAGCCGGCGCGAGCACGAACAGCCGATCCACGCCCTCCAGCGCCGGTCCCAGCGTTTCCGGCCTGTCGAGATCGGCCAGCACGGCTTTTGCCCCGGCAACCGAAACCTTCTCCGGACGCCGCGTGCCCACACGCACCTTTTCGCCCCGCGCCACCAATTCCTGCACCAGCGCCGCGCCGACATTGCCGGTACCACCGATCACCAAGATCTCGTTGCTCATTTCGCTCTCCACATTGTAGCTAGTACCTAAAAGAAACTAGCGAGTGAAATTGCACTTAAACCAATTCTGGAAATCGGGTAAGAAGGCACTAGCGGGTGATAAGGTCACCGCGCAGAAACCGGGCGCCGCCATGAGAATTCCAAACGTCTACGAAAAGGACTGCCCCACACGGCTGGTCCTCGATCATATCGCCGACAAATGGACGGCGCTCATCCTCTGGAAACTCGTCGACGGCCCGCTGCGCTTCAACCAGATCCGGCGCATCGTCGAAGGCATCTCGCAGAAGATGCTGTCCCAGACCCTGAAGCAACTCGAGCGCGATGGTCTCGTCTCCCGCCGCGCTTTCGCCACTGTCCCGGTTACGGTGGAGTATTCGATAACGCCCCTGGGCCACAGCCTCGCCGAAAAGATGGCCGCCGTGTCCCTCTGGGCGCAAGACAATATCGATAGCGTACTCTCGGCCCAGGCAAAGTATGATGCCGGTGTCGACGAGATCGCCTAGGAGCGCCACATGGCTGAAATCATCTCCCTGTCGAAAGCCCGCAAGGCCAAGGCTCGCACCGAAAAGGAAGCGACAGCCGAAGCCAATCGCCTGAAATTCGGCCGCACCAAGGGCGAAAGGCTCAAGGACGCCGCTGAAAAGGCCGGCGTGGAAAAACACCTCGACGGCCACAAGCGCGAGGATTGAGGGTAGCGCCAGGGCCAGCCGAGTCGCGCCTAAAACTCCATGCACCACATCTCCCTTGATGGGGGAGGGCGTGAGGGGATGACGGCACGCGCCGTCTTAACCCCCTTGCCCTGAACCGTACTCTGCGGTACTCCGGCCCCATATCGTTGGCTGTAGCGCGGACTATTCGGGATGGAGGCGTGCTATAACAGCGCCCAAACCGAAACCATCCCGGACTATCATGACAATCGCTTCAGCATCGTCCCCGGCCAATGTGCCCGGGAATTCCGCCCGTCGCGTTCTTGCGGCGAGCATGATTGGCACGACAATCGAGTTCTTCGATTTCTACATTTATGCGACCGCCGCGGTAATCGTCTTCCCGCATCTCTTCTTCCCAGCGGCCGATTCCAACTCGGCGCTGCTCTCCTCGCTTGCCACCTTCGCCATCGCCTTCCTGGCGCGCCCCATCGGCGCTGCCTTCTTCGGCCACTTCGGTGACAAGGTGGGCCGCAAGGCAACTCTCGTCGCCGCGCTCCTCACCATGGGCATTTCCACCGTCCTGATCGGCGCGCTGCCGACCTACGAGCAGATCGGCATTTTTGCGCCGCTGCTGCTGGCGCTGTGCCGTCTGGGGCAGGGCCTCGGCCTCGGCGGTGAATGGGGCGGCGCTGTCCTCCTCGCCACTGAAAACGCCCCCGAAGGCAAGCGGGCCTGGTACGGCATGTTCCCCCAGCTCGGCGCCCCGGTCGGCTTCTTCTTCGCCACCACCATCTTCCTGGTTCTCGCCCATTTCCTCGGCGATGACGCCTTCATGTCCTGGGGCTGGCGCGTGCCGTTCCTGGCCAGCGCCGTGCTGGTCATCTTCGGCCTCTTCATTCGCCTGAAGATTACCGAAACCCCGGAATTCGCCAAGGCTATCGAAAAGGCCGAACGTGTCGAAGTCCCGTTCTTCGACGTCTTCAAGAGCCACAAGCTGAGCCTCTTGCTCGGCACCATGGCCGCTCTCGCCACCTTCGTGCTGTTCTACATCATGACGGTGTTTTCGCTCAGCTACGGCACGGGCACGCTTGGCTACAGCCGCGAAGAATTCCTTATCTTGCAGATGGTCGGCGTTCTCTTCTTCGGCCTCTTCATTCCCTTGGCTGCCGTCCTGGCTGACCGCTTCGGCATGCGCCGCGTCATGGTGGGCGTGTCCATCGGTATCGACATCTTCGGCCTGGTCCTGGCTCCGCTACTCGGCGCCGGCAACGTGTTCGGCGTGTTGGGCTTCCTCTGCATCGGCTTTGCCCTCATGGGTATGACCTACGGCCCCCTCGGCACCGCACTCGCCGCGCCGTTTCCCACCGCCGTCCGCTACACCGGCGCTTCGCTGACCTTCAATCTGGGTGGTATTTTCGGTGCATCCTTCGCGCCCTACATCGCCACCTGGCTCGCCAGCACCTACGGCCTCCACACCGTCGGCTACTACATGATTATCGCCGCGGTGATCACGCTCCTAGCCTTCGGCTTTATTCGCCAGACCGCGGACTGATCTGATCGGCAAGTCCGAGAATAAGTGAGGACCGCCCCAGCAGGGGCGGTCCTTTGCGTTTCGACGACCAATTCTGCACCACCCATTCAGTTTGAGTTCAACTGCCCGCCTTTATCGAAAGGACGGATCAATCTTGAAAGGCCGCGGTAGCGGCAGGGGACAGTCGATATGAAAATGCGGTTTTGGGCGTTGCTTGGTTCTTTTCTTGTCGGGGCTGTAACGCCCGGTGTCGCGCATGCAGACACACTTCGCTTTGCATCTGAGGGGCTCTATATTTTTGAACGCCCAGCTTACAGTGCTTTTCTGGCTGCACGCGTGCAGAAGAACGACGTGATGGTCGTTTCCGACGATTGCCCGCAGGGTTATTGCAAGGTCTGGTATCCTCGCGAGCAGAAAGAAGGCTATCTTAACTCGCCAACGCGTGACTGGCCGGCGCGGGTCAATATTCCCAGCCAGCCAACCAAAGGCTATTCCCGCATCACCGCCACCGTGCATCTGCTCTCGAGGCCAAGTCAGGGGGCGCGCCATATGGGGCGTTTGGAGGCTGGTGATCGGGTGAAAAAGGATCAGTGCGTGTCAAGCTATTGCTTCGTGACGCACGAAAGCGGCTTTCAGGGCTGGGTCGGTGTATTTGCCATAAAGGACGACCTCGTTCTTGAGCGCAGTGAACACTTCCCCAATCGGTCCGATTTCAAGATTGATTTGCCGGTCGAGAGTCTCCTCCGGAACCGCTAGGCGGGTCCGGCAAACATATTGACGGCACGAGCGTGGGTACTCGTGCCGTTTTGCTCCGGAGTGAAATAAGCCTACCAATCTACCTGGCAAACCACCCCATCCGGGCCAAACTGCATGCTGTCCTTGGTGTACTCAAAAATCTCGAGCTTCACCCCGCTCGGATCTGCCAACCAGGCCTGCCAGGTATGATCCACCCCCAGCTTCTTCTCGGTGATGGCAACGCCCTTCGACTTCACATGCGCGATAAACCCATCCAGATCCTCCGTCTCGAAGCAGATGTGGTTGATCTGGTTGCTCTCCTCGAACCGCGACTCGCCCTTCAAAAACACCTCGACAAACGTCCGATTGCCGAAATCGAGATAAAACCCGATCCGCTTGTCGCCCCGTTTGAAGTCGAACTTGCGCTCGATACCGATGACATCGCGATAAAACGCCTCCACGGCGTCGAGGTCCCGGGCGAAGACGCAGGTATGAGCAACCTGTTTGACGAGTGGCACGATGATTCCTCCGTTTTTTATAACGTTACAGTTCCCAATGGGGCTACGAAACGGGGCAGGGGCGAGAAAATTTCATGCAGCCTCTTTCCCTTGTCACAAGTGCAGTCTAGGAGAAGCCGAATAGCCTCGAAACACCGCAGGGAAAGGCCGAAAATGTCCTCAATTATCCACGTCCAGGGTCGCCAGGTTTACGATAGCCGCGGTAACCCCACCGTCGAAGTCGATGTGGTTCTGGATGACGGCAGCTTCGGCCGCGCCGCCGTTCCCTCGGGCGCTTCCACCGGCGCTCACGAAGCCGTCGAACTGCGCGATGGCGGCAAGAAGTACAACGGCAAGGGCGTCACCCAGGCCGTCGAAAACGTCAACACCGCCATCTTCGAAGAAATCCAGGGCATGGATGCCCTCGACCAGCTCGGCGTCGATCAGGCCATGATCGATCTCGATGGCACCGCCAACAAGGGCAAGCTCGGCGCCAACGCCATCCTCGGCGTGTCGCTCGCCGTCGCCAAGGCCGCTGCTGAATCGAGCGAACTGCCGCTCTACCGCTATATCGGTGGCCCGAACGCCCACGTCCTGCCCGTCCCGATGATGAACATCATCAATGGCGGCGAGCACGCCGACAACCCGATCGACATGCAGGAATTCATGATCCTGCCCGCCGGCGCTGAAAGCATTGCCGACGCCGTCCGCATCGGTTCGGAAATCTTCCACACGCTGAAGAAGAACCTGTCCGCCGAAGGCCACAACACCAATGTTGGCGACGAAGGCGGCTTCGCTCCGAACCTCGGCTCGGCCGATGAAGCTCTCGGCTTCATCATGCGCTCGATCGAAAAGGCCGGCTACCGTCCGGGCGAGGACGTGTTCCTCGGCCTCGATTGCGCCGCCACCGAATATTTCAAGAACGGCAAGTACGAGATGGTCGGCGAGGGCAAGTCGCTCTCCTCCGAAGAGAACGTAAAGTTCCTGGCCGATCTCGCCGCCCGCTACCCGATCATCACCATCGAAGACGGCATGGCCGAAGACGATTGGGATGGCTGGAAGGCGCTGACCGACGCCATCGGCAAGAAGGTTCAGCTCGTCGGCGACGATCTCTTCGTCACCAACACCCAGCGCCTCGTCTCGGGCATCAAGATGGGCGTTGCCAACTCGATCCTCGTCAAGGTCAACCAGATCGGCTCGCTGTCTGAAACCCTCGACGCCGTCGATACCGCGCACCGCGCCAGCTACACCTCGGTCATGTCGCACCGCTCGGGCGAAACCGAAGACTCGACCATTGCCGACCTCGCCGTCGCGCTCAACTGCGGTCAGATCAAGACCGGCTCGCTGTCGCGTTCCGACCGTATGGCCAAGTACAACCAGCTGATCCGCATCGAAGAGCAGCTCGGCTCCTCGGCCAAGTACGCCGGCTACTCGGTCGTCAAGGGCCGCTAAGCTCCACGATCCTCGGGCGGGCGTCTGTCTATGACAGCTAGCGCCCGCCGACCAATTCTGCGGCTGGAGCAATTGCGCCGGCAGCAACTATACGGGCCCTGTTCCGACCTCCCCACAATATCCCCGGTGCGGACATAGCGGCACAGTTGAAGCCTTAGGGCAGGGCGTGACCGTCTGAGGCGGACGCCGGGCTGCTCTCTCGTCTCTGTAGCGGCGTCGCCATTGGCAAAGTCATTGTCGCCATGGCTGCTTGAGACGTCCCCCACACTACAGCAAGCAGCCACCGGAGTAGGTCGGGGCAGAGTACAGTCGCAGCGTTCCACTGCTGATGGCGCGCTCAATTCTTCATTTTCGTGTGTCGCGCCAAAACTAGGCATAAGATGTTCCAGTAGAATCAACCTGCTTGGGGAGTCTTGGGTCATGATTAAGCGTCTATCGGCTGAAGCATTTGGTACGTTTTGGCTTGTGTTCGGCGGCTGTGGTGCAGCCGTTCTCGCCGCCGGCATTCCTGATCTCGGCATCGGCTATGCCGGCGTCGCGCTCGCTTTCGGCCTCACCGTCCTGACCATGGCCTATGCCGTGTGCCACATTTCTGGCGGCCATTTCAATCCGGCCGTTTCTCTTGGCCTCGCCATCGCCGGCCGCTTTGAATACAAGGATCTCGTGCCCTATTGGGTCGCCCAGCTCGTCGGCGGCATCCTTGGCGCTGCCGTGCTCTTCGCCATCGCTTCGGGTACGGCCGGGTTCACCGCCGGTGGCTTTGCCTCCAACGGCTATGATGCTCTCTCGCCGCATGGCTATGGTCTCGTCTCCGTGCTGATCGCCGAAGTCGTTCTCACCGCCTTCTTCCTGCTGATCATTCTCGGCTCGACCCATGGCAATGCTCCGGTCGGCTTTGCGCCCATCGCGATCGGCTTTGGCCTGACCCTGATCCACCTGATCTCGATCCCGGTCAGCAATACCTCGGTCAATCCGGCCCGCTCCATTGCCGCCGCCATTTTCGCGCAGAACGGCGCGCTGGGTCAGGTCTGGCTCTTCATCGTCGCACCGCTCGTCGGTGCCGCCATCGGCGCCATTCTCTGGAAGGCGCTGCTCGATCGCGACTGACAAACGAAAAGGCCCGGTGAAACCACCGGGCCTTTTTCTTGGGCGCAACGCCCGAACGAGTGACCGCGCCTTTTCGGCGCAAAGCCTCGCTTCCTAGTGCTTCAGCGCGTCCCGCGCCTTGCCCTTGAGCTCGCCGGCCTTCTGCTGAATTTTGCCAGCGACCTTGTCGGCCTTGCCTTCGGCCTGCATCCGCTCATTGCCGGTCAGGCCGCCTGCGGCGTCCTTGATCGCGCCCTTGACCTGCTTGCCGACACCTTTGACTTCGTCCTTGTGCATCTTCAGCTCCTTTCGAAAGCTCTGTAGCCACAAGAACGGCGAAGACCCGCAACCCGTTCCCACGGGCGCGGTGTCACAACCTGTTTACTGGAACGCCGTCTCTGCAAAGCTGCGCAGTTTTCGCGAATGCAACCGCTCGGCCGGCTGATCCCTGAGGATTTCCATCGCCCGCAACCCAATCTGCAGATGCCGATTGACCTGCGTGCGATAAAAATCCGAAGCCATGCCCGGAAGTTTCAATTCCCCATGCAGCGGCTTGTCCGACACGCAGAGCAGTGTCCCATAAGGCACGCGGAACCGGAACCCATTCGCCGCAATCGTCGCACTCTCCATATCGAGCGCCACGGCCCTCGACTGGCTCAACTGCCGCACGATCTCCGTCTGGTCGCGCAGTTCCCAGTTACGATTGTCGAACGTCGCCACCGTGCCGGTGCGCATGATCTTCTTGGTCTCGATCCCCTCGGTCTGGGTGATCTCCTCCACCGCCTGCTCCAGCGCCACCTGCACTTCGGCCAGCGCCGGTACCGGCACGGTCAATGGCAGGTCGGCATCGAGCACATGGTCCTCGCGCACATAGGCGTGGGCCAGCACATAGTCGCCGAGCTCCTGCGAATTCCTCAGGCCCGCGCAATGCCCCAGCATGATCCAGGCATGCGGCCGCAAGACAGCGATATGGTCGGTAATCGTCTTCGCATTGGCCGGCCCGACGCCGATATTGACCATGGTGATGCCACGCCCGCGATCACCCACCAGATGATAGGCCGGCATCTGCGGCGCCCGCGGCGGCGGCGATCCGGTCACCGCGCCCCCGGTAAGAGCATTGTCGGTGAACACGTTCCCCGGCTCGATGAACCGCTGATAGTGCGCATGCCCTTCCGCCATCCACGCCTTCGCCACCCGGCAGAATTCGTCGATGTAGAACTGGTAGTTCGTAAAGATCACGAAATTCTGGAAATGCTCTGCCGCCGTGCCGGTGTAATGCGCCAGCCGGAACAGCGAATAATCGACGCGCGGCGCCGTAAAGGCCGACAGCGGGTAGGGCCCGCCACGCGGCGGCACATAGGTGCCGTTAGCAATTTCGTCGTCGGTATTGGCGAGATCAGGCGCATCGAACACATCGCGCAGCGGAATGTTCAGCGCATTGAGCGCCGCGCCATCCACATGCTCGTGCGGTGGCAGCGCAAAGTGCAGCGGGATCGGCGTATCGCTCTCGCCCACATCGATCGTGCCACCATGGTTGCGCAGCAGCACCGTGAACTGTTCCTGGAAATAGGTCTTGAACAGGTCTGGCGCCGTCACCGTGGTGCGATAGATCCCCGGCGTGTGGAGATAGCCATAGGGCAGGGTGCTTTCATGCTTGGAATAGCTGGTCGAGCGCACTTCCACCTGCGGATAACAGGCCCGCACGCGCCCCTCGGGCACCGCGCCCTTGGTCAGGCCTGCCAGGTGGCCACGGATGAAATCGCAATTGCGCTTGTAGATATGCGCAATCTGCTCCCACGCTGCCTCGGGATCGGTGAAGCTCTTCGTCTCTAGGCGCGGCGGAGTGATTGTCGTCATGAAGCATCCTCATCGGCCGGACATTGGCTCCGGCAAGCGCGTTGGAATCGCGCCGGTTTGGCCGTTCACTATAGGTGCCGCATGACACCTTCTCAACGGAGCCTGGGACAGCATAGCCCCAACTTCACACTTCGGTGAGCCGCACTTTTATTGCCGCAATTGGCTCCCATCTTTTCACTCAGTTCATCGGCAACTGCAAACGACCCATGCACCGGTGAGCAGGACATGGTCAGCCGCTTGTCCCCCAAGCCCTCAACAGCGCGGCGGGCCATGTCCCCAAGACCGTCCGGCAGAGATGCCGGACGGTCTTTTCTTTTCCCCCTCGCGTCAGTAGAGACGGACTTCACTCGGCGTCGTTTCGCCCTTCACGGAGTACCTAGCGTGAGCGTAGCCTTCACCAAGGAAGACAGTGCGGAAACCGCCTCGGAATCCGTCCTGCCCGATCGCCCCATTCCGCCCGGTCCCAATCTCGTCACCGCTTCTGGTTTGAAGGCGCTTGAGCAGCAGGTGGAAGTGGCCCGTGCCGCCTACGATGCCGCCCAGTCCATCGAGGACATCAACGAGCGCCGCCGCCAGTCGTCCGTGCCCCTGCGCGACCTGCGCTATTTCTCCGAGCGCCTGCGCACCGCCGAACTCATTCCCGCGCCCACTGGCACCGAAACGGTCGCCTTCGGCGCCAGGGTGACCTTCAGCCGCGACGATGGCCGCGTGGCCACCTATCGGATCGTCGGCGAAGATGAAGCCGACCCCAAGGCCGGTTCGATCTCGCACGCCTCGCCCATCGCCCAGGCCCTCATGGGGAAGAGCGTCGGCGACGTCGCCACCCTCGGTGCCCAGGAACTCGAAATCACCGCCATCGCCTGACCGACGCCCCACAGCCCGAACTCCCCCTTCGTCGTCTTGCCGGTCTCGTCGCGGCAATCCATCTCGCCTCCGCACGGACCACCCGCAAAGCCCGGTGGTGACCCTCAAAATGGCAGCCATGAGCCGCAAAGCAATGGACGGATCATGGCGCATCCCTTATGTCGAAGCCGAAACGCGGGAAGCCGTTTCCCGCGCCTCTAAATCCCCAAGAAATCGAGGCTGACATGACCGCAAAAATCATCGACGGAAAACTCTTTGCCGAGAATCTGCGCGGTCGTATCGCAGGTCACGTCCAGCGCCTCAAAACCGAGCACGGCGTCACCCCCGGCCTCGCCGTCGTCATCGTCGGCCACGATCCTGCCAGCCAGGTCTATGTCTCCAACAAGGCCAAGCAGACCGCCGAAGTCGGCATGAATTCGTTCAAGCACGAGCTTCCGGAAGACATGTCCGAGGCTGACCTGCTGGCCCTTGTCGCCAAGCTCAATACCGATCCGGCCGTACACGGCATTCTCGTCCAGCTGCCCGTTCCCAAGCATATCGACCCCAACAAGGTCATCGAAGCTCTCAATCCTGCCAAGGACGTCGACTGCTTCACCCCCGCCAATGTCGGCAAGGTCCAGATCGGCCTGCCGGGCCCGGTCTCCTGCACCCCGCTCGGCGCCTTGATGCTGCTGCGCGATCATGTGGGCAAGCTTGAAGGCAAGCACGCCGTCATCATCGGCCGCTCCAATCTCGTCGGCAAGCCGATGGCCCAGCTGCTGCTGCGCGACAATTGCACCGTCACGGTCGCTCATTCCAAGACGCAAAACCTTGCCGATGTCGTCCGCCAGGCCGATATCGTCGTCGCCGCCGTTGGTCGTCCCGAAATGATCAAGGGCGATTGGCTGAAACCCGGCGCTGTCGTCATCGATGTCGGTATCAACCGCGTCCCGGCTCCCGAAAAGGGCGAAGGCAAGACCAAGCTCGTCGGCGACGTCCATGTCGCCTCCGCCGCCGAAGTCGCCAGTGCCATCACCCCGGTTCCGGGCGGCGTCGGTCCCATGACCATTGCCTGCCTTCTGGCCAACACCGTCAC
>NZ_JAFKHD010000310.1:41326-68525 GCF_017307565.1 Devosia sp.
TCTCACGGCATGAGCCAGACCTCGCTAGACCTGGGCGATGACACCGCCCACGATCCCGGCGGCAAGGTGCGCCTGCGCCTTGGCGCCGGCGTCCACGGCGATGCGGTCATGAGCGAAGATGGCCGCTACCGCCAGCTCATGCGCCGCTGGCTGGGCGATGCCTTCCCGGAGAACTACATCCTCTTCATCGGCATGAATCCCTCCACTGCCGATGCCACGGTTGACGACCCAACCTGCGCCCGCGAATGGACCTTCGCCCGCCGCGAAGGTTTTTCCGCCATGGTCAAATGCAATGTCGGCGACTACCGCGCCACCGACCCCAAAATGCTGATTCAGCCCGGCGTGGTCGCCGTCTCTCCGGCCAATATCCCCGCCATCCGCCAGGCGGCGAATGGGGCTGGGCGCATCGTCCTCTGCCACGGCAAGCTCAACAAGGCCCTCGCGCCGGCCGGCCGCGAGCTGGTTGCAGCTCTCCGTAGCGATAACCTCGATCTCTGGTGCTTTGGCACTAACGCCGACGGCTCGCCCAAGCACCCGCTTTATTTGCGCGCCGATACGCCGCTCATCCCGTTCCCTGCCTGATGGGCAGGGCGGTGGCGGCTATCCGACGTCGCTTTCCCCCGGAACCAGCTCCATCGGCCATATCCGTTGCACCATCCCCAGCGGATAGGCTTCGGCATAGGCCGGCATGGTTGCGAGCAGCGATTCCCCCAGCGCAATGCCGAGGTCCCGCAGCGACACCCGGAAACAGGTCAGCCGCGGCGACATGAAGCGCGACACGGGGTTTTCGCGGAACCCAACGATGGCGAGATCGCGTCCCGGCTGCAGGCCAGCCTCGGCCAGCTGGCGATAAATGCCGAGCGCCAGCAACTCATAGTTGAGGATGATCGCGGTGGGCCTGTCCTTCATCGCGAGGATATCGCGCCCCAACTGATAGCCACCCAGCTCCGAAGATGGCACGCGCATGATCAGCGCAGGATCGAGCGGTAGCCCGTGGCGCTTCAGCGCCGCCTTGTATCCGTCGAGGAAAACGAAGCCGAGATTGATGTCATTGCTCGGCACGGCCGCGGCAATGCGGCTATGCCCGGCCGCCACGAGACGATCGATGCCCCGGCGGGCCACCCCGTCGAAATCAAGGTCGATCCAGGGATAGTCGCCGCTCGTCATCGACCGGCCCAGCGCAATGAAGGGAATGCGCGCCTTGGTCAAAAGGTCGATACGCGAATCCTTGCGATGCGTCGCCGAGATGATCAGCCCGTCGACCAGCCGCCGCCCGATCATGCGCTGCAGATAGACCGATGGGTTTTCGTCGGTCGGGCAGGGCAGGGCCACCAAGTCGAGGTGATGCCGCGTAAGCACCGATTGCACCCCGTCGAACACGCCCATGAAGAACGTGTCGCTATTGCTGTTGATGTCGGCACCAAGCTCGATCATGAACCCGATGGCATTGGTGCTGCCTTGGCGAAGGCTGCGCCCGGCCTGGTTGGGCACATAGCCCATCTCCGCCGCTGCCTCGAGCACGCGGCGGCGCGTGTCCTCGCTGACATCGCTCCGCCCATTGAGCGCGCGTGAAACCGTGCCGATCGAAATGTTCAGATCCTGCGCCAGGCGCCTGATGCCCTTCATCCGTCCCCCAAAGATGCGTGCCGCAGCGCCTCACTGTTCGCCCAAATGGCGAATGATCTCAAGGCCCTGTCTGTCGTTTCCATCCGCACGAAAACGCGTCGCCCAGATCGTTCTCAACAGTCACCAAAAACGTTTACGGAACCGTCTTGACACGGATTTCATCTCAATTGTAGCGTCGTAAACGTTTACGGTAACGAGGCCCTTGAAGCTGTACCAAATGCAGCCGGTCCGTTGCGGGGAGGGTTTTCGGTGCAGTTCACAGCCGTTCTTGCGGGTTGCGGAGCCATGTCCAAAGGCTGGCTCGAAGCCCTGACCACGCACCCCTTGCTCAAGGGGCGGGTAAAGGTCGTCGGCGTCGTCGATCTCGACCGCAAGGTGGCCGAAGCGCGTGCGGCCGAGTTCGCTCTCGATGACGTTCTGATCGGCACCGATCTCGAAGCCGTCCTGGCTCAGACCAGTCCCGATCTGCTGTTCGACGTCGTCGTCCCGGCAGCTCGGCCGGCTCTTGTTGCGACCGGCCTGCGCCATGGCTGCCACGTCCTCACCGAAAAGCCGATGGCGCCGACGCTCGAGGCCGCCCGCGAAATGGTGTTCGAGGCCAAGGCCGCCGGGCGTCTCCACGCGGTGGTCCAGAACCGCCGTTTTGTCCCCGGCATCCGCCGCATCCGTCAACTGATCGAGAGCGGCGCGCTGGGGCAGGTGACCTCGCTCAATTGCGACTTCTTCGTCGGCTCCCACTTCGGCGGCTTTCGCGAGGAAATGCGCAACGTCCTGTTGCTCGACATGGCTATCCACACGCTCGACGCCGCCCGCTTCATGGCCGGCACGGCGCCCAGGGCGGTCTACTGCCTCGAAACCAATCCGCGCGGCTCGTGGTACGCCCATGGCGCCGCCGCCAATGCCATCTTCGAATTCGAAGACGACATCGTCTTCAACTATCGCGGCAGTTGGAGCGCCGAGGGCGCCAATACCAGCTGGGAGGCCGCCTGGCGCATCGTCGGTACGCGCGGCACGCTCCTCTGGGATGGCTATGATCGCTTCGAAGCCCATCAGGTCTCCGGCGACACCGGCTTCTTCCGGCCCCTTGAGATGCTGGACATTCCCGACATGCCCGACACCACCAAGACCGAGGGCCATGCCAGCGTGATCGCTGACTTCCTTGCCGCCATCGAGGCCGGCACGGAGCCTGAAACCGCCGGCAGCGACAACATCAAAAGCCTCGCCATGGTCTTCGCCGCCATCGAAAGCGCCCGCCTCGGGCAACGTGTTCTCATTTCAGCTTAGGTTTTTCCCGTGACCAATCCCGCCAAGTCCATTCGTATCGGCACCATGATCAGCGCCTCGGGCGGCCAGGCGGCCACCCGCATCGGGGAAATCGCCGACCTGGGCTTCGAAAGCTTCGAACCCTTCTTCTGGCAGACGACCAACGGCCAGGACCTTGCCGACCTGGGCAAGCGCTGCCGCGAGGCCATTGGCGATCGCGACATCACCATCTCGACCATCGGCATGTTCGGCAATCCGCTGGAAGATCAGGAGCTGGATCGCCAGACCCTGCAGGGCTGGAAGGATTGCATCGACAACGCCCATCACTTCGGCGCCACCTGCGTCGCCGGCTTTACCGGGCGCATTCGTAACAAGATGCTGACTGATAGCCTCCCGCGCTACAAGGAAGTCTGGTCCGAACTCGCCAAGCGCGCCGCCGACAAAGGCGTCAAGATCGCCTTCGAGAACTGCGCCATGGACGGCAATTGGCAGACCGGCGACTGGAACATCGCGCACAATCCCGACGCCTGGGAGCTGATGTTCAACGAAACCCCGGACGACAATATCGGGCTCGAGTGGGAGCCCTGCCACCAGATGGTCTACCTGATCGATCCGATCCCGCAGATCCGCAAATGGGCGCACAAATTCTTCCATGTTCACGGCAAGGACGCGACCATCCGCTGGGACGTCATCCGCGAGCACGGCGTCTTCGGCAAGGTGCCCTTCGTCTTCATGCGCACGCCGGGCTTCGGCGACACCAATTGGACGGACGTTATCTCTGAGCTTCGCCTCGCCGGCTACCAGGGTTCGATCGACATCGAGGGCTGGCATGATCCGGTCTATCGCGACGATCTCGAAATGACCGGTCAGGTCCACGCGCTCAACTATCTCAAGTCCAGCCGCGGCGGAGAATTCGTGACCGCATAAAAGTATGACTTATCTTGACGAGGTCAAGAATAAGGTTTTCTCTGCGTGAGAAAACGGTTTCCTAAGGAGGTTTGTATGAACGCTGGAGGAGGAAGGGTTCGTATTTACGACGTCGCGCGCCTTGCCGAGGTCAGCGTCGCCACGGCCTCCAAGGCGCTCAACGATACCGGGCGGATGACCGAGGAAACGCGCAATCGCGTCAAGGCGGCAGCGACAGAACTCGGCTTCCGGCCCAATGCCATGGCGCGCGGCCTGATCCAGAAGCGCAGCTTCACTATCGGCCTTTTGACCAACGATACCTATGGCCGCTTCACACTGCCGGTCATGGCCGGCATTTCCGCGGCGCTCGTTGATCGCGGCGTGTCTGTCTTCCTCTGTGGCATTGAGGACGATCCTGCCTTGGGCCGCGTGCATCTCGATGCCATGCTCGATAAGCAGGTCGATGGCATCATCGCTTCGGGAAAACGCATCGACCGGCGTCTGCCCGTCGATCTCAGCGACCTGCCGGTTCCGGTGGTCTATGCCTTCACCGAGGGGCAAGAAGGCTCGGTAACCCTGGTTTCCGACGACTTTCAGGGGTCCACCGAGGCGGTCGAACACCTGCTGGCTCACGACAGAAAGCGTGTCGTCCATGTTACGGGTCCTGAAACCTTTGCCTCGGTCAGGGAGCGCGCTTCCGCCTACCGCGCCGTCATCGGCGGCGAGGGCAGGGTGCTCTACGGCACCTGGTCCGAAAGCTGGGGCCATGAAGCCGTAGCAGAACTCTGGGGCACCGATGGCGAACACCCAGACGCGGTCTTCTGCGGCAACGACCAGATCGCCCGCGGCGTCGTCGATGCCTTGCGCGAGCGCGGCATAAAAGTGCCCGAAAGTGTCTCGGTGGTTGGCTTTGACAATTGGGAGATTGTCGCCAGCCAGACCCGGCCGCCGCTGACCTCGGTGGATATGAATTTGGAAGCCATCGGCCGCGAGGCCGGACGGCTTGTGCTGGAGCTTGCCGAGGGCAAGCCCGTGGAGCCCGGCGTGCGGAAACTGCCGTGCCGGCTCGTCATCAGACAATCCAGCGGTGGCGACGCCGCGGTTACCGAACGTCGCGGAGGTCTCGCTACCGCCGCCGACTAACCGCTGCCTGGGGCAGGAGGGCCCCGCGCAGCATTTTTGCGGCGATTGTGCCGCTAGGGAGGAAGTACATGAAACTGCATTTTGCCGGCCTTCTTGCTGCTGTGAGCCTTGGTGCAATGAGCCTGGCGACGCCTGCCTTCGCGCAGGTGACGCTGAAAATCTGGTCGATCGACGGGGTGGACCGCGTCGGTATCGCCGATACCTTCTCGAAGGAATTCGACGAGGCCAATGACGACATCGTCGTCGAATATCGCGCCATTCCGTTCGACGATCTCGTCAACGAAACGCTGCGCGCCTTCGCAACGGGCAATGCCCCCGACATCGTGTCCTTCGACAATCCCGATTTCGCGCTGTTCTCGTCGCGCGGTGCCATGCTCGATATTACCGACCGGATCGCCAATTCGAGCGTGATCAAGGCCGACAACTATTTTGCGGGCCCGCTGAATTCGGTTTCTTGGGACGGGAAGCTGTTCGGCATTCCGAAATATACCGACACGATCGGCGTGTTCTACAACAAGGACCTCTTCGCCAAGGCCGGGATCACCGAGCCGCCGAAGACCTGGGCGCAGCTGACCGAATATGCCGAAAAGCTGACCGATCCGGCCAACAACGTATATGGCGCAACCTTCTCGGCCCGCGCGGGTGAAGAAGGCACGTTCCAGTTCCTGCCGATCATCCAGATGTCGGGTGGTGGCTATGACCACGTGAACACCGACGGCGCGGCCGAAGTGCTCGATCTTTGGAAGAAGATGGTCGACAACGGCTGGGCGTCCAAGGACGTGCTGAGCCTCGGTCAGTGGGACTCCACCGGCACCTTCAACTCTGGCAATGCCGCCATGGCTATTTCTGGCCCGTGGGAAGTCGATCGTATGGTGGAAGACGCCAAGTTCGACTGGGGCGTGGCTCTGTTGCCGACCATCACCGAAGGCGGCGAACGCTCCTCCGCTCTCGGCGGGTTCGACTGGGGCATCATGTCGACCACCAAGCACCCGGACGAAGCCTTCCGCGCGCTCGAATACTTTGCCAGCCAGGACAACCGGATCTTTGCAGAATTCGGTTCCATTCCGGCACGCAGCGATATCGAACTGCCCGTGACCGGCGTCGAGAAAAAGGACGCGGCGCTGAAGGTGTTCCTCGAACAGCTCCAGTACGCCCAGCCGCGCGGTCCGCACCCGGAATGGCAGAAGATCTCCAAGGCCATCTATGACGCCATGCAGCAGGCGCTGACCGGCCAGATGTCGTCCAAGGATGCGCTGAACCAGGCGCAGACCACCATCGACGGCATTCTCGGGAAGTAAGGCGGCTTTTGTCAGGAGTCGGCCGGTTAGGCCGACTCCACCTCTCCCTCCGGGGGAGAGGTCGACGCGAAGCGGCGGGTGAGGGGCCTTCGGCACCCTTGGCACAAAGGCCCTTCACCCGGATCGCCGCGCCATCCGACCTCTCCCTCGAGAGGAGGAGGTGGCGCTTCGCGCCCGACGAGAACGGTCTGGTCTGGAGGTCTTATGCGACGATTTTTGGGTTCCCTGCGCGATGGCGCGGGATTCGATATTCTGCTTGTGGGTGCGGCGATGGTGTTTCTCATCGCCATGGCTGGCCTGCCGCTGATTTACAACGTGCTGATGAGCTTTCAGCAGGTGGACATGTTCACCCTGGGCTCGTTGATCCGGCCATGGGCCGGCTTCCAGAACTATATCGATGTGGTGCGCGAACCGGCGTTCTGGCTGGTGGCGAAAAACACCTTCATCTTCGTCTTCTTCTCGATGGGCGGCCAGTTCGTCATCGGTTTCGCACTGGCGCTGTTCTTCGCGCAGAATTTTCCGGGCGCATCGACTATTCGCGGCCTGTTCCTTGTCTCGTGGGTGATGCCGGGCCTCGTGGTTGGGGCCATCTGGAGCTGGATTCTCGCCGGCGACTTCGGCGTGCTCAACACCATCCTCAAGAATTTCGGGGTCATCAGCTCCAATATCTTCTGGAAGTCGGACCCGGCCTTTTCCATCTGGGCGGTGGTCATTGCCAATATCTGGCTTGGCCTCGCCTTCAACATGCTGCTGCTCTCGGTCGGCCTCGCCGCTATCCCGCGCGATCTCTACGAGGCCGCCGAACTCGATGGCGCCAACGCCTTCCAACGCTTCTGGACCATCACCCTGCCGATGATGCGTTCAACCATCGGCGCCGTGCTCTCGCTGGGTCTTATCGGCACCCTGCAGCAGTTCGACCTTTTCCCCGCGATTACCGAAGGCGGCCCCGCCAATACTTCGACGGTCGCTCAATTCTGGTCCTGGCAGATGAGTTTCAAGCTCTACGATTTCGCCAAGGGCGCCACGATTTCCGTGATGATGCTGATCCTCGTTTTGATCGCCTCGATCATCTACGTGCGCTCGACCCGCCATGAGGTGCGCGGATGACCCGGCCCTATATCCAATGGCTGCTCGTTGCCGTCGCCCTCGGTCTGGCAGCGGTTTATCTCTTCCCGCTCTACTGGATGTACATCACGAGCTTCAAATCGGGTTCGGAGATCTTTGCCAATCCGCCCACGTTCTGGCCGCGGGAGATCGACCTGTCGATCTATCCCAATGTCTGGACCCGGCGAACCATGCACGTGTTCCTCTGGAACTCGACGCTGATCGCGGCCGGGGTCACGGCCATCACAGTCATCTTCGGCACAGGCTGCGCCTATGTGCTGGCGCGGTATCGAAGCGTCTGGGTCGATATCGGCCTTTTCTCGGTGCTGATGCTGCAGGTGCTGCCCGCATCTGTCATGGTGACGCCGCTCTTCGTCGCCTTCAGCCAGTTGGGGCTTCTGAGCTTCCCGCGCTCGGCCGTGGTGCTGGCGGCGGCGGCAAAGGCCATGCCCTTCTTCGTCGTCCTCGTGCGCGCCACCTTCATGACCGTGCCGCGTGAACTCGAGGAAGCCGCGCTCGTCGATGGCAATTCGCGCGTCGGCGCTTTCTTCTCCATCGTCTTGCCGCTGGCGCGAAACGGCATCCTTGTCTGCGCCATCCTCACCTTCATGAGCTCGTTCGGCGAGTACATCTATTCCAAGTCGATCATCCAGGATCCGGCCTTGCAGCCCGCCAGCGTCGGTCTCTCCGGCTTCCTCGGGCCCAACTCGACCGACTGGAACTCCATCATGGCCTATTCGGCGATCTACGTGACGCCGATCCTCGCCGTTTTCGTCCTGCTGCAGCGCCGCATTGTCTCCGGCCTCACCTCGGGAGCGCTCAAATGACCGCCCAGATCGAACTCAAGAATATCGACAAGCACTACGGCGCCTTTCATGCGCTCAAGAAGGTCAGCCTCTCGATCGAGAAGGGGAGTTTTGTTGCCCTGGTCGGCCCCTCGGGCTGCGGCAAGTCCACACTGCTGCGGTCCATCGCCGGGCTCGAAACCATCACCTCCGGCGACCTGCATATCGCCGGCAAGGCAATGACCGGCGTGCCGCCCCGCCACCGCGACATCGCCATGGTGTTCCAGTCCTACGCGCTCTATCCGCATATGACCGTGGAAGAAAACCTCACCTATTCCCTCCGCCTTCACGGCGTGGGTAAGGCTGAGGCCAAGGCCAAGGCGGCCGAGGTCGCGGCCACGACCGGTCTCTCCGCGCTGTTGCCGCGGTATCCCCGCCAGCTCTCGGGCGGCCAGCGGCAGCGCGTCGCCATGGGCCGCGCCATCATCCGCAATCCCAAGGCCTTCCTCTTCGACGAACCGCTCTCCAACCTCGATGCCGCCCTCCGCGTGCAGATGCGCAAGGAAATCCGCGCCCTCCATGATCGGCTCGGCGCCACCTCGGTCTATGTTACCCATGACCAGATCGAGGCCATGACCATGGCCGATTGGGTTGTCGTCATGCGCGATGGCATCATCGAGCAGCAGGGCAGGCCGCTCGACCTTTACGATCACCCGGTCAATCGCTTCGTCGCCGGCTTCATCGGCTCGCCGGCAATGAATTTCCTCGATGGCACCGTGTCCGAAGATGGCGGCAGCGTCGTCCTCGCCGGCGGCGAACGCATTGCCCTCGGCAAGCCCGCCGAGCCCAACCGCCAGGTCATCGCCGGCCTCCGCCCCGAGCACCTGCGCATCGCTCAGGGGCCGGCAGACTTCCACGTCGAAGTCGGTAACGTCGAGTCGACCGGCTCTGCGACCTATCTCGGGTCCAGGGACGACCGCCTGCAGGTGGTCCAGACCGACCGGTCCTCCGTCGCCGTCGGTGACCGCGTCGGCCTTGAGATCGACCCCGCCCTCGTCCACCTCTTCGATCCGCAAACCGGCGCGCGCATCTAGCCCCAATCCCACTCCGCCCACCCCTCGTCGTCCCCGCCACAGCCGGGATGCCGAGGGGGAGGGGCACCGGCAAACACAGTCTTCTCTTTGCTTCGAAAGCGAAAAGGTTTTCTCATGTCACGCTACGCTCCCATCCCGTTTCCGGCCGTTCGACTTGAAGGAAAATTCTGGCATGAGCGGCTCGAAACCGTGCTCGATCGCACCGTTCCCAGCCAGCACAAGAAGCTCGGCGAATACGGCATCCTCGACTCGCTGAAACTGCACAATCCACCCCCGCCGCTGCGCTTCCCGCGCCACAGCAATGGTTTCACCGTGCAGGTCTTCTGGGATAGCGATGTCGGTAAGTGGATCGAGGCGGCCAGCTACGCGCTGGCCCATCGCCGCGATGCCGATATCGAAGCCAAGATCGAAGCGGCGGTGGACGATCTCGAAAAGGCCCAGGCGCCCGACGGCTACCTCAACTGCTGGTACCTTGGCCGCGAACCCGAAAACCGCTGGACCAACCTGCGCGACAACCACGAGATGTACAATGCCGGACACCTCCTCGAAGGTGCGGTGGCCTATTTTCAGGTAACCGGCCGGCGACGCTTCCTCGACATCATGGAGCGCTACCTCGACCACATCTATTCCACCTTCGGCACCGAGCCCGGCAAGAAGCGTGGCTATGATGGCCACGAGGAAATCGAGCTTGCCCTGATGAAGCTCTACTACCTCACCGGCGAGAAGAAGCACCTCGACTTCGCTGCCTACATGATCAACGAGCGCGGCCGCACCGACCCGCACTACTTCGACATCGAACGCGAAGCCCGGGAGGGCGGGGACGCGAAGCAGCGCTACGTGTTCGCCAATTACGAATACTCGCAGAGCCACAAGCCTGTTCGCGACCAGGAGAAGGTCGTCGGTCACGCCGTGCGCGCCATGTATCTCTACACCGCCATGGCCGACCTCGCCGCCGAACTCAACGATCCGGCCCTCAAGCGCGCCTGCGAAGTGCTCTGGGACGACGTCATGGAAACCAAGATGTACGTGACCGCGGGCCTCGGCCCCTCAGCGCACAACGAGGGTTTCACCCACGATTTCGACCTGCCCAACCAGACCGCCTATGCCGAGACCTGCGCCTCCGTCGCCCTGATCTTCTGGGCCCAGCGCATGCTCCATCTCGATCTCGACGGCAAATATGCCGACATCCTCGAACTCGCCATGTTCAACGGCGCTCTGTCCGGCCTCAGCCGCGATGGCGAGCACTATTTCTACGCCAACCCGCTCGAAAGCGACGGCACCCCAACCCGGTGGGATTGGCACACCTGTCCATGCTGCACCATGAACGTGTCCCGCCTCGTGGCCTCGGTCGGCGGCTACTTCCTCTCCGCTTCGGACAATGGCGTGGCCTTCCATCTATATGGCGGCATTGCCAGCACGGTCGATGTCGGCGGCCAACAGGTCGCCCTGCGCGAAGTCTCTAACTATCCCTGGTCCGGGGACATCCGCATTTCCGTCGATCCCGAAACGCCCGCCGCGTTCGACGTCAAGCTGCGCATCCCCGGCTGGTGCCACGGCGCCATTGTTTCGGTGAACGGCCAGAAGGTCGAAGCCAAGGCCGACAGGGGCTATGTCACCATCCACCGCACCTGGGCAAAGGGCGACACTATCGCGCTCGACCTGCCCATGCCCGCCGAGCGGCTCTATTCTCACCCGGGCGTGATCATGAATGCCGGCCGTGTCGCTCTCAAGCGTGGCCCGCTGGTTTACTGCCTCGAAGAAATCGATAACCCCGGCGGCCGCGTCCAGCGCCTCAAGATCAAGCGCGACGCCGCCCTCGAGGTGAAGACCGACCAAAACCTCTTCGACGGCGTCGTCACGCTCAAGGCACCAGCCACGGCGATCGACGAAGGCGAATGGGCCGGCCTCTACCGCACCCGGCCCCCGGCCGAACGCGAAGCAAGCCTGACCGCCATCCCATATTATCTCTGGGCCAACCGCGGACAGGGCAGCATGGTGGTCTGGATCCCCGAAGTGGTGTGAGTCACAGCTCTACCACGCTCGACGCAACACCCTCCCCTTAACGGGGAGGGCCGGTAAGGGGTGTTCACAAGCGCGAACACGCCGGTTTTCGCGCCAAACGCGCGCCCTACACAGCGTCATTCCCGCGAAAGCGGGAACTCTATTTCCGTAAGTCGCGGCAATAACCCGCCGCCATCACCCCCGATAATGCACCACCATCAGCGCCCGCGCCGGCCCACCTGCCTCATTGACGATCTCATGCGGCAAGTCCGCGCGATACCGCGCCGTCTCGCCCTTCATCAGCCCCTGCCGCGCACCGCCTGATATCACCGCCAGCCCATCCGTCCAGGCCGTCAGGTGTTCGGTCGTGCCGGCCGAATGCGGCGAACTCGCAAGGCTCCGTCCCGCGGCAATCTCCACCTCATACCATTCCACCTGGCTCGCCAGGTTTGGCGGGCTCAGAATGCGCAGTGTCCAGTCGCCCCTGGGGGAGCGGATCTCGGGCGTATGCGCAAGGCTCACCACCTCGATGGTCTCGGACTGTTTTTGCGTCACCCCGCCGCCAACCAGCTCGGCCAGATCAAGCTGCAACGCCTGCGTCAGCCCCCAGAGCACCGCAAAGGTCGGGTTAGCATCACCGCGCTCGATCTGCGACAGCATCGATTTTGAAACCCCTGAGCGGGCCGCCAGTTGTTCCAGCGTCAGGTGCCGGGCTTTGCGCTGGCCCTGAATGATGGGACCCAGTTGCGGCGGAGCGTCGGTGGTCATCGAAATTCCATTGTAACGGAAATGCAAATCCAATATACAGGAAATTCCATTATAGCGGAGGACGCGGCCATGAATAGCGGTTTTCTTGAACACGTGCGGACGGTTCTGTCCGACATCGAAGCGGCCGGCCTGCGCAAGCAGGAGCGTGAAATCACCGGGCCTCAGGGCGGCCGCATCGAGGTTGCCGGGCGCACCATGCTCAACCTCTGCGCCAACAATTATCTCGGCCTCGCCAATCACCCGGAAATCCGCCAGGCCGCCGCGGCCGCGCTCGATAGCCACGGCTTCGGCATGGCCTCCGTCCGCTTCATCTGCGGCACCCAGGACCTGCACCGCGAACTTGAACGCCGCATCGCCGCCTATCTCGGCAAGGACGATGCCATCCTTTTTGCCGCCTGCTTCGATGCCAATGGCGCGCTGTTCGAAACCCTCCTCGGCCCTGAAGACGCTGTCATCTCGGACTCGCTCAATCACGCCTCGATCATCGATGGCGTCCGCCTGAGCAAGGCCCGCCGCTATCGCTACGACACCAGCGACATGGATGCGCTCGAAACCCAGCTCAAGCAGGCCGAAGCCGATGGCTGCCGCTTCAAGCTCATCATCACCGATGGCGTCTTCTCCATGGACGGCCACGTCGCCAAGCTCCCCGAAATCTGCGCCCTGGCCGAACGCTTCGGCGCCCTCGTGGCGGTGGACGATTGCCACGCGACCGGCCATCTCGGCGAAAAGGGCAGGGGCACTCCGGCCCTGACCGGTGCCGGCAATGGCGTCGATATTGTTACGGGTACGCTGGGCAAAACCCTCGGCGGCTCCATGGGAGGCTTCATCGCCGCAGCCCAGCCGATCATCGACCTGCTGCGCCAGCGCGCTCGCCCCTACCTCTTTTCCAATAGCCTGGCCCCGGCCGTCGCCGCCGGCTCGCTCAAGGCCATCGACATCGCCGAAAACGCCGACGACCTGCGCCAGAAACTCGCCGGCCACGCCGCCCGTTTCCGCGCCGGCCTCAGTCAGGCAGGCTTCACCCTGATCGACGGCCAGACCCCGATCATCCCGGTCATGCTCGGCGACGCCGTCCTCGCCCAGCGTATGGCGGCCGAGCTTGATGCGCGCGGCGTCTATGTCGCCGGCTTCTTCTATCCGGTCGTGCCGCAGGGCAAGGCGCGCATCCGCACGCAGATGTCGGCCGCCCTGACCGACGAAGACATTGATTTTGCAATTGCGGCTTTCGGCGATGCCGGCCGCGCCCTGGGAGTGATCTGATGAAAGCGCTGGTCAAGGCAAAGCCGGAACGCGGCATCTGGATGGAAGACCGCCCGGTGCCTGCAATTGGGCCCGACGATGTGCTGATCAAGGTCAAGAAAACCGGCATCTGCGGCACCGACGTGCACATCTACAATTGGGATGAATGGGCCAGCCGCACCGTGCCGGTCTCCATGATCACGGGCCACGAATATGCCGGCGAGATCGTCGCTATCGGCGACAATGTCCGCAGCCTCAAGATCGGCCAGCGCGTCTCCGGTGAGGGGCACGTGGTCGGCGGCAATAGCCGCGCGGCCCGCGGCGGCAAGTACCATCTCGATCCCGATACCAAGGGCATCGGGGTCAATCTGCCCGGTGCCTTTGCTGAATTCGTCCGCATCCCGGCCTTCAACGTCGTGCCGCTGCCCGATAGCGTCGACGATGAAATCGGCGCCATCCTCGATCCGCTCGGCAATGCGGTCCATACGGCGCTCTCCTTCGACATCGTGGGCGAGGACGTCCTGATCACCGGCGCCGGTCCCATCGGCATCATGGCCGGTGCAGTGGCGCGCCATGTTGGCGCCCGGCACGTCGTCATCACCGACATCAGCCCCCAGCGCCTCGAACTGGCTGCCAAGGTTGCCGATGTCGTTCCGGTCAATGTCGCCAGGGAAGACCTTCGCGACACCATGAACCGCCTCGGCATGCGCGAAGGCTTTGACGTCGGCCTCGAAATGAGCGGAGCCCCCGCTGCGCTCGACCAGATGATCGACCACATGGTCATGGGCGGCAAGATCGCGCTCCTCGGCATTCCGGCGCGCCCGTTTCCGTTTGATCTGGGCAAGATCGTCTTCCGCATGATCACCCTCAAGGGCATCTACGGGCGCGAAATGTTCGAGACCTGGCACAAGATGCTGGCCATGCTCGAAAGCGGCCTCGATGTTCGCGGCGTCATCACCGGCCGCCGCCCCGCCAGCGACTATGCCGCCGCCTTCGAGGAAGCGGCCTCCGGCACCGGCGGCAAGATCGTGCTCGATTGGGAAAAGCTGGGCGCTTGAGCCCTCGGCACTCTCAATGTCGCCCCGGTCCTCGCCGGGGCGATTTTTGTTTTCGGCGCCGAATAAGCGCGCGCTCGGGTCAGATGCATCAGCCACACTCTCGAGCCCATGATACACCTTCAGCTTTCCAAGCCTGATTCCTTCCCGAGCATGCCGACCAAATTCCAGTCTGAAAAAGGGATCATCTCCCCGGCGTCCAATGCGGACGCGAAGTTCCCGATCTATTTTTGTGAAGATTGCGGGGCCCCGAACGCCGCTTTCGGTCGGACACGCGCCGATGGGCGGCTCAGCTATTGCGGCTGGGATGGCCATCAAGGCGTTTGTGTGGGGAAGGGCACGGCAGCGGATGGCGCCGCGCCTGTAGCTCCCGCCGCGCCCTGGTAGTCCGTCAGTCCTGAACCAGCACGACTTCTGCGCGCGCTGCCGAAACGTCTGCCACCATGCGTGCGAGCGCTTCGGTATCGCGTCGCGGAACAGCGATCGACCATGATGCGCCCTGCGGGTCGAACATGGGGTTGTCCATTCTGACGCCCGGCCAAGCTGCAAGGCGCGCTTGTACCAGGGCGAGGTCGCCAAAAGGACAGGTGACAATCGCGGCCACTGTATCGACGACGGCCTCTTTCTCGGCATCGCGAAGACACATGGCGGCGGTGCCGCCATAGGCCCTTACAAGCCCGCCGCTCCCCAGCAATACCCCACCGAACCATCGCGACACGACCACGACGATACGGTCCAAATTCTGTCCGTCGATGGCCTGCAAGATAGGCTTGCCCGCCGTACCGCTTGGCTCCCCATCGTCACTGAATCGATAGCTCTGCCCAATCCGCCAGGCAAAACAGTTGTGACCCGCCGAAACGTCAGCGTTCCTGGCGATGAATTCCTTGGCCGCGGCCTCATCATCAACCGGTGCCGCAAAGGCAACGAAGCGGCTTTTTTTGATCTCCTGCTTGGCACTTGCGCCGCCGACCAGAGTGTAAAGCGTACTCATGCGGGCGAGGGCGCACAGAATGCTTCAGGAAACGGTCGGGCTCTGGAGACAATGTGCATTGGTGTGGGGCAGGGGATCGCGGTGGCGTTGGAATGGCCTGACGTTAGCAGACCATTGCCCCGCAGTCGTCCTCAACAGTGGGGCATCCCCATGGATGCTGGTCGAGGTCGGCGTTGCCGTTGGAGATCCAGCAACGCCGCTTTGCTTGTCGGCTAGCTTTGCTTCCAGGCCTTTGCCAAATCGCTCGACGCGATATCGATCGTCGTAACGATGTCATTGATGCGCACGTTGCGGGCGATGACGGTGGGCAGGGCAATGATGGAGAAGTTGGGCAGCTCCTTGCCGACAATGACCTGGATGCGTTTGAACGTTTCAGCGCGCTTGGTCTCGTCCACCTCCACGGCGGCAGAGCGGAAGAGGTCATCGACTTCCGGGTTGTTGTAGTGCGCCGCATTTACGTAGGGCGAGATGTTCTTGATGCCATCGGACCAGTAGAGGCGTTGTACGCCGGCAGTCGGGTCGAAGAGGCGGCTTATGCCGTTGATGTTGATGTCGAAATCGCGATCCGTGTAAACGCGCTTGATGAAGGTCGCGAGGTCGCCATCGACGATATCTACCTTGACGCCCAGTTCGCCGAACGATGATCGAATATACTCTGCGGTCTTCTTGAAGGTGTCCCCCGGCAGGAAGGTCAGCTTCAGCGAAAAGCGAGTGCCGTCCGCGCCCTTCGGATAGCCGGCGGCGTCGAGCAGAGTGGCCGCCTTGGCCGGGTCATAGGGATATTGGAACGGCGCCTCGTCATTGTACGCGGTGAAGACCGCGGGGATGTTGGAGCCTGCGGCCTTGGCGGTTCCGTAGTAGATATTGTCGATAATGAACTGCCGGTCGATGGCCTGGGCCAGCGCGTGGCGAACCTCGGTTTTCGCCAGAATTTCATTCTCGAGCTTGTACTCAAATACCTGGGCGTTGTTGAGATAGGCGTCGGTGTAGACGTCCACTTCGATGTCCGGCAACGCAGCCAGACGACCGATCTCTGCCAGGGGTACGCCGGTGGTATAGTCGGCCTCACCGGTTTCGATGGCGACGGCCGCCGCCGCACCGTCGCTGGCGAAACGGGCGACGAAACCATCGAGGTAGGGCAGGTCGGGTTGCCAGTAGTCCGGATTGCGGGACAATCGAACAAAGCTGCCGCGCTGCCATTCCTCGAATTTGAACGGGCCTGTCCCGATTGGGGCACTGCCATTTGCGCTGCTGGCATAGTCATCGCTTGGATAGGCGTGTGCAGGCAGGATCGGCGTTTCCCCACCGGTCAGGGCGCGCAGGAGATAGGGCGTCGGCTTTGAGAGAACCACGATGGCCGTGTGCGCATCGGGCGTTTCGATCTCCTTGATATTGGCAAAGGTTATTCGGCCACGTGGCCCCACGGCCTTGTAGGCAAGCAGCGTGAACTTGACGTCTTCGGAGGTGAAATCCGCGCCGTCATGCCACTTTACGCCCTGACGCAACTTGAAGGTGTGCCGCAAACCATCCTCCGAGACCTGCCAATCTGTGGCGAGGACCGGCTGGGCATTGAACTCGCTGTCAAACCGAACGAGTCCTTCCAGGATTTTGGTGGAGATGTCGCGGGTGCGGGTATTGGAATCGAGCAGTGGCACCAGCGTTGTCGGCTCGCCCACGGCGACGAAGGTTGCAACGCCACCGCGCTGCGGACTGGATGATTGCCCGAAGGCACTCCCGCCCAGGAGAACGGAGCCGCCGAGCGCGGTGCCGGCGAGCAGGAAAGTACGACGATCCAATGCCATGGTTATAGTTCCTTTCTGAGGCTGTGGAGTTTCAGGCGGCTGCAAGCCGCGTTTCGATGAGGCGGGCGAACAGGGTCGCGCCAACCGGCAGCAGGGCGTCGTCAATAACGAAGCCTGGATTGTGCGCGGCCACCTTGCCGCGATGGCCGAGGGTAAAAAACGCACCTGGCGCGTGCTTGAGCATGTCGGCGAAGTCTTCGCTGCCCATGGCACGATGGGGCTCTGTCGAAACGCGATCCGCGCCGAGCACCTCGCGCCCCACGGCGGCAACGTGTTCCACGGCTTCGGCGCTGTTCGTCAGCACCGAGAAAATGTCGCGAATGTCGATTTCTGCCTTGAGGTTGTGGGCAGCAGCGATGCTGTTGGCGATTTCGCGTATCCGCTGACGAATTGTCGCGCGCACGTCGTCAGAGAAGGCGCGGACGGTCCCGGCAAGGGTCGCCGTTTCGGGAATGACATTGTAGGCCGAACCGGCTTCGATGCGTGTCACCGACAACACCGCAGGATCGGTCGGCGAGACATTGCGACTGACGATCGTCTGTAGCGCCTGAACCAGTTCCGCTGCTGCGGGGATAGGATCGTGCGCTACATCGGGGTGTGCGGCATGGGCGCCGCGTCCGATAAGCTTGATGTCAAAGAAATCGGCGCCGGCAAGCAGGGTCCCCGGCGAGGCCCGAAGATGATTGGGCTTGGAATAGGTGGCCGGCGAGTTGTGCAGACCATAGATTTCGTCGACCGGGAAGTCCGTGAACAGGCCATCCTCGATCATGGCGCGCGCGCCGCCAAGACCCTCTTCGGCTGGCTGGAAGATGAAGTTTACGGTGCCGGCGAAATCGCGTGTCTCGGCGAGATAGCGCGCTGTGCCCAGAAGGATGGCTGTATGGGCGTCGTGCCCGCAGCCATGGAAGCGCCCTGGATAGACCGAGGCATAAGGTAGCCCAGTCTCTTCCGGCATGGGCAGCGCATCCATATCCGCCCGCAGCCCGATGGACCGGTTGCCTTCGTGCTTGCCTTTGAGTTGCCCCACGACGCCGGTCTTGCCGTAGCCGCGGTGGACTTCAATACCCCAGGAAGCGAGCTTCTCGGCGACAATGGCCGACGTCCGTTCTTCCTCGAACCCGATCTCGGGGTGCTTGTGGATATCTTGCCGGATGGCTGCAAGCTCGTCGGCGAAGCTGGCGATCAAAGGGAGAATGTTGGGTAGGGGACCTGTTTCGGTTTCAGGAGCAAATGTCATGGCCGGGCTCGCACTACGACGGAACAACGTCGCCTGACCGAACGCTAGATGCTTTAGTATAGTAAAACGATAGACATTGTTAAATTAGTTGTTTGCGCGTTCTGTGGAGCCGGAGAAAACAATTCCATTCGCCTGAGGATAGATACGAAGGGCCCAGGACCGGTGCGAATTCCTCAGCGTCGCGGCGAGCCGGTTGAGGTTATGCTCCACGAGCATCCCATCGCGCCGCCATGGAGGCATTGGGCGCGAGCCGTCATTGATAGGAAAGCGGCGAGCTTTTGCACCCAAATGCACGGCGTGGGGCAGGGGATCGCCGCCGCGATCGAGCAACCCTAACCCGGGCCAGCCTGCCCCTCTCGACGGGCACTATTCAACTTCATTCTCCCAACGTTCGTCGAGTGGGGAGGTCCCTTGCTGACTTCGGTGCCGCAGTGGCGTGGCCGAAAACCCCGAGGTTAGTGGGATCAGCACGCGACAAGGCAGCTCAATTCAGTGGTTCAGTCGTCGCGCGGTTCGTTGCCCAACCCGGGACCCTGTATTGAAAAACCGGGACTTTGCGGGGCCGCATACAAAATCCTCTCCAAACCCCAAATTCCCCCTTGCGCGGAACCGTACCGTACGGTACGCCTGCGGACGGAAATTGCCGAAAGCGTTCGGCTATGGCTGTGCGGGGAACGACCAGTGCCTTTGCCCATCAAGATTAGCGAAGAGACCTTCACGCCCCGCCAGCAGGCGGTGCTGACGGCCGCGCTCGATCTGTTGGTCGAGAACGGCGATGGCCTGACCATGACCGCGGTGGCCCGCCGCGCCTCGTGCTCCAAGGAAACGCTCTACAAGTGGTTCGGCGACCGCGATGGCCTGCTGACCGCGACCGTCCAGTGGCAAGCGGCCAAAGTGCGCATGCCCCATGTCGACCGCAGCCATCTCAGCGCGAAAGTGCTCCGCGAAAGCCTTGAGCAATTCGCTCGCGACTTACTCACGACGATCGTCGGCGAAGTCTCGATCACGCTCAACCGCACCGCCGTTACCCATGCTGCCCAGGAAAAGGACAGCCTGGGCAATATCGTCCTCGAAAATGGCCCCCTGGCCATTCGGCGCCGTCTGAAGCCCATTCTGGAAGCGGCGCGCGATGCGCGGCTCCTGCGCTTCAATGCCAGCGAAGACGCCTATCGTACCTTTTTCGGCCTCGTCGTCCGCGATGTGCAGATCCGTCTGCTCCTCGGCGACAAGGGGCTGACCCAATCCAATGTCGAAGCCAACATCGAAGCCGATGTGAAGGCCGCGACGGATCAGTTCCTGGCCCTCTACGGGGCTAAGGCCAATATCTAAGAAATCGCAGTTGAGGGGAGATACCCATGCGCGTCTATTACGATCGTGATGCTGACATCAACATCATCAAGGCCAAGAAGGTCGCCATCATCGGTTACGGTTCGCAGGGCCACGCCCATGTGCTGAACCTGCGCGACTCGGGCGTCACCAACGTTGCCGTTGGCCTGCGTCCGGGCTCGCCGTCGGCCAAGAAGGCCGAGAGCGAAGGCCTCAAGGTCATGTCGGTTGCCGAGGCTTCCGCCTGGGCCGACGTCATCATGCTGCTGACCCCCGACGAACTGCAGGCCGATATCTACAAGAAGGACATCGAGCCCAACATTCGTGATGGCGCAGCGCTCGCTTTCGCGCACGGCCTCAACGTCCACTTCAACCTGATCGAACCCAAGTCCACCGTCGACGTGATCATGATCGCGCCGAAGGGCCCGGGCCACACCGTTCGCGGCGAATACCAGAAGGGTGGCGGCGTGCCGTGCCTGATCGCCGTGCACCACGACGCTTCGGGCAATGCCCACGACATCGCTCTCGCTTACGCATCGGGCGTTGGCGGCGGCCGTTCGGGCGTCATCGAAACCAACTTCCGTGAAGAGTGCGAAACCGACCTCTTCGGCGAACAGGCAGTTCTCTGCGGCGGTCTCGTTGAGCTGATCCGTGCTGGCTTCGAAACGCTGGTGGAAGCCGGCTACGCTCCGGAAATGGCCTACTTCGAGTGCCTCCACGAAGTGAAGCTGATCGTCGACCTGATCTACCAGGGCGGCATCGCCAACATGAACTACTCGATCTCGAACACGGCCGAGTGGGGTGAATATGTCACCGGTCCGCGCATCATCACCTCGGAAACCAAGGCCGAGATGAAGCGCGTTCTGCACGACATTCAGTCGGGCAAGTTCACCTCGGACTGGATGCAGGAAATCAAGGCAGGTGGTTCGCGCTTCAAGGCGACCCGTCGCCTCGCCGACGAGCACCAGATCGAGGCCGTTGGCTCGCAGCTGCGCGACATGATGCCCTGGATCAAGGCTGGTGCCCTGGTCGACAAGGCGAAGAACTAATCGCCATAATTGGTTAGTAGAGACGGGGGCTTCGGCCCCCGTTTTGTTTTTCAGCGTCGAGAAGTCCTGCCCATGAGCATTAGCGTCCTTCCCATCAATGGCGTCGATATCCGTTTCGTGCCTGGTGCCTGGCCGATGCCGGAAAATCTGCGCGCGTCGATCTCCGGGCGCTGGGCGGCGATGCTGGAAGCTAATCCTCACCTGTGGGATGGGCGAATTCTGGGGGTATCGCCGCCGGTCATCGGCGGAGATGGCATCCTGCGCTCGGAGGCGCGGGAGGATGCGTTTTCGGCCTTTCTGACCTGGCGCGAGGCCGGCTTTCCCGAGATGGGCATTCGCAATCTCTTTGGCTCGGCGCTGGTGATTTCGGCTGACGGGTTCCTCATTCTCGGCGTGATGGGCGAGGACACCGCCAATGCGCGGCGTATCTATCCGCCCGGCGGATCGCTGGAGCCGCGGGATGTGCGCGAAGACGGGCGCGTGGATGTCGCGCGTTCGACCGAAATCGAGCTGAGCGAAGAGACCGGGCTCAATGCGGCCGATGCTCGGCTGGGCAATCTCGTTGCCGTGCTCGATGGGCCGCGTGTTTCGATCGGTCAGGCTTTTCATTTCGATGCATCGGCCGATGAGTTGGTGACGAGAATCCGCGCCAATCTTGACCAGCAGGAGCATCGCGAACTTGCCGACGTTGTCGCGCTCAAGCGTGCAGCCGACGCGACGGGCAGGGGGCACGTGATGGCCTACACGGCAGAGCTTCTGGATGTTTGGCAGGACGGCAAGATTTCGCTTTAGAACAGCGTCGCCGATGCAGTAGAACCAAGCTCGCTTGATGGAGGACAGGGCCATGGCTTTGCCGGACTTTCCCGTTGAAGGTGGGTGCCAATGCGGTGGCGCGCGCTACCGCCTGAAAGCCTCGCCGCTCTCGGTCTACAATTGCCATTGCAAGGACTGCCAGCGCTTTTCCGGCGCGGGCTGGTCCATGTCGATGATTGTCCGCAACGCCGATTTCGAGCTGCTGCAGGGCGAAATCGCGCGCTATGACCGCAAGGCCGAAAGCGGCAATGTCATCGCCATGAATTTCTGCGCCCATTGCCACGGCTGGCTCTGGAACGATCCGCCCGCAGCCGACATCAAGGTCGTGCGCGCCGGCACTCTCGATGACATCGATTGGGCCGCGCCTGTCGGCAATATCTGGACCGACAGCAAGGCCGCCTGGACCCATATCGATCCCGCCTTTGTCAATTTCGCCAGGGGCGCGCTTGACCGCACGCCGCTTTTCGAGGCCTGGACCCGCTCACATCAGGAATGAATGACATGCCCATCGACGACGATATCGCCCTGGTGAAGCGCCAGGAGACAGAGCTGGTCCTGACCGCTCTCGACGAGGCCGTGGCCTTCGAGATCGGCGCGAGCATTCGCGCCCGCGCCCTCAAGGATGACCTGTCCCTCGTGGTGGATATCCGCACCTGGGATCGCCAGCTGTTCTTCTCCGCCACTCCGGGCACCAGTGCCGACAATGCCGAATGGGTGCGCCGCAAGATCAACTCAGTGCGCCGCTTCCAGCGCTCCAGCTATCGTCTTGTGCTCGAACGCGGCGAAGCGCCGTTCCCGCCCCAGTCCGGTGCTGATCCGGCAGACTATGTCATCGCCGGCGGCGGCTTTCCGTTGCGCGTGCCGGGCGCCGGCATTATCGGCTCACTGACAATTTCCGGCCTGCCGGGCCGCAAGGATCATGGCGTCGCAGTCGATGCCCTCTGCGATTATCTCGGCCGCAACCGCGCCGATTTCGCGTTGCCCGAGACCTGAGATGAAGCTCGACTATCTCCTCCTTGACGTCTTCACCCGCGACCGGCTGCAGGGCAATCAGCTCGCCGTGGTTCTCAAGGGCGATGGCCTTCTCGATAACGAGATGCAGGCCATCGCGCGCGAGTTCAATCTCAGCGAGACGGTGTTCATCACCAAGCCGCAGAACGAGCGCAACTCGGCCGGCATCCGCATCTTCACGCCCTTCGAGGAACTGCCCTTTGCCGGCCATCCCACCGTCGGCGCCGCCGTCGTGCTGGGCCTCCAGAATGACCGCACCGCGGTCCGCATGGAAGAAAGGATCGGCCTCGTCACCGCCCTTTTCGAAAAGGCCGACAAGCGCTCCGGCGAAGCCCGCTTCGCCCTGCCGCGCCTATCGAGCAAGGTCGCCGACATGACCGACAAGCTTTCAATCGCCCAAGGCCTGGGCATCGAAGTCGAGGAGATTGGTTGCGATGTCTTCGCGCCCGCCGTCTATAGTGCCGGCGTCACCTTCCACCTCATCCCCGTGCGCGACGCCGGCGTCCTCCGCCGCGTCCGTCCGAACGTTGCCATGTTCAACGAGGTGTTCTTCCACGACCACCACTCGGCCTACGTGTTCACCTTGACGCCAGAAGAGCCGGACAACGACATCGCCGCGCGCATGTTCAGCAATACCGCAGGTGAAGACCCGGGCACCGGCTCCGCCGCCGCGGCGCTGATCGGCCTTCTCTCCGACGAGGCCGACTTCGCCAGTGGCCAGGCCGATTACATGCTGCGCCAGGGCAAGGAAATGGGCCGCCTCTGCCGCATCTCGCTGCAATTGCGCCGCGAGAACGAAGTCCTCATTCACGGCGCCATCGGCGGCCACGCCGTGATCGTCGGTGAAGGCCAGCTCGACCTGAGCTAGAACCAAAAAGGGAGCCCGTAGCCGGGCTCCCCGCGTCTCCCTCAGGCCGTATTGGCCACCCGGAGCACTTCGACGCTATGTGCGCTGCCGCCGGCATCGATCCAGGCGATGAGCTGTCCGGGCCTAAGCCCCAGCAGCGCCGCCCCATGCTTTGACGTCACCGAGATCCGGTAGGAATCCCGGCCGGCAACGGCCTCGGGCAGCACCAGCTTGACCGTCCGCTCTTCGCCTGTCGCTAGGCGATAGCGCACGACGCTGCCGGTCCGCACGATATCGGCAGGCAGCAGCGCGTCTTCCACGATAACGGCGCGGTCGAGTTCATAGAGCAGGAAATCGACCTGGTCGGAATCCTGTTCCACATCGATCAGCGCCGCCGTGGTCAGGCGCCGGTGTTCCCGGGCGCCGACCATGATCTGGGGCGACTGCGACCAGTCCTTGAGCGAAAGTGTCGTCATCTCACATTGTCTCCCAAGGGTTGGGGCCGCGCGCCGCCGCGGCCTTCGGGGGCATCGAACAGATGCTCCGGTGTTGATTGCGCGCTGTCGTAGTCCCTGAGGCACCACGGGCATCGGCGTGCCGCCCGGGGCCGCGGACCGGCACAGGACCGGCAGAATCTGAGGGCTGGCACTTTGGGTCTCCTCACATCTGCGAAGACTTGGCGAAGGCGACCAGCAGATGCTGCCGCTCTTCGAGCGAGGCCAGCCGCACGGTCATGGTTTCGGTCTTGATCGGGGTCTGGGGCGGCAGGCTGTAACGCACGGCCGGCACATGCTGCTCGGCCCAGTCCTTAAACCGGGTCAGCTTGTTGCCGCCGCTGATGGGAAGGGTGACGGAATACTTGAAGGTCATCGCATTAGCCTCAATGAGACGTGCCGATGTCGCCTGCGGGCAGCAGACGTCACGGGCAAAACAGGAAAGTGTGGGGTGTGTAGAGCCTCCTGGTGCCGCTCTTGCCTACAAGGCAGGTAGCAACACCAGGCAATCAGCCTGCCAGGCGATGACCGTCGCGGGTCTGGGGGGCGAAAACAAAATCGGTGCTCATGCCGGCCATCATGGCCATATTGCCGAGATTGTCAAATTGACCGGGCAGGGCGCTCCAGCGCCCCCTGAATTCACCACTTGCTAACCAAGTTCCGCCCAATGCCGCGCTCATGGCTAACAGTCTGCCAGCATTAACGTCTCCTCAACCAGCCCGATGACAATTTGCGGAAAATTGTACGTACGCTGTGTAAAATGCGTGCGCCTGATCCAAGCGTGTTGAGTAATGAGTACCGTGACGACCACTTGGCGCCACTTCGTTCGCACCGTAGCGCTCTGCGCGCTCATCGCCCCCACCATCGCTGCCTGCATGGGCGGCGGGGGAGGCCTTGGCGCCACCGTCAAGCGCGGTGCCTTCACCTCCAAGGAATATGGCGTCGCCGTTTCCCCGCGCGTCACCAATGATCCCAATCCGCCGCGTGGTGGTGGCCGCTATCAGGTCGGCCAGCCTTACACCGTGCGCGGAAAAACCTATGTGCCGCAGCACAATCCGAACTACCAGGCCTCCGGCACCGCCTCCTGGTACGGCTCCGATTTCCACGGCCGCCGCACGGCAAATGGCGAGATTTTCTCCGCCAATGCCATCACCGGCGCCCACCCGACACTGCCGCTGCCGTCCTATGTCCGCGTCACCAATCAGGACAATGGCCGCTCGCTGATCGTCCGCATCAATGACCGCGGCCCCTATGTCGCCGGCCGCGTCGTCGACCTTTCTCACCAGGCCGCCGCCATGCTCGGCTACGTCAACAACGGCTCTGCCAATGTGCAGGTCCAGTATGTCGGCGAAGCTCCGCTCGAGGGCGACGACACCCGCGTGCTCATGGCCAGCTATTCCGGCCCGCGCGATTTCGACACCAGCAATGTCCGCGTCGCCTCGGCCGAAAGCAACCGCAGCCTCGTCGGCATGACCGCCAACTTCTTCAATGGCTTGTTCTCTTATGCTGATGTGACGCCTGAAAGCGTCGATGCCGGAATTGGCACAGCCTTCCAGGCCGTCAATTCCATGGCCGTCGGCTCGCCCGACCTCCAGGCCTGGGCCAAGAGCGTCGATGCCGACAGCCGTGCCTTCAAGATGGGCCTCGGCACTTTCTCCAATCAGGTCAATGCCATCAAGCTTGCCGAACGCTTCGCCGTTCTCGGCGCGGTCGATGAAGAGCAGGTGCTCGTCAACGGCACGCCCTCCACACGCCTGACCCTGACCTATCTGAAGCCCGGCGCCACCAAGGAAGACGCCCTTGCCCTGGCGCGAGAACTTGGCCTTGGCGACATAATTCTCTATTAATTTAGGGCCGATCGCCGAGCCGAATCCGGCCAGAACGGCCGCAACGCAAGGTATTGCCCGTGAGACTGCTTCTTGTCCTTCTCATCGCCGTCGCCAGTGCCTTTCCCGCCCTGGCGCAGGCCAATTTCGAGACCAAGGCCCGCTTCGCGGTGCTGATGGATTACGAGTCGGGCACGGTAATTTTCCAGAAGGACGCGGACACACGCCTCGAACCGGCCAGCATGACCAAGCTCATGACCCTTGCCGTGGTTTTTCATGAGCTTCGCGCCGGCCGCATCAGCTTGGACGACCAGTTCTTCGTTTCCGAAAATGCCTGGCGCACCGGCGGCGCGGCCTCCGGCGGCTCCACTATGTTCGCCGTGCTCAATTCCCAGATCCGCGTAGAAGACCTCATTCGCTCGGTCATCATCCAGTCCGGCAACGACGCCGCCATCGTCCTTGCCGAAGGCATCGCCGGCACGGAGGGCACCTTTGCCTCGATGATGAACGAACTGGCCCGCGAACTTGGCCTCGACGGCTCCCATTTCACCAATGCCACCGGTCTGCCGGACCCCGACGAATATTCCACCGCCCGCGACCTCGCCGATCTCGGCCGCTATCTGATCCGCGAATTCCCCGAATTCTATCACTACTTCTCGGAGCCCGAGATGGAGTGGAACCGCATCAAGCAGGCCAACCGCAATTCGCTGATCGAAGTCGGCATTGGCGTCGATGGCCTCAAAACCGGCCACACCCAGGCAGCCGGCTATGGCGCCGTCATCTCGACCGCCCAGGGCGACCGCCGCCTGGTCGCCGTTGTCCACGGCCTCGGCTCGATGCGCGAACGCGCCGAAGAGGGGCGTAAACTCCTCACCTGGGGCATGCGCGCCTTCGAGCGTTTCGAAGCCTATCCAAATGGCAGCGTCGTCGCCTATGCCGACGTCTATGGCGGCGCCAGCGGCAGTGTTGGTCTCGTCGGCAAGGGCGAAATCGCGCTCTATCTGCCGCGCGGCTCGCGCGATTGCCTCTCGGCCAGCGTCCACTATGTCGGCCCGCTGCTGCCCCCCGTTTCCGCCGGCCAGCGGGTCGCCGAACTGCGCGTCTTCTGCAATGACCAGCTCGTCCAAAGCGCGCCGCTCTTCGCCGCCGAAGACGTGCCGCAAGGCGACCTCGTCCGTCGCGCCAGCGACGCCCTGAAAAAGCTCGCGCTTGGCTGGCTTTGAGCCGGCCCGAAGGGCAAATTCGCTCCAGTGGAGCGAATTTAGGCGAAAAGGCCATGAGCGCTACGCGCGAATGGCGGGGGGGCCGGCCCGGAGGGCAAGTTCGCTCCCGGCAATCCATCGCGAGGAGCCGCCGGCTCTTCAGCCTAATTCCCGCCCAAACCTTCCCCCATCCCCCGAGTTGACCTAAAAGAAACTGGACCAAGGAATCAGCCTGACCATGCTTGAAGCGCCAAATCGCAGACAGGCCCGCTTCATCATCTTTGAATGCGGGGAAGGGGTGGGCAAGTCCACCCAGGTC
>NZ_JAFKHD010000261.1 GCF_017307565.1 Devosia sp.
TAGTACCCAACCTGAGCGACACCCTTCGATTAAGGGGTTGTGTGGCACGATTTCAAGACTTTGCGCCCAGCATAAGGCATTGTCACAGTGCCGCACTGGGCTCAATTGCAATTGAGCCCGTTCTGGGCAACAAGTCCGCACCTCTTGGCCTTGAACCGGACTCCTCCCATGCCTGCCCTCAATCCCGCCTTTGCCGATATCGTGGAACTGCTCACCGCCGTGCCCGATGGTGACGAAGCCGCCGTCGCCGCCGTGCGCCGCCGTGACGCCGAATTGACCAAGCCGGCAGGCTCGCTCGGGCGCCTTGAGGAACTGGTGGAGTTTCTCGCCCGCTGGCAGCACCGGCAGGCCCCGCGCCTCGAAAATCCCATGGTCACCATTTTTGCCGGTAATCACGGCGTCGCCGATCAGGGCGTTTCTGCCTTCCCGCAGGAAGTAACGGCCGAAATGGTCGCCAATTTCACCAATGGCGGCGCCGCCATTTCCCAGATCTGCGCACTGCACGAAATCAACCTGCGCGTCTTCGAACTGGCGCTGGAACTGCCCACGGGCGACATCACCCAGGAAGCCGCGCTAGACGACCAGATGTGCGCCGCCACCATCGCTTACGGCATGGAAGCGGTGGCCGGTAAGCCCGACATCATCGGCCTCGGCGAAATGGGTATCGGCAACACCACTATCGCCGCCGCGATCTTTGCGGCACTCTATGGCGGCACCGGCGCCGATTGGGCCGGTCGCGGCACGGGCGTCGATGACGCTGGCTATGCCCGCAAGGTCGACGCCATCGATCGCGCGCTGGCCCTTCACAAGGATGGCCTCGATCATCCGCTCTCGATCCTGGCTCGCCTCGGTGGCCGCGAAGTTGCCGCCATGCTCGGCGCGCTGATCGCCGCGCGCCATCAGAAGGTGCCGGTGGTCATCGATGGCTATGTGGCAACCGCCGCCGCGGCCATCGCCCATGCGGTCAATCCCGAAGCCATCGACCATTGCCTCTTCGCCCATGTTGCGGCCGAAGGCGCCCATGGCCGGGTGCTCGAGCATATGGGCCGGGCCCCGCTGCTCGATCTCGGCATGCGACTCGGTGAAGGCACGGGCGCCGCGCTTGGCGTGGTGCTCGCCAAGACCGCGCTTCACCTCCACACCAATATGGCGACCTTCGAAAGCGCTGGCGTCAGTCGGCAGCAGGACTAGCCGGCGGCTGCGCCTTGGGCTGGAGGCCTCCGGGCCCAGGCTCGAGCGCCAGCAGGTTCACCCCCATTTCCCGCTGAAAACGCGTAGCTGACCCCAGGGCTAGCTTGCCCAGCGCCGCCACGTCCTTGCGTGACATGGCGTCGTTGAGCGCGGCATGTTCGACCAGGAATTTCAGGATATAGCCCTCGGCCATTTCCTGTTTCTGCAGATTGCTCAGTGACCGGAAATTGGGATCCCGCGCCATCGCGTCCTGCATCTGCGCCTGGATCGGTCGATTGTCGACTTTGAGGTTGTAGCGGGCATTGGCAGTCACCCAGTTCAACACCCAGTAGGCGGTGATCGCATCGGCTACATTGCCGGTCTTGAGCCCGTCGCCGGCAACGAGGTCCTGCCAGATTTCAAGGGCAGGGCGCTCGGCAAAGGCCGCAGCAAGGCTATCGCGCGCCTGCGCGCTGACCGACCAGCGGATCGTATCGAGAAACTGGCGCTGGATGCGCGCCGAGATCACCGTCGAGGGTGGATAGCTGGTGTCATAGGAGGCAGCCGCAGGCGCGGCGCTCTCCTGGGCCATGGCCAGGCTCGGCAGCACTAGCAGGACGGCGAGCAGACGAAAGAAACGGTTCACGCGTAAAATCCCCCAACGGCCACAATGGAGAGGACGATAGGGGCAAATTTGGGACGTGAACCCGGCCCGATCAACCTGCCTGCGAATAGATTTCGAGTTTGTTGCGGCGTTCAGTCACTGGAGCCAGCGCATCCATCACGCGAGCGCGCGGGAAAGTGGCGATGACTTCGGTGCCGAAGCGGAGCTTCGAGAAGAGATCGAAACGGCCCTGATGCAGGTCCATGATCCGCTGCACGATCGGCAGGCCGAGCCCGGCACCCTGTTCCGCCGTCTTGTGCGCCAGCGAGCCCTGGCCGAACGAGGACAACACGGTTTCGATCTCGCTTTCAGGTATGCCCGGGCCGTTATCCTTGACGGAAATCAGCTGACCGCCATCCGCACTGCGCGTCACCACCAGCGACACCTTGCCCTGCTGGGGGGTGAACTTGATGGCGTTGCTAAGCAGGTTAAGCACGACCTGGCGAATGGCGCGCTCGTCGCCCCAGATCTTGGGCAGGTTGTCGTTGGAATTGAAGGTCAGCTCAATGCCCTTGGACTTGGCCCGCAGCTGCATCATGCGCTGGCAATCATCGGCAATATCGACGATCGAAACCGCTTCCTCATGCAGCTCATATTTGCCCGCCTCGATGCGGCTAAGGTCAAGCAACTCGTTGATCAGGTTAAGGAGGTGCTGGCCGCTGGCGTGAATGTCCCCGGCATATTCCTTGTACTGGGGCACGTGATGGGGCCCCAGCAGTTCCGATTTCAGCACTTCGGAGAAGCCGATAATGGCGTTGAGCGGCGTGCGCAGCTCGTGGCTCATGGTGGCGAGGAACTGGCTCTTGGCGATATTGGCCTGCTCGGCATGGCGGCGGGCCTCGTCCGACATGTGTCGGGCCTCTTCGAGCTCGGCGATCAGGGAGTCCTTTTCCTCCTGGTGCGAGAGCGTTTCGAGATCGGCGCTATA
>NZ_JAFKHD010000262.1 GCF_017307565.1 Devosia sp.
CGATGAACTCACCTTCGAAATCTTTGGTGACACCGTCACGGCCAAGGTCGGCAATTTCCGCGACTATGCCTGGCAGGGCGGCATCGACTTCCTCGTCGCCTTCTCTCCTGGCGCGCTCGACAGCTACCCCTCGACCATCCTTGCTGCCGTGACCGCCGAACCCGGTCGCGACGAAGACGTCAAACGCTTCCTCGCCGCCCAGTTCACCGACATCAAGTTCATCGAGATCGGCGCCACCCTCACCCGCATCACCGAGGCACTGAGCCAGCTCTCCCTCGCCGTTGCGGCCGTAGGCGGCATCGCCGTGCTCAATGGCCTGCTGATCCTCATCGGCAGCCTTGCCGCCGGCCGCCGTCAGCGCGAATCCGACGCCGTGCTCAACAAGGTCCTGGGAGCCACGCGCAGCGAGATCCTCGTGACTGCCCTGATGCAGTTCCTGCTGCTCGCCATCTTTGCCGCCATCATCGCGGTCCCCGCCGGCATCTTTACGGCATGGCTTCTCACCCAGGTGCTGCTCAACGTCTCCTTCGCCGTCGATCCCGCCACTATCGGCATCGTCGTCGCCAGCCTTGTGGGGATGACGGCAATCCTCGGCGCCACAACGCTCCTCCGCGTGCTCTCCATCCGCCCGGCCTTGCTGCTGCGCGAAATGTCGAGCGTATAGAAAGGCCCCCTCCCCCAAAGGGAGGGGTGTCGCTCCGCCACCGCGGAGCCCACCTCCACCTCTTCCCTCTGGGGAGAGGTCGGCCTTAGGCCGGGTGAGGTGGCTTCTAGGACCTCTTTCCACACCCTCTCACCCTCCCGATTGGGTTTTCGCCAAAATCCCCATTATGGTCGCGCCAACTCGAATCCAGACTGGCTGACCCATGGCGCTTCCGACACCAAACCTTGCCACCCGCATCGCCCAGGAGATCGGCGCCAAGCCCGATCAGGCCAAGGCTGCCATCGAACTGCTCGACGGCGGCGCCACCGTCCCCTTCATCGCTAGGTACCGCAAGGAAGTGACCGGCGGGCTCGATGACACTCAGCTCCGCAATCTCGAAGAGCGCCTCGGTTATCTCCGCGAACTCGACGCCCGCCGCGATGCGATCCTCAAATCCATCACCGAGCAGGGCAAGCTGACGCCCGACCTCGCCAATGCCATCGCCGCCGCTCCCACCAAGGCGGAGCTGGAAGACATCTATCTCCCCTTCAAGCCCAAGCGCCGTACCAAGGCCGAAATCGCCCGTGAGCGCGGTCTGCGCCCATTGGCCGAAGCGATCCTCGGCGATCGCCGCCTCGTCCCCGCCGATCTCGCCGCCACCTATCTCAACGACGACATCCCCGACGTGAAGGCCGCCCTTGATGGCGCCCGCGATATCGTGGTCGAACAGATGGCCGAAAACGCCGATCTCGTCGGGCGCCTGCGCACCTATATGAAGGACCGCGCCACGCTTCGCGCCAAGGTGATCGACGGCAAGCAGGAAGCCGGCGCCAAATTCTCCGACTATTTTGACCACACCGAGCGCTGGGCCACGGCCCCCAGCCACCGTGCCCTCGCCATGCTGCGCGGCCGCAACGAGGAAGTGCTCTCTGTCGATATTGAAGTCGATGCCGACGACACCTCCGCCATCAAACCCGCCGTCCGCATGGTGGCTTCCACCTACCAGATCGGCGGCTCTCTCCCCGGCGACAAATGGCTCCTCGACGTCGCCGGCTGGGCCTGGCGCACCAAGCTTTACGTCCACCTCTCGCTCGATCTGATGCGAGACCTGCGCGAACGCGCCGACGAAGAAGCCATCACCGTCTTCGCCCGTAATCTGAAAGACCTGCTCCTCGCCGCCCCTGCCGGCTCTCGCGCCACCATGGGCCTCGATCCCGGCATCCGTACCGGCGTAAAAGTCGCCATCGTTGACGGCACCGGCAAGGTGCTCGCGACCAGCACCGTCTACCCCTTCCCGCCGCGCAACGACGTCACCGGCACCCAGATCGAACTCGCCAAACTCATCCGCACCCACAATGTCGAGCTGATCGCCATCGGCAATGGCACCGGCTCCAGAGAAACCGAAAAGCTCGTCGCCGACATGCTCGGAAGCATGCCCGCACCGAAGCCGATGAAAGTCATCGTCTCCGAAGCCGGCGCATCCGTCTATTCCGCCTCGGCCCTTGCCGCCGCCGAATTCCCCGGCCTCGACGTGTCCCTGCGCGGCGCCGTCTCCATCGCCCGCCGCCTGCAGGACCCCCTTGCCGAGCTCGTCAAGATCGAGCCCAAGAGCATCGGCGTCGGCCAATATCAGCACGACGTCGATCAGTACCGTCTCGCCAAATCGCTCGATGGCGTGGTGGAAGACGCGGTGAACGCCGTCGGCGTCGATCTCAACACGGCTTCCGCGCCGCTGCTCTCCCGCGTTTCCGGTCTGGGCAGTTCCATTGCCGAATCCATCGTCGCCCATCGCGACGCCAACGGCCCCTTCAAAACCCGAAAAGACCTGCTCTCGGTCGCCCGCCTCGGCCAGCGCACCTTTGAGCAGGCAGCCGGATTCCTGCGCATCCCCAATGGCACCGAACCGCTCGACGCGTCCTCGGTCCACCCCGAAGCCTATGGCGTCGCAAGAAAGATCGTTGCCGCCTGTGGCCGCGACGTCCGCGCGCTGATGGCCGATGGTTCTGCCCTAAAAGCCCTCGACCCGCGCGTGTTTGTCGACGAGCGTTTTGGTCTGCCCACCGTCCGCGACATCATCGGTGAATTGGAAAAACCCGGCCGCGACCCGCGCCCC
>NZ_JAFKHD010000263.1 GCF_017307565.1 Devosia sp.
CGTGTCCGGCGCCAAAGGAGACCCGCTATGGGTTTGACGGTTGCAATCGGGAATGCGCTTTCCGGCCTCAAGGCCAGCCAGACGGCGCTGGAAGTCATTTCCCGCAATATTTCGAATGCCGGCACGCCCGGCTATCACAAGCAGACGCTGAACGTCATCGAAGTTGGCCGGGGCGATAACTCCTATGTCCGCGCCGGACAGGTCGATCGTGCGTTCGACTCCATCCTGCAGAACTACTACACCAAGCAGGTTCCGGAGACGGCCTATTCGGTGACCCGCGGGACTTTCCTCGACCGTATGCAGACCGCTCTGGGCAAGCCCGGTAGCGCCGGCTCGATGGATACCATGCTGGGCAAGCTGCAGAATGCGCTCGACGCTTTGGCGACGAGTCCGGACAACTATGCTACCCGCGCCGACGTCGTGACCAAGGCCACCGATATGGCCACCACGCTGAATCGCCTCTCGCAGGAAATTCAGTCGATGCGCCGGGAAACCGAAACGCGCATGGCCACCACCGTGGACCAGGTCAATTCCATGCTCACCTCGCTACGCGACGTGAACCTGGTTCTGGCCGACTATGGCGTCGACCAGAACACGCGCAATAGCCTCCTCGACCAGCGCGATCGCCTGGTGTCGGGCCTTTCGGAAATGATGGACCTTCGGGTCGATTACAATCCGGACGGTACGGTGCGCCTTGCGACCCGCTCGGGTGCGGCTCTGCTCGACGTTAAACCGTCGTTGCTGATTTTCGAACAGTCGGGTTCGCTGACCCCGACCAGCGAATTCAATATCGATGACAGCAAGAACGGCGTCGGCAAGCTCCTGATCGAGTTGCCGAACGGCACGCGCGTCGACCTCGTCAAGGACGGGGCGATCCGCTCCGGCTCGCTGGGTGCGCTCATCGAGCTGCGTGACACAACCCTGCAGGACGCACAGCGTCAGCTTGACGACGTCGCAGCGGCCCTGGCGCAGGTCTTCTCCTCGGTCAAGGAAGCCGGCACGGCCGTCGCTGGTCCACCGTCGGGCTTCGACATGGATCTCTCCAAGCTCCAGGACGGCGACGACTTCACGGTCAAGTATCGTGGCAATGATGGTGTTGAGCGCTCGGCTAAGATCGTTCGCGTCGACGATCCGTCGAAACTCCCGCTGCAGAGCCCGGACAGCTTCGGTAACCAGGTGGTCGGCGTCCGCTTTGCGGGCAATGGCCTGCCGGGCACTGTCGACATGTCCTACATCACCAGCGTGCTCAACAGTTCGCTGGCCGTCGGCCCCACCTTCTCGGGCACCGGTTCAACGATCGAAGTCCGCGCCAATGGCAACGGTACGCCGATCAACGCCTCCACCCGCTGGACCGCCACGGATCTGCAGGGCGGCCAGCTCGGCATGCCGCTGTTCCTTGATGCGGAAGGCAAGCCCTTCACCAATTCGCTGGCCGGTGGTGGGCAGCGTCTCGGCTTTGCCGGGCGCATTACCGTCAACCCGGCCGTCATCAACGACAACACGCTTCTGGTCAACTACACGGCCACGACCGCGTCCGGCGACAGCAAGCGCGTTGACTATCTGGTCGATCAGTTCGGCTCCATGCGGTTCGGGTCGAACACAATGGTCGGCGCCAAGAACGGCGGTTTCCGGCTTTCCGGTACGCTGTCGGACATGGTTTCGCAGGTGATGGAATACCAGGGCAGCGCCATCCAGACGGCGCTGAACGCCAGCGACACCAATACCCAGACGCTCGCAGCCATCACCTCGCGCATGGAAGAGAGCTATGGCGTCGACATCAACGAGGAAGTGGCAAGGCTGATGGAGTTGCAAAACGCCTATGCCGCCAACGCCCGCGTTGCCTCCGTCGTGCAGGAACTGCTCGACACCCTCATGCGGTCGTTCACGTAAGGGCTGAGTTCAGATGCTGATCAACAAATCCATGTATCCGGTCAAGGCAGGCTATAGTGCCATCTCGACCATGCAGAGCCAGCTCGGCAAGCTGCAGACGCAGCTGGGTTCGGGGCAGAAGTCCCAAACCCTGTCCGAGATGGGCTATGACCGCACGGTGTCGCTGGCGACGCGCAATCGCCTGACCAAGCTCGAGTCCTTCTCGGCCAATATCGACACGGTCAACCTGCGCCTCAACTTCCTCGACCAGGCCTTTACCTCGCTCAACAAGCTGAAGTCCGAAACCCGGACTTCAGCGACGCCGACGAGCTATGGTGAGAACAACCTCACCATGGTGAGCCTGCAGAAGGACTCGCAGAACCGGCTCTCGCAGCTGCTCGAAACGCTGAACCTCAGCGTTGCGGGCCGTTATCTCATGGGTGGCAACCAGACCGACAAGGCTCCGGTCGCCACCTATGACCAAATCATGCACGGCGACGGCACTGCGGACGGCTATCTCAGGGTCGCCGAGGAGCGCCGCAAGGCGGATCTCGGCGCCGATTCCAGCGATAAGCTCAGCAATGTTGGCCTGCCGCGCACCTCGGTTATGGGCGCGTGGAAGAACAAGCTGGTGATCTCGTCGGCCGAGTTCGAACGCTTCGGCTACAAGATCATGTCGATCTCGGGCAATTCGGCCTCGACCCAGACCTCGGGCCCGACCGCTGATCCGCTGGCACCGACCGTGCAGGTCTCGACCCAGCCGGCCGATGGCGATGTCGTGACCTTCAACATGACCCGCCGCGACGGCACGACGCAGACCTTTACCGCCAAGGCCGTCGCGCCGCCGGCCGTGCCTAATAGCGCC
>NZ_JAFKHD010000264.1 GCF_017307565.1 Devosia sp.
TGATCAGCGAGACGACGACGGCGGGGACGGAGCTGGAAAAGATCGCCGTCAGCGAGACGATGGAGTCGAATATCGTGCCGCGGCGCCAAGCGGCCATAACGCCGAGGAAGGTGCCGAGGCAGAAGCTGAAGAGCGTCGCGATGCCGACGAGGCCAAGGGTCCAGACCAGGGCGCGGCCCAAAAGCTCGGTGACGGGAAGCGGAAAATACTTGATCGAGCGGCCGAGGTCGCCGGTGAACACGCTCTGCAGGTAGCGCAGATATTGCTCGCCGAGCGGCGCATCGATGAAGCCGAAGGTCAGCTTCAGGGCGTTGAGATTTTCGAGGGAGAGTTCGGAGCCGGCGCTGGCGAACATGATCTGGATGGGATCACCCGGCATGAGGCGCGGCAGGAAGAAATTGACGGTGGCAGCCGCAAGGAAGGCCGCAAGGTAAAAGGCGAGACGCCGGAGCAGGAAGGTCATCGGTGCAAGGTTTCTCCCTGTGGCGGGGTTTTGCGATTGGGTGCGGCGGGCTCTTGAGCAGCCATCCCAACCACCACGTCATCCCCGCGTAAGCGGGGATCTCCGGCAATATCCGCAGAAGAGATTCCCGCTTACGCGGGAATGACGCCGTGCGAGTGGCGGGGGTAGATGGCGGGAGCGCAAGGTTACGCTCCCGCCTTTGGCACGATTACTTGGCGACCGGCTCGAGATCGAGCAGCTGCAAGAGGCGAGCCGGGTTGGCGTTGGAAACGACGGGCGAGTACTTGGGGTTCTCGGCGTCGGCCCAGCCGGTGAAGCGGCTGGTATTGTATTCGTAGAAGGACGGGCTGTTGTAGACCGGGATGATCGGCATGGCTTCAGCCACGATCAACTGGAGCTTGTCCATGATCGCCTTCTGTTCGGCCGGATCCTTGATCTGGGTGTACTTGTTGAGCAGCTCCATCACCTCGGCATTTTCCCAATGCGGCGCGGTGAAGCGGCTCTTGCCGAAATCGCCCGGGTTGAACGAGCGGATATACGGGAAGTACGGATTGGCGGCCGATGCCAGGGCGTTGAGCGTCATGGAATAGGTGCCGTCGATCAGATTCTGCGTCCAGACCGCAGCTTCCGGGGTCGACATCTTCACGTTGATGCCGGCTTCGGCGATGCTTTCGATCGAAATCTGGACGGCATCGATCCAGTCGGTCCAGCCATTTGGAACCATGATCTCGATGGCGATGGGAGTGCCATCGGGATTGTCGCGGAAGCCATCGCCATCGGCGTCGACATAGCCCTTTTCATCGAGCAGGGCCACGGCGGCGTCGAAGTCGAAGGCGCCGTATTGGCCGAATTGGGTAGCAACTTCAGGGTTGGCGAAGGCCTTGTAGAGTTCCCCGAGGCTTGCCGGATCGTCATTGACCAGCGGATAGCCGTAGCCCGCAATATCCACGATCGTCTGACGGTCGATGAGCATGGAGAGCGCGCGGCGGAAGTTCACATCGGTGAACGCCTTGCGGTTGTTCTCGTCGGGCGTGATCTGGCTGACCTGGAACGAGACGAGGCTCGAAGGGGTGAACCAGTACTTGTGGTGCTCGGGATCCTTGGCAACGAAGGTGTTGTCGATGTCCGGGATGAAGCTCGTGGCCCAATCCAGCGTGCCATTGGCGAGGGCGGCGAGAACCTGCGGATTATCGGCCAGCTGCGGCATGCGCAGACAGTCGACCTTGAGGGTGTTGGCATCCCAATAGTTGGGGTTGCGGCACTGCTCATAGACCTGCGGGGTGAAGCGCGTGATCTCGGTCATCGGGCCGGAACCGACAGGGTTCTCATTGGCAAAGGTCACCGGATCGGCAATGTCGGCCCAGACGTGCTGGGGGACAATCGGCATGCCGACAATGGTATTGGCGATCAGCGAATTGGGTGTGTTGAGGTTGAACTTGACCGTGCGGTCATCGACCTTTTCGACCGAGGCGAGCTGGGCCGAAACCGAGATGAAATCGAGCGCCGGGAATTTCTTGATGTAGTCGTAGGTGAAGACGACGTCGTCAGCGGTCAGTGGCTTGCCGTCGGACCACTTCACGCCATCGCGCAGCACGAAGGTGATCGACTTGAGGTCGTCGGCCAGCTCATAGCTCTCGGCGAGGCGATAGTTGGGTTCGTTGCCCTTGAGGCGGTTGAACACGACCAGCGGCTCATAGATGAAATCGAGCGTGGTATAGCGCGCCGAGGTCTGCCCGAACGGGTTGAAATTGCGCACGAAGGTGGTGGTCTGTTCCGAACTCAGGGTCAGCACGTTCTGCGCCATGGCAGGGGCTGCCATGGCCAGTGCCGAAGCCGAAACGGCCGCGATCAGCAAAGTTCTCAGCATTACACTTCTCTCCTTTGAATACGGCCTTGCCTCAGGCAAGTCCGTTCTCCCTAAAAATTTCTTCTACCTCGGCATGGAGCGCCCTCACGTCCACGCGTGTGTTGCCGAGCCACGCTTGGGCCCGGTTGATACGAGCAAGGCTTTCGGCACTCAGCGGGCCTGCCGCCCTTGCTGCTGCCTCGCTGGCAGCGAGATCGCCCTGGCTATGGAGGGCAATGTCGTAGCCGGCATCGAGTGCAGCGCGCACCCGTTCCGGCCAAGTTCCCTTGAGTGCCTCCATGGTGAGGCAATCGGTTATAAGAACGCCATCGTAGCCGATGTCGCGACGGATGAGGTCGCATACGGCGGCGGAGACCGAGGCGGCGCGCCTTACAGCGCGCATCGTCGAGCTCGAC
>NZ_JAFKHD010000265.1 GCF_017307565.1 Devosia sp.
GGTCGACTATGCACGTATCTTTGACGTGCTCCCTAGCCCCTTCATGCTCCTCGATGCAGACCTGCGCTACGTAGCCGCAAACTCAGCCTATCTTGCCGCTACCGAGCGGCGGCTCGAAGATCTTATCGGCCAATATGTGATGGACGCCTTTCCCAATACCGGGGAAAGCGGCACGCGCTTGCAGGCGTCGCTCGAAAGGGTGGTTGCGACTGGCCAGCCCGATACGCTTGCCTACCTGCCTTATCCGATAGCCCGGCCCGATGGTGGCTTTGACAGCCGCTATTGGACATGTGTTCATGTTCCCGTCCTCGACGATGTGGGAAGGGTGGCTTTCGTCATGCAGAATACGGTCGATGTGACCGAATTTGCGCGCATCCGTCAGGCCTCCACCGTGCCCTTCATGTCGCTCTCGGCGGAAACGCAGCTGATCGAGCGGACGCGGGAGGTAGAGGCTGCCAATATCGATTTCCGCCGCCTCTTTCAGCAAGCGCCAGCATTTTTCGCCATTCTTTCCGGGCCCCACCACGTCTTCACCTTCACTTCCGACTCCTATCAACGATTGATCGGTGGCCGGGCCGTCGTGGGCCTGCCTTTATCCGAGGCCTTGCCTGAAATCGTGGAGCAGGGATTTGTCGATCTGCTCGACCGTGTTTTCCACGATGGTTATGTTCACCAGGCAGAAAGCGCGCGCCTGTTACTGGTGCGGCATGAGGGGCAGGAGCCGGAGGAGACCTTCCTCGATTTTTCCTATCACCCGATCCGCGACCCCGGAGGCAGCATTACCGGCGTCTTCGTGCAGGGGATGGATCGAACCGAGGCCGTGCGCGCCGAGCGCCGCCAGCGGCTGCTGATCGATGAGCTTAATCACCGCGTGAACAATACACTTGCCACCGTGCAGTCCATTGCCAGCCAGACCCTGCGCGCCACGGCCGATGCCATTACTGCGCGCGACGCTTTCCAGGCGCGGATCACCGCCCTGTCCAAGGCTCACGGCATGCTGAGCGACCGCCAGTGGCACGATACTGAAATCGGACGCCTCGTTTGCCAGGAGCTTAGCGCCTATGGAGATGCCCAGGTGAGCTATGGTGGGCCAACCGTGGTGGTCAATTCCAAGTCCACCATCGCCCTGGCGCTGCTGCTGCACGAGCTGGCGACCAATGCGGTCAAGCACGGGGCGCTTTCTGTGCCCACGGGACAGCTTTTTGTTTTCTGGCAGGAAGACGACGCGGACAATCTTGTGCTTGAATGGCGCGAGGCAGGCGGACCGGCGGTTGGCGAACCGGCGCGGCGCGGGTTCGGATCGCGGTTGCTGGATACGGTGGTGACAGGGGAACTCGGCGGCCAGCTCGATCTGCGTTACGAACCCGCCGGCCTCATGGCCCGACTTGTCATTCCTCCGACCTCCTATGTGTCAAAGGAGCTCGCTCTTGGCTAAGTTTCCGGGTAGCCGCATCTTTGTGGTCGAGGACGAGACGCTGGTGCTCTTCAGCCTTGAGGACATTCTGGCCGATCTTGGCTGCGAAGTGGTCGGGCAGGCCATGCGCCTCGACCAGGCGATCTCGCGGGCGCAGGAGGTCGGGCCGGTGGATGTCGCTATTCTCGACGTCAATATCGGCGGCTCCAACGTCTTTCCCGCGGCCCGGATTCTGGCCGATCGCGGCGTGCCGCTGCTCTTTGCCACGGGCTACGGCCGAGACGGCTTGCCCGATGAGTGGCAGGCCCATGCGGTAATCGTAAAACCATATTCGCCCCAGGATGTGGAACGGGCCCTGACCCCATTGTTGGGCCCCCGCAGCCAGTCATAGGTTTTGGGCGCCGCTCGCCTTTACCTTCGTCGTCAAAGCGCAATAAAACACGTTGGGTTTGCTGCGATTTCTGCCATAAGCTTGATTTCCGGGGCCCGCGGGCCTTTGGTTATCTCGCGTTCTGGGGGAATGCATGAAGATTATGTTCACGGGGGCGATGCTGGCAGCCAGCCTTGCCCTCGCGGCTCCGGCATTGGCCGTCTCTGGCCAGTGCTCGTTGACTGGTTACGGTGACTTTGACTGCGACGTGACGACTGACGGGGGCGGGTTGACCTTTGTCTTGCCCGATGGCCAGACCTTCGCCTTTGCCCTGACCGAGAGCGACAAGGGCCTCGGCTATCGCATTGCCGCCGACGCCAGGCCGGGACAACCTCCGCTCGAACTTGGCGCTTTTTCAGCACTGTCTGAAGAACCCGGCTGCTGGCAGTCGAACCGGGATGACATCAAGTTTTGTGCCATGGTGTTCGAGTGAGGCCATCTCGCCTGATCGTTGTCGCATTGCTGGGTACACTGGCATCCGTGTCGGCGGCGCAGGCGAAGGATGCGCGCTGCTTCACGACCGATGACGGTGACTATCCCTGCCACTTCCAGAGGCTCGATGACGCCGGCAGTTTCCGCATTTCCGCGGCGGGCAAGCCGACTTTCGAGCTCTGGATCGAGTCTGAAGGCCAGGGGTTTGCGAGTGCCATTTTCGAAGCCGGCGGGCGGTCTGTGCCGCTGCCCGGCACTTATCTGCGGACCAAGAAGGATCGCGCCTGCTGGAAGAGCGACGACCAGAGCGTGCGCGGGGCGCCGGAGATGGATGTGGCGGCAAGCGCGAAGATGACGAGCAGGGCGGCGGCAAGATTGGCGAGCGTCGACCAGCGCCGCGACAATGGACGGGCGCGGCGAGGGAACGTGGGCTG
>NZ_JAFKHD010000266.1 GCF_017307565.1 Devosia sp.
GCTTGTCGCGGCGCTGCAGCGCGGCCTTGGCGAAGGAGGAATAGGCAAAGTGGGCGACGTCGGAAATGCCGGTCTTGGTCTGCTCGATCTCGATCTGCTGATCGAGCTCGGTAGCCATGCGCTCGAAGTCCGCGACCATCATTTCGATCTGCATGACCTGCCGGCGCTTTTCGTCGACATTGAACTTCTTGAGCCGAATGAGGCTCTCACTGCGCGATTTCAAGACCTGTACTCCTTACACACCAAGTCAGTCTCCGGAGAGGCCCCAAGCTTCCCCTCAGACCTGGCCATCTGCCTCGGCGATGATCTCGGCGAGGCGTTGATAGCCCTCGAGGATCGTCGACGTCTCTTCCCGCTGCTGGTTCAAAAAACCTTCCAGCTTCGGGTTGATGGCGATGGCGCGGTCCACATTCGGATCTGACCCTTTGCGGTAAGCCCCCAGCCGGATCAGCTCCTCCATGTCCGAAAATATGGACATGAGCTCCCGCGCCCTTGCCAGCACCGGCCTGACTTCGGCCGGTACGCACCCTGGCATGGTGCGCGAGATGGACCGGAGCACGTTGACGGCGGGATAACGCCCCCGCTCGGCAATACCGCGCTCCATCACGATGTGCCCGTCGAGAATGCCGCGCACGGCATCGGCGATGGGCTCATTGTGATCATCACCTTCCACCAAAACGGTAAATAGTCCGGTAATGGAACCGGTAGAAGGCGTTCCAGGGCCGGCGCGCTCGAGCAATCGTGGCAATTCGGTGAAAACGGTCGGTGGATAACCCTTGGCCGTGGGCGGCTCGCCGATGGAAAGACCGATCTCGCGCTGCGCCATGGCAAAGCGGGTCAGGGAGTCCATCATGCAGAGGACGCGCTTGCCCTCGTCACGGAAATATTCGGAAAGCGAGAGCGAGATATAGGCGGCTTGCCGACGCATGAGCGCGGCTTCGTCGGACGTGGCGACCACGACGACGGCGCGCTTGAGGCCCTCCTCGCCCAGATATTCCTGGATGAACTCATGCACCTCGCGGCCGCGCTCGCCGATGAGGCCAATGACGGAGACGTCGACATTGGTATTGCGCGCGAGCATCGACATAAGCACGGACTTGCCCACGCCCGAGCCGGCGAAGATGCCCATGCGCTGGCCTTCGCAGAGCGTTGTGAAGGTATTGAGCGTGCGCACGCCCAGATCAAGCGGATCCCCCACGCGCACGCGGTCATGCGCGGCAAGCGGGGACTGGCGCAGCGGATAGGATTTGGCACCACGCGCCAGGGGGCCGAGGCCGTCGATCGGCTCGCCATTGGCATTGATGACACGGCCGAGCCAGGCCATGGAGGGACTGACTGAGCCATCGTGGCGCTTGAACACCGCCTTGCAGCCAAGACGCACCCCGCCCAATTCGCCAAAAGGCAGGCAGAGCGCATGGCCATCGCGGAAGCCGATGATCTCGGCGGCCAGGTGTCCGCCATCGCTGCCCTCGATGATGACGCGGCCACCGACGCGCAATTCGCGCACCGGCCCCACCACCTCGATGAGCAGACCCTGGACGGATTTGACGCGGCCAAAAACCTCGACATCGTCGATGGCATCGATCGCCGATATCAGCGCCTTCATTTCGGCCTCGTCCCGACACAAATATGGTTTACGCGCTGCCTCGAATCGAAGCCGGCGCGAATCGCAGGATAACCGAACATTAACCGAATTTCGCTATTGGCTGAGCGTTGGGGCGCTTTGCCCACTCGGCACCGCTTTGCGTCCAAACTCCTGAAATCCACGAAATGCGTGAGTCGATTGAATCGCTTGTAGGTACTTTTTAACGTACTACTTTAAGAAATTTTCATTCATTTTTCTTAGCGATTTCAATAACTTAAACTAAAATTGTCTTACCGACGTTTGCGTATTGCCGAAGCGAATTAAACTTTGTTAACTATTTGGGCTTAGGCTTCAGTCATATCCAGTAGGGTTGGAGCGTGATGGTTGGACTTGTCATCCCATCACGCGGGTTCCAGCAGGAACGAATGACAAGGGGAATATAATGCGGGTACTCCTCATCGAGGACGATAGCGCGACAGCGCAGAGCATCGAACTGATGCTCAAGTCCGAAAGCTTCAACGTCTACACCACCGATCTCGGTGAGGAAGGCGTCGATCTCGGCAAACTGTATGACTACGATATCATCCTGCTTGATCTCAATCTGCCGGACATGAGCGGCTATGAGGTCCTGCGGACGCTGCGCGTCGCCAAGGTGCAGACGCCAATCCTTATCCTGTCGGGCCTTGCGGGCATCGAAGACAAGGTCCGTGGTCTGGGCTTCGGCGCCGACGACTACATGACCAAGCCCTTCCACAAGGACGAACTCGTGGCCCGCATCCACGCCATCGTCCGTCGCTCCAAGGGCCATGCCCAGTCGGTTATCTCGACGGGCGACCTGATGGTGAACCTGGATACCAAGACCGTCGAAGTGCAGGGCGCTCGCGTCCACCTGACGGGCAAGGAATACCAGATGCTGGAGCTCCTCTCGCTCCGCAAGGGCACCACCCTTACCAAGGAAATGTTCCTCAACCACCTCTATGGTGGCATGGACGAGCCGGAACTGAAGATCATCGACGTCTTCATCTGCAAGCTGCGCAAGAAGCTCAGCGTTGCCACCGGCGGCAAGAATTACATCGAGACCGTCTGGGGCCGCGGCTATGTGCTGCGCGAGCCCGATG
>NZ_JAFKHD010000267.1 GCF_017307565.1 Devosia sp.
CTGAACGATGTCGTCGACGATGCCGCCATAGTAGCCTGAGACGCCGCCGAGCAGGATGCCCAGCAGGAGCGAACAGACGACGCCGACGAGGCCGATGGACATCGAGACGCGGGCCCCGTGCACGGTGCGGCTGAACACGTCGCGGCCCAACCGGTCGGCCCCGAAGAGATAGAACGGTTTGCCGACCTCCGTCGGTCCGATGAGATGCAGCGACATCGGGAAGAGGTTCCAGAGCTTGTAGGCCTCGCCCTGGACGAAGAAGCCGACGGGAATGAGCTTTTCCGGGTCTTCGACGAACGAGCGTGACAGGGCGATCGGGTCAACCTTGACCGCATAGTCGTTGACGTAGAGCAGGTGGAACTCGCCCTTGGCGTTGGTGCCGAACAGGCGCACCTGCTGCGGCGGCGCATAGGTGTAGTTGGCCGCATAGGTCTCGGACGAGACCGGTGCGATGATTTCGGCAAAAAGCGCGATGAAGTAGATCGCCAGCACCACGATGCCGCTGATCAGGGCCAGCTTGTGGCGCTTGAAGCGCCGCCAGGTCAGCTTCCATGGGCCGGCCATGCCAGCGCTGTTCTTGGCTGGCGCGGCAATGACAGGAGAGGATGCGGTGTCCGTCACGTCAGCCTCCTAGGTGTAGCGGATGCGCGGATCGAAGACAGCCAGGAGGATGTCGGAAATCAGCGTGCCGATGAGGGTGAAGATGGAGAGCAGCAGGATGATGCCGCCTGCCAGGTACATGTCCTGGGCAAAGAGTGCGTTGAGCAGCAGCGGTCCGGCAGTTGGCAGACTGAGCACGATCGAGGTGATCACCTCGCCCGAGATCAGCGCTGGCAGAACCCAGCCAACGGTGGAGATGAAGGGGTTGAGCGAAACGCGGACCGGATATTTGAAAAGCAGGCGCGCTTCGCTGACACCGCGGGAACGAGCGATGTCGACATAGGGCTTGTTCAGTTCATCGAGCAGGTTGGCGCGCATGACGCGGATCAGTGCTGCGGCCCCGGAAGAACCAAGCACCAGAACCGGCACCCAGAGATGGGAGATCATGTTCCAGACGCGCTCGGGGCTCCAGGCGGCGTTGGCAAATTGCGGCGAGAACAGCCCGCCGACGCTGAGGCCGAAATAGCGCGATGAAACATACATCAGCACCAGCGCCATCAGAAAGTTCGGGATAGCCAGGCCCAGGAAAGCGATGAAGGTCGCGGTCATATCGCCCAGCGAATGCTGGCGGACGGCGGAATAGATGCCGATCGGGAAGGACACCAACCACACAAACAGCAGCGTGGTGACGGAGACGACGAGCGTCATGCCCAGGCGGTCCCAGATGAGGCCCGCTACCGGCATGTTCCATTCGAAGGACTGGCCGAAATCGCCACGAAAGACGATGCCGCTGATCCACATCCAGTATTGGACGAGGAAGGGCTGGTCGAGGCCGTAGCGTTCGCGCAGCGCCAGGACCATGGCGGAGTCGAGCACTTCGTTCTGAGCGGCGCGGCGCGCCGTCAGCGAGGTCAGGAAGTCGCCGGGCGGCAGCTGAATGATGAAGAAGATGAGGAACGAGATGATGATCATGATCGGAATCATGAGCAGGATCCGTCGCAGGATGAATGACAGCATGGCGCTTTCCGACCCTGTTGGAACGGCTGGGTAGAGCTATCGGAAGAGGTGGGGTGGCCAGTCAGGTTGGGAGGCCCTGACTGGCGCGTCCGAGCTAGTTAGAGAAGTAATACTGCTCGGGATTGGTCGGACCAGGGGTCAGGTAGAAGAAGGTGTTGGGCATCAACGCCGGAACGTTGTGCATGTTGTTCTTCACGATACCGACCTTGTCGGGCTCCATATTGGTGCCGATGACGTAGAACTGTTCCTTGGTGATCGCCAGAATGCGCTTCATGATGGCGATCTGGCTTTCGACGTCAGGCGTGCCCTTGAGCTGGTTGTAGAGGTCCTGCTGTTCCTTTGCGGGACCAACGGGCTCTTCTGCAACCGGATCATTGGGGTTCTGGTAGTAGATGCCCCAGGCCGAGGCGTAGCTCGATTCAAACTCGTGCGGCAGGTACCACTTCGGGTCGAGCAGACCCAGAATGTCGTAGCCGCCACCACCCTGCCAGGCCAGCGCGTCGTGGTCATTGGACTGCAGGCGGGCAAAGATCAGAGACTGCTCGCCCGGACGCACGACCAGTTCGACGCCAACGACGGCGAGATAGGCCTTGATCCGCTCAAGCGCGTCGATCTTGATGGTTTCGGTGGTGAGCACTTCGACGGCGAAGGAAACACGGCGCCCTTCGCTGTCGAGACGGAAGCCCTGGGCGTCGCGCGCGGTAATGCCGGCCGCATCGAGATGCGCATTGGCCTTTTCGAGATCGAAATCGGTGTACTGGGTGGCCATCTCTTCATCATAGAGCTGACTGCCGGGTCGTGGCGCGCCCTGATAGGGCTGGGCGACCCCAGCATAGATCAACTGGTTGAGTTCTTCACGGTTGATGGCGTAGCTGACCCCGACGCGGAAGTCCTTGTTCGAGAACAGCGCGCGCTTAACCGGATCCTTGTGGGTCTGGTTGATGTTGAGCAGCATGGCGTTCGAGAAGGCCGGCTGCGAAACGAACAGCTTGTAGTTGCCCGCTTCCTGGTTCTGTACCACGACCGGGCGCACGCTGACCGTGTCGAGGAACATGATCTGCATGTCGATGTCGCCATTGGCGGCC
>NZ_JAFKHD010000268.1 GCF_017307565.1 Devosia sp.
CCATATTACTGCGTCGCCGGAGGCGTGATCCGTCATGAACGATGAGGATGGTGTGAACGGGGAAGTGCGCCAACGCCAGTTGCGCATTCTCGAAGCGCTGCTTTTTGCGTCGGCCGAGCCGCTTTCGCTCGCCGAAATGTCGCCCTATGTCGGTGAAGGCGCCAATCTTCCGGCGCTGATTGAAGAATTGCGCGCGCTCTATTCCAATCGCGGCGTAAATCTTGTCCGCCGCGGCGAGCGCTGGGCCTTCCGCACCGCCGAGGATCTGGGCTTCCTGCTGCGCCGTGAGGAAGAAGAAACCCGGCCGCTGTCGCGCGCCGCGCTCGAAAACCTGGCGATCATTGCCTACCATCAGCCGGCCACCCGCGCCGAAATCGAGGAAGTACGCGGCGTCGCCGTGGGCAAGGGCACCATGGATATCCTGATGGAAGCGGGCTGGGTGCGCATGCGCGGCCGGCGCCGGACGCCGGGGCGGCCTGTGACCTATGGCACGACCGACGCCTTTCTCGATCATTTCGGCCTTGAGAGCCTCTCGGACCTTCCGGGGCTCGACGAGCTCAAGGGGGCAGGGCTCCTCTCGTCGCGTTTGCCGCCCTCCCTGCAGATTCCACTGCCTTTTGACGGTGAAATCCGAGACGACGAAGATCCGCTGGAGCCCGATGATCTTGGCGATACGGCGGTCGAGGAAGAATAGTCAAATAGGCCGGTTGCCGCTTTCGTGAGTGGGCAACGGCAACACGTTCTTGTGTTTGCCCGCGATTGAACCTATTTCTCGGTCATCTATCGCGTGTAACGCGTTCTGAAAGTCTAGGGAGATCACCATGCACGCGCCTTCCATTTGGGGCATTCTCGTTGTCGCCGTCGTTGTCATTCTGCTGTTCGGCCGCGGGAAGATCTCCGGCATGATGGGCGAAGTCGCGTCGGGCATCAAAGCCTTCCAGAAAGGCATGAAGGACGACGAAGACAAGCCGGTTGAACGTGTCGCCACGACTGCTGAAGTCGACGCTCGCGAAACCGAGCGCAAGGACGTCTGATCCTTCTCGGCCTTGACTTTGCGGCCCGCTGCCGCGCCCGGAGACTTTCTTTATGCTCGGTCTAGGCTGGACAGAGATGCTGGTGATCGGCGTTGTCGCGCTGATCGTCATCGGCCCCAAGGACCTGCCCGTCGTCATGGGACGGCTGGGTAAGTTCGCGGCCCAAATTCGCCGCATGGGCAATGAGTTCCAGCGTGAAATCAACCGTACAACCGGTCTCGATGAAGTGCGCAACCTGCGCAACTCCATCACCTCGCCGCTGAAAAAGACGGCTGAGGAGATTCGTAAGGAATTCAACACGATGACGCCGACCGGTCCCAAGCCGAGCGGCATCATCAAGCCGGCGGATCCCAAGGTCGAGAGCGTCGTCGACGAATTGCGCAGCGCGGCCGGTATGCCCGCGGCGCCGAAGACGAATGACGAACTTGCCGCCGACTATGGCTTCAAGGCGGGCGAGAAGCCCAGCGAGCCCGTAAAGGCCGCCCAGGTTGCGCCCAAAACAGTGGCCGCTGCGCCGACATCGCCTGTGACCTCGACAGAGCTTCCGCCTGTGGCAGAAGCGAAGCAGGCCAAGAAGCCGGCCGCGAAGAAGCCTGCTACGGCCAAGGCAGCTCCTGCAAAGGCAACCGTTGCCAAGGCCCCCGCTGCGAAAAAGCCAGCCGCGAAGAAGACTGCCTCGCCGGAAGCGGTGAGCGCAGAAGTTGCACTGCTCGCCAAGCCTGCGCGCAAGCCGCGCACCAAGGCTGCCGCCGCCGTCGAAGCTGTTGCCGAGCCGGCCGCGCCGGTAAAGAAGCCGCGGGCGCCGCGCAAGAAGCCGGCTGATCCGGCAGAAACGAAATAACTATGGCCGACGCCAATCAGCCGCAGCTCGAAGACAAGAACAAGCCCGAAGTCGAAGATGAACTCGCCGGCAGCGAAGCGCCGCTTCTTGAACATCTGATCGAGCTGCGCAAGCGGCTCATCAAATGTGCTATTGCCATCGTCGTGCTGATGATCGGCTGCTTCCTCATCTCGAAGAACATTTTCGACGTGCTTCTCGGGCCATATCGCGGCGTTTACAGCAGCGACCCCACGCACAAGATCGAGCTGATCTATACCGCGCCCCAGGAACTGTTCTTCACCGAACTCAACCTGGCTTTCTTCGGTGCCATCTTCCTCGGTTTCCCCTTCATCGCCACGCAGATTTATCTGTTCATGGCGCCGGGGCTCTACAAGCACGAGCGCAAGGCCCTGGTGCCGTATCTGATCGCCACGCCGGTCTTCTTCGTGCTCGGCGCCCTGATGGTCTATTTCACCGTCCTGCCCATGGCGCTGCACTTCTTTGCAGGCATGGAGACGGAAGAAATCAAGCTCATGCCGCGTGTGTCCGAGTATCTCGGATTCGCCATGACGCTTATCCTTGCCTTCGGTATTTGCTTCCAGCTGCCGGTTGTGCTGACGCTTCTGGCGCAGATCGATCTCGTCAATGTGGAGATGCTGAAGAAGGGGCGTCGCTACGCCATCGTCGGTATTTTGATCGTTGCGGCTCTCATTACGCCGCCAGATCCGATTTCCCAGATCGGGCTTGCCCTGCCGATGTACGCGCTTTACGAACTGGCAATCCTGTCGGTTCGGATTGTGCAGAAGCGCCGTGAGGCGAAGCTGGCCGCGCAGGAAGCCGAG
>NZ_JAFKHD010000269.1 GCF_017307565.1 Devosia sp.
CGAGCCCCATGTGACCGAGACCGATCCGCTAGAAGCCATTCCCGCCACCGGAAAAATCCTTGGCCTCGACCTCGGCACCAAAACCATCGGCGTCGCGGTGTCGGATGGCATGCGCTATTCGGCCAGTCCGCTCGAAACCATCAAGCGCACCAAGTTCACCCAGGACGCCGAGCGCATCATTGAACTCGTCGCCGAGAACAATGCCGTTGCTCTTATCCTCGGCCTTCCACTCAACATGGACGGTACCGAGGGGCCCCGCGTCCAGTCGACCCGCGCCTTTGCCCGCAATCTCGCGCAAAAGCTAGACCTGCCGATCGCGTTCTGGGACGAACGCCTGTCCACCTCGGCCGTGACCCGCATGATGATCGAAGCCGATCTCCGCCGCGACCGTCGCGCCGAGGTCGTCGACAAGCTCGCCGCCAGCTACATCCTACAGGGCGCCCTCGATCGCCTACGCCGCTAGCCGCCGCACCGTCACCGGCGCTTCTCCAAACAGTTTCCGAAACGCCCGCGAGAACGCCGCCTCGGACTGGTAACCACTGGCTTTCGCAATCCGCGACACCGGCTCCCCCGTATCGACCAGTTTCAGCCGCGCCAGATGCAGCCGCCATTGCGCGAGATAAGTCATGGCCGGCTGCCCCACGAGTTCGGTGAACCGCGCGGCAAAACCCGAGCGCGACATGCCCGCCTCTTTCGCAAGCCCCGCCAGCGACCAATCCGCCTCCGGCCGCCGATGAATCAGCGCTAGCGCACGCCCAATCTGCGGATCGCGCAAGGCCGCCAGCCAGCCCTGCCGCGCTTCCGGTGCCGTATCGAGCCATTCGCGGATCGCCTGGATCACCAGAATATCCGCCAGCCGCGTCATCACCGTTTCCCCGCCCGGCCGCAGCGATGCCGCCTCGCGCGCAATCAGGCCAAGCGTGCTCTGCACCCAGGCATCCAGCGTCTCGTCCCAAGCCTGGATAAGAATCTTGCGTGGCAGGAGATCGAGCAGGCGCTTCCCCGCCACATGGTCAAACTGCACCACACCCGCCATGGCCCGCACCAGTTCACCGCCGCCGCCCAGCGTCATGATCTCATAGCGCTCGCTGATTTTTTCGACCGGCAGGTCAAACAGCGGCACGCTACCCACACCCGATCCACTCAACAGGCGAAATTCCTGCCCATGCGGCAGCACCAGCATGCTCCCCGCCTTGAGCACGATTTCCTCGCCATCCACCTCGGCCATGCCCTGTCCCTCGGTGACGATGACGAACATCATCGACTCGCTCAGTCGCGGCATATCCATGCCCCAGGGCGCCGTCATGGTCGCACGGCAATAAAGCGTCCCCGTGAGGCGAAGCATATGCAGCACCTCGCCCAGCGGGTCGGAAAGCGGCGCAGGCTGAAAGCAATCCATGGCAACACCGTCAGTTTGGACGATCTGCAAATTACTGCGGATTTTTCGTGATTGATAGTCCCGATTGCTGCCCCGAAATCTCCCCCTGTCATCAAGAGGAGATTTTCATCATGACAACCCAAAACCCCGTTCTCGTCATCGGCGCCACCGGCAAGACCGGCGCCCGCGTCGCCGCCCGCCTCGCGGCCCTTGGCCATCCCCACCGCGGTGTTTCGCGTCGCTCCGAGCCCGCCTTCGATTGGGAAAAGCCCGAAACCTGGGCCCCAGCCCTCGAAGGCATGAAGAGCGCCTACATCACCTACGTCCCCGATCTCGCCGCCCCCGAAGCCCAGGAAAACATCCGCTGCTTCGCCGAAGCAGCCAAAACCGCCGGTCTCAAAAAACTCGTCCTCCTCTCAGGTCGCGGCGAACACGGCGCCGAACTATCCGAGGAGAAAGTCCGCCAGAGCGGCCTCGATTTCACCATCGTCCGCGCCAGCTGGTTCAATCAGAATTTCGACGAAGGCTTTTTCCACTCGTCCATTCTCGACGGCGTCATTGCCCTCCCCGCCGGCACCCGCGTCGAACCCTTCATCGATGTCGATGACATCGCCGAAGTCGTCGTAGCCGCGCTCCTCGATGAGAAGCACAATGGCGAAACCTATGAAGTCACCGGCCCCCGCCTTCTTACTTTTGCCGACGCTGCCGCCGAAATCGCTGATGCCAGCGGTCTCCCCGTCAGCTATGTCCCCATCGACGGCCCCACCTTCCACGCCGCCCTGCTCCCGGTCGCCGGTCCCGAAATCGCCGATCTCATGACCAATCTCTGCGCCGAAGTCTTCGACGGTCGCAACGAACGCCTCAGCGATGGCGTGCAACGCGCCCTCGGCCGCGCTCCGCGTGACTTTTCCGACTATGTCAAAGCGGCAGCCGCCCGCGGCGCCTGGCGCAAGGCCGCGTGATGATCCGCCTCCCGCAAGCCTATCTCGCCATTGCAGCGCTCACCGCGCTTTTCGTCGGCCTCGGCATGCTCAGCATGCCGGTGGCCTTCTACGGCAGCTATGGCATAGACCCAACGCTCTCCCCGAGTCTGGCCAGCGAACTCCGCTCCCCCGGCGTCTTGCTGACAACCATCGGCCTCTTCTTCGCCTATGGCATCATCTCGCCCCATTGGCGCAATTTTGCCCTCTGGACCGCCGCGATCTTCTACCTCGGCTACGCCACCGCCCGCGCCCTCTCGCTGGCCCTCGACGGCATACCCTCCACCGGCCTCCTCGCCGCCGGCGCCTTCGAACTCGCCCTCGGCCTCG
>NZ_JAFKHD010000311.1 GCF_017307565.1 Devosia sp.
GATAGCGCCATGGCCCCTGAATTTGCCGACCTGCCTGAATCCCTGCTTCGGCTAGACCAACTGCTTGCCGAGGCAGGCGAGGAGGCGATGGTATTGCCCGAGCTCGACGGCTTCCTTTGCGGCCTTGTCGTCGGCCCGGAGCGCATCGCGCTCGAAGAATGGTGGCCGCTCGCCTGGCTTGCCGATGAGCGCGGGGAAATCCCCGCCGCCACTGCCGAGCTGGCAGGTCTGATCCAGGGGCATCTGGCCGAGATCGAACGCGAATTCGCTGCCGAAGACTATGCGCCACTGTTCGAGGTCGATGACGAAACCGAGGAAGTCGTCTGGGAAACCTGGATGATCGGCTTCCAGCAGGCCATGCATTTCCGGTTCGACGCCTGGGATGCGCTGCTGCGCCATACCGAAGACGACGCCCGCGGCCACATCGCCATGCGGCTTGCTCCGGCCCTGATGCTGCTGCAGCCCGATCTTCTGCCCGATGACACGGCCGGCGACGACGAATGGGCCGAGTACGATACCGCCATGGCCGAAATGCCGGAAAACCTCGCCATCATGGCGACGCTTCTCTATCGGCTGTACCGGCAGAACTAGGCCGCAATCTCCGGCAGCCGGGCCGCCATCAACGCCTTGGTGAGCCGATGCTGCGGGTGAGCGAAGAGGGCATCAGGCCTGCCCTCTTCCACGATTTTTCCCGCCTCCATAACCAGCACCCGATCCGCCATGGCAGCGACCATGTCGAGGTCGTGGCTGATGATGATGTAGGTCAGGCCATGTTGTTGCTGTAGCTTGGCCAGGAGATCCAGCACATCGCCGCGCACCGACACATCGAGAGCTGAAACCGGCTCATCGAGCACCACCAGGCTCGGTCGCGTCACCAGCGCCCGGGCGATGGCGAGGCGCTGCCTTTGTCCGCCAGAAAATTCGTGCGGGTAGCGGGCGAGCATCGCGCGGTCGAGCCCTACCGATTCGATGGCTTCAGTAACGCGCTGCTCATGCTCTATCGGGCTGAGGCCAGGTACGAGCCGCAAGGGTTCTCCCAGCGACCGGGCCACGGTGAGGCGCGGATTGAAGCTGCCGAAGGGGTCCTGGAAGACCAGCGAGAGATCGGCCCGGCGGGCGGCCGGCAGGTCGAGCCCGCGATAGGACGTCCCCTCAAACCGCATCTCTCCGGCCGTTGCGCTATCGAGGCCGACGATCATGCGCGCCAGCGTGGTCTTGCCGCAGCCGGAGGGGCCGACAAGGGCGAGGCACTCGCCTGCCGACACGCTGAGACTGACATCGTTTACCGCGAGGAGCGGCGGCTTGCGCCAAGGCCAGAACCCGCCATGGGCAAAGGCGCGCGTCAGGTGGTCGACTTCCAGCAGATTTTTTTTGGCCACATGCGGCGTACCCTGCCGCGGGGCCATCCGCGTCGCAGCCACCAGTTTTTGCGTATAGGCAGCGCTTGGCTCGGCCAGCACTTTTGCCACGGGCCCGCTTTCGATGAGTTCACCGCCGCGCAGCACCGCCACCTGATCGCAAAGGGCGGCAACGGCGCGCATATCGTGACTGATAAAGATCAGCGTCATCTGCCGCCGGTCGCAGATCTCGCGGATGAGATCGAGCACCATGCGCTGGGTAATGACATCGAGGGCGGATGTCGGCTCGTCGGCAATCATCAGATCGGGGGCACTGGCCAGCGCCATGGCGATCATGACACGCTGCCGCTGCCCGCCTGAAAGCTGATGTGGAAACCGCTGGGCGTGCTGGGCCTCAAGCCCGACTTCGCTCAGCAGTGACGCGACGGAGGTTTCGCTCTGGTGGCGGGTGAGGGCTAGTGCTTCGCCGATCTGCTCACCCACCCGCATCAGCGGATTGAGCGCCGTCATCGGCTCCTGAAAGACCATGCCGATGCGTTGCCCGCGCAACCGCGCCATCGCCTTTTCGTCCGCCGGCAACGCATTGCCGTCGAGGCGGATGGTGCCCGAGACCTCGGCGTTTTCCGGCAGCAGTCCGGCGATGGAGAGGGCGGTCAGCGATTTGCCCGAGCCGCTTTCCCCGATAATGCCGAAGCGCGCCCCCCTGGCGATACCGAGCGTCAGGTTCGACACAGCAGGTCGCCCGTCAAAGCCAATGGACAGCTTGTCGATCTCAACCAGCGACATTGGTCAGCCCCTGGCGTTTAAGGCGTGGGTCGAGCGCGTCGCGCAGTCCGTCTCCGGCGATGTTGAGGGCGATGACGATCACGACGATGGCGAGGCCCGGCGCGAGGCTGAGCCAGGGGTGGATCAGGAACAGGCTTTGCGCGTCGCGCAGCATCAGTCCCAGGCTTGTTGCCGGCGGCTGGGTGCCGAGCCCGATATAGGACAGGCCGGCCTCGGCCAGAATGCCGAGGGAAAGCTGGATCGTACCCTGTACGATGATGAGGCTCGCAATGTTGGGGAGGAGGTGCCGAAGTGCGATCATCGGCCGGCTAAGCCCCGCCAGCCGCGCCGCAGCGACAAAATCCAGCGTCGAAATGGCCAATGCGCCGCCACGCGCGACCTGGGCGAAAACCGGCACATTAAAAATGCCGATGGCGATGACCGCATTGCCCGCGCCAGGTCCCATCAGCGTGGCGATGAGAATGGCGATGACGACGGAAGGGAAGGCAAAGGCGAGATCGGAAAAACGCAGCACGACCCATTCCACCGGCCCCCCATAGATGGCCGCGGCAAGACCGAGCGGCACGCCGATGCCGACGCCTATGATGATCGCCATGACGGCAACCGTGAAACTGGTCAGCGTGCCTGACATGATCAGCGAGAGCATGTCGCGCCCGAGCTGGTCCGCCCCGAGCAAGTGCTCCGCACCAGGCGTTGCAAAGCGCCGGGCTATGGCAATGTCGGTGATCGGGTAGGGTGTCCAGATCAGAGACAGAAGGCCCATGGCCGCGAAGATGAGCGTTGCCGCAAGGCCGATGACGAGGCGAGGATGCCGGCGGAGCGTCGTCCAGTTCATGCGCGACGCTCCCGCAGTCGGGGATCGACAAAGCCATAGGCGAGGTCAACCACAAGCATGGTGAAGCTGACCACCAGCACCAGAATGATCGTGCCGCTGCGCACGAGAACCAGGTCGCGCTCTAGAATGGCGGTGTAGATCAGTTTGCCGAGGCCGGGCAGGTAGAAGACGTTTTCGACGATGATCGTGCCGGCGATGAGGAAGGCGAATTGCAGCCCCAAAATGGTCAGCACCGGCAACAGCGCGTTGCGCACGCCGTGGCGCCACATGGCTTCGCCAAAGGTCATGCCTTTGGCGCGGGCGGTACGGATGAAATCCTGCGTAGAAACATCGACAAGCGCCGTACGCATGACGCGGGCGAGGATGGCTGCCTGGGGCAGTGCCAGAGCCAGGCTCGGCAGCACGAGGCCACGCGAGGCCGCCCAGAAATCTTCGTTCCACGGGGTAAAGCCGCCCGGTGGTAGCCAATGAAGGGTCACGGCGAAAAGGAGCGTCAACAGCATGCCGAACCAGAAATTGGGCACCGCGACGCCGGTCTGCGCCAGCACCATGAGCGCGGTGTCGATTGGCTTGCCGCGATGTCGCGCCGCCAGAATGCCGAGCGGCAGGCCGACGGCGACCGAAATGACCATCGCAAATACGGTTAGGGGCAGCGTGACCGACATGCGCTCCACCATGAGTCCGGCGACCGGCAGCTTCTGCGTCTGCGATACGCCGAAATCGCCGCGCAGCATGCCGAAAATCCAGTTGCTGAAACGCAAAAGGGCGGGATCGTCGAGACCCATCTGCAGGCGCAGCGCGGCAACAGCCTCGGGCGTCGCATTGATGCCGAGAATGAAGCGCGCGGGATCGCCGGGCAGCAGGTCAAGCAGGATGAAGATGACGGCTGCCGCAATGAAGAGGGTAACGAAGAAGCCGAAGATGCGACGGAGGAGGTAGAGGGTCACGAGATACCCCCACCCTCATTCCCTCCCCGCGCGGGGGAGGGAGGGACACTGGCGCATGCCGTCGTCATGCGCCCTTCAGCGCAGGTGGCCTTATTCAACCCAATGGACGTCGCGCAGCACCACGCCTTCGACGGGCGCGTTCGGCCACATGCCTTCGAGCTTGGCGTTCCAGACGCCGGTCTGGGCAAGCTCGAACAGGAAGCCGTTGACGGCATCCTTGGCGATGATGGTCTGCATTTCCTGCGCCAGCTCCTTGCGCTTGGCCTCGTCGGTCGTGGCATTGAGCGTCTCGTTGAGGGCCTGCACTTCAGGATTGTTGTAGCCGAAGTAGTAGTCGGGATTGGCATAGATGCCAATGTCGAACGGCTCCACATGGCTGATGATGGTCAGGTCGAAATCCTTGTTGGCGAAGACGTCTTCCAGCCACTGCGCCCATTCCATGTTGATCAGCTCGAGCTTGATGCCGACCTTGGCGAATTCGCTGGCGATGATCTGGCCGGAGACCCGCGCATAGGCGACCGGCGGTAGCTTCAGCGTTGCCGAAAAACCATTCGGAAAACCGGCATCGGCCAGCAGCGCCTTGGCCTTTTCGGGATCGAAGGGATAGGTATTGGTGAGGTCGATGTAATAGGGGTGGTGCGGGGCGAAGTGCGAGCCGATCGGCACGCCATAACCATAGGTCGCTCCCTCGATGATCTCCTCGCGATTGATCGCATGGGCCATGGCCTGGCGCACTTCGAGCTTGTCGAACGGCGCCCGCTTGTTGTTGGTCGAGAGGATCGTCTCACCTTCGGTGGTGCCTACGAGAATCTTGAACTTCGGATTGCCGTCAAAGACGGGCAGCGCCTCGGCGGCAAAATTGTAGGTGCCGTCGACGTCGCCGGCGAGCAGCGCATTGGTCATCGTGGCCGTATCGCTGATGAAGACGAAGGTCGCCTTGGTCAGGGCCGGCTTTTCGCCCCAATAGGGGCCGTACTGTTCGAGAACGACGCGGCTGCCGCGATCCCACTGCACAAAGGCGAAGGGGCCGGTACCGATCGGGTCGGTGGCATTATTGTCGGCGCTTTCCGGCGCCACGATCACGGCGTCGCCGCGACCGATATTGAAGAGGAAGAGGCCGTCCGGCCGCGACAGGGTGATTTCCACCGTCAGCGGGTCGATGACGTTGACGGCCGAAATCGCCTGGTAAAGCGCTTTCTGTGCATTGACGCTGTCGTCGGCCAGAATGCGTTCGAAGGTGAATTTCACGTCTTCAGCGTCAAAGCTCGTGCCGTCGTGGAAAGTGACGCCGTCGTGCAGCTTGAAGCGATAGGTCAGGGCGTCGTCGCTGACGGTCCATTCCGATGCGAGGCCGGGCTGCACCGCCCCGTTCTGATCGATGCGGGTGAGACCCTCGAAGACATTCTGATAGACGACCACGTCAATCGACTCGGCCGCGCCCGCAGTCGGGTCGAGCGTGGGGGGCTCCAGCGGTGCACCCACACGAATTTCAGTGGGTTGCGCGACTGCCAGGCTGGTGGCCAACAGCAAACCGGCACTGGCCAGCGCGAGGGATTTGGTCACTCTCATATTTGTCTCCCAGAGGTCGGCGCGGTTCCGCGCCTCGCGCTAGGTATAGGCAAACTTGCTTGCGGGCGCACCCGCATTGGCGGTTAAACTTTTTGCCTAAGGCAGCTGCATTTGGAAGTTTAACCCAGCCCTAGGCGCCGGGCAGGTTTTCAACGAGATCGGCGGGGATGCGCAGGGTGAACAAAAGCCCGCTTTCGCCGGCCGGGTCCACCGAGAGCGACACCGTATTGACCGCCAGCAGCGAGCGCGTGAGCGCAAGGCCAACGCTCGAACGGACCGGCGCCAATGCCTGCCCGGTCTTGCTGACACCATCGCGGAAAACCACGAAGCGCTCGGCCATGTCCACGGCATGATTGGAGCTGTCGCGCACATGGATGGCAATTCCGCCATCGTCGAGCAGCTGGGCGGAAATGACCACCGTGCTGCCGATCGGGCTCTGGTCGATGGCGCTGGCCAGAAGGTTGAGCACGGCCTGGGCGAGCGAGGCGCGGTCGACCGTCACCCGTGGCAGGGTCTCGGAAATGGCGTTGCGGACGATGATCCGCCCGGTATTGGCCTGGTTGCGGATGCGCAGCACGCAGGTTTCGAGCAGTTCCGTCAGGTCAAGGCTTGCCCGTTCGGGCAGATATTTGCCTTCACGCAGCCGCGCATAGTCTTCGAGTTCATCGACAAGGGCGGCAATGTCGCTGCCTGCTGCCGCGATATCCTCGGCATAGGTCTCGTAGCGCTCGTCGCCGAGGTCACCAAAAGCCTTGCTGCGCAGCAGCTCGGCAAAGCCGATGATCGTATTGAGCGGGCGCCGCACGCCCCGGCTGATGCGGGCCAGCAGCGCCGGATCGGCTTCAGGACCGGAAATCGCGCGCCGCGGGGTGATGATGCGCTGGCGGACGAAGGCGAAATAGCCGCTGACAATGCCGGCCTGACCCTGCGCGAACAGCACGATCTCGGATTTGCTGTTGAGCGATTGCAGCACGATCGAGGGGCGTTCGGTTTCGGCAAAGCGGCCAGGTCGATCGAGGAATCCACGCAGCGCAAAACCTTCGTCGGCGCCGATCAGCGCCGAGAGCGGCTTGCCCAGAATGATGCTGCCATCGCCGAGGGCCGTTGTCGCCAGCGCGTCGGCATGGCGCACGACGCCGGTGCGGCTCAGTTCGATAAAACCATCGCCGCGCAGTTCGGCAAAAGCCTGCGCAAAGGCGCGCACAGCGTCTTCATGGCCGGTGCGCACTTCGGTCGTGCTGGCCGAAAGCATGAGGGCAGGGCGACCCTGCCACGATGTCGATTGCAGGCGCGCGGTCACCGGCACCAGCGTGCCGTCGCGCTGCATCAGGTGATTAACGGGGCCCGCGCCATTTTCCTCGGCGCTGACCGGGAACACGGCCGTCAGGCCCGCCTGACGCAGCGATTCGACGGATTCGTAGCCGACCATTTCGGTGATGGCACGGTTGGCGAAGAGAATCTGCTGGTCGCGGAACACCAGAATGCCGAGCGGCAGGCGATTGAGCACCAGCGTCTCGCCGCCGAGATTGACCAGCGATCCGTTGCCCGGCTCGGGTGCGGCGTCCTTCGCCGGCACGCCGGCGATTGCCGTGCTCGGGCCGGAACGCTCGCCCAGGCCGACGCGGTCATTGAGAATGCGCGAGAGCTCGTCGAAATTATAGCGCGACACGCGTTCCACGAGATCATGCGCCACTTCGGGTGCTTCGATGTCGGGAATGCCGGCGGCAAAAAGCGCGTTGCTTTCAACCGGTGCAGACGCCTCGGGCGCGGCATTGGAGCGGAAACCGCGGCCGGTGATCTTGAACAGCGTCGGCGCGCCTTCATCCACCGGCTCTTCAGGTTCGGTGGGCTCGGGCGGTTCGGGTGACTGCGGCGCGGTGTCGTCAGCCTCATTCAGCGGCGTATAGAGGTCTTCGTCGGCGGCAAGCCGATCAACCAAGGCGCTGAGACTCCGGAACAACGGGCGTTCTTCCTCTGCCGTTTCGGGCTCGGAGGCTGCGGCAACCGGCTCTTCGATACCGTCGTCTTCGTCGGCCGCTTCGGGATCGTCATGGAAGCGCAGGGGCTCTGACGGGCTCGCATAGACCGTCTCTGGATCGGCATCCTGCCAATTGTGCAGCTCGGTCGAATAGGCCTCGTCATGCTCGATAGCAGTCGGTGCCGCTCCCGGGATTTCGTCTTCTTGCTCGCCTTCCGACTCAACCTCTTCGGCGACGGGGGGCTCGACGGGCGCTTCCGTCAGCACCTCGGTGGTTTCTTCCAGCGCGTCGGCCTCGGCGACCTCGTCGTCTTCATCGGGAGGCACAAGAGGTTCAGGTTCGGCCGCAACTTCGTCCTGCGGCGGAGGCGGAAGGGTGTTTTCCTCAACGCCGCCGTGGCGGATATCAAAGGCTGCACGAATTTCGGCGTCGATCGGATCGACGGAAACGATGAGCAGGGCTGTTTCTTCGCCGTCGAGCACCAAAGGCGTCGTGGCGCAGGTGGCCGAAGCGGGCTTGTCGCCGGCATTGAACTGAATACGCGCAAGACTCGTGCGGCCCGCCGAACCCAGGCGAATGGTCCGGGCGACCTGGCCCTTGAGCGGCACGGCAAGCGGCGCCAGCTTGAGCCCGCTCTTCTTGATCTTGGCAAGGAACAGGGCGGCAGCCGGATTCGACCAGATCAGGCGCTGGCCGTCTTGCGACCACAACCAGGCAGGCCGCGCATCCTGAGCATGCTGCAGCACCCGGCGGGCGTTCGGCGATGTGGTCCACTCGGCATTCATAGACAGCGTTTGAGGCCATTTCCGATTGTGCCAGATCGGCACAATTTTCGAGAGTTCTTTAAGTGTTCTTCATTATCGTGCCGCCGTGAACGAATCCAGCCTGCGGTACGCATCCCGCCCATCCAATCGTCGCCATGGTTAAATGCGAGGTCCTAAGGAATGGTCACGGGGCTTGTCGCAATTGGTTGTGAGGGCGTCATAAGGCGTCTGTCCACAGGGTGAAAATCGGTGCTTGTCATTCCGGCGAACTCGACCTATGTTCCGCCCGGTTTCGGCAGGGCGCCTTTGCGTCGGCCGCACCGAGCCGCCTTAGCTCAGTTGGTTAGAGCGCTAGATTGTGGATCTAGAGGTCCCCCGTTCGATCCGGGGAGGCGGTACCACTCCCCCTAAAAATAACGTCTTCAGCGCACCGATATCGTTCCGCTATTTCAGCGTTCACCCGGCCCTAGCGGGCCAGGCGAAGCGCCGATAGTTCATTGGCGATCGATTCAAACACTCGCTTGAGTTCGCTCGACTGGTTGGGGAAGTACGCCTTGCTTGCCGTAGACGCACAACCGGTCAGCATAGCCTGAACGACCGCTGGCGTGCTTTGCTCGACCTTGTTCGTCGCAAGCCCGATCGTATAAACTTCAATCCCCGTGTCCTTGGCGTTGGCACAGGTGTCGCTCGTGCGCTGGTTCATCTCCTTTACCAGGTCCGCATTGGTCGAGTTTATCGAACCGAGCCGAGGAATGTTTCCGCCACTGGTCGATGTGGTGCTGGTATTGTTGGAGTTGTAAGAGAAGCCATAGGCCGTGTTGAAGCACTTGCCGTTAAGCGCGCGCATGGCGTCGTTGCAATAGTTTGACAGGTTGTAGTCCGTGTTCTCGCCGTCAGTCATGATGATCATGACCTTGCGCAGGGATTTGTTGTCGCTCGCGCCGGCCTGGGGGAAAGGTTCGCCAGGTGTGAGGACGCGGAAGCCCCAGGCAGTCCCTTCGTGGATATTGGTGCCGCCTTCGGCAATCATGGCGTCGATAGTGTCGATGACCTTTGCGGGATCGCTGGTCAGCGGCAGAATTGGGGTGCGTGTGCAGTCTGCGTTGGGTCCGTTGGAGAACCCCTGCGCGCCGATCGCGCCGTAGTATTTGCAGATTCTCTCCTGCAGGGTGCGCGTCGATAGCCCCAACGGTACGAAGCTGTCGCACCAGCCGTCGCGAGTCTGGGTGTTGCCCGTGCCCGCCCAATTGGTCGTGTAAGTGGGGTTGCGGCAAGCGCAACTGGGGGGCTGCTTGCCATAGAGCGCGTTGGAATAGAGCGCACTGCTGACAAAATCGGTCGGGCCGGCCGGCGTTCCCTTCTTCAGGTAGGGGTTGCCCCATGCGGCGTTCGAGTTCGTTCGGGTCCGTTCCTCGGTAATCGAGCACTTTGTCGTGCCCTGTGCGGGGCGGTCGCACACTGCCGGGCTGTCTCGAACGGCGGCTGACCAATTGGTCTTGCCGTTGACAGCCAGCTTGTCGAGGTAGGTCGAGTTGATGATGGTTGGGCTGGTAATGTAGTTGTTGCCGCCCGTGTTGTAGGCCAGATCGGGCGAGAACTGGGGCACAAACAGCGTGTTGCCATTGGCAATGGTGGGTGTCGTATCGTCAGTATCGAGATATTGCGACGGGAGGGTGCCGGATTTGATGTGCGGCCGAGCATCCACGCAGCCGCGCCAGGCCTCGCCGGTTGCCGCGAAAAGCTGCTGACGTGTCGGAAACTTGTGCGCGCCGGACGAAAGGACCAGCCGGTCTTCGTCGTCGTCATTGTCGAAATTGTCGAAATGGATAGCCGATGCGCCGGTCTTGTCGATCCAGGAGGCATTGGCGTTTTCGGGGCCCACATTGACGAACATCGTGAACGGGACAATGGCCACACGCACGTTTTCCACCCGCTCGGCAGTTGCCGTGGGAATGCAGGTATTGGCGTTGTTCGGCGCGCTCTGAACCTCTGAATACATCAGGATATTCGTGGCGCATTTCGCGGCATCGACGAGGCTCGTCATGCGGCTCTCGTTTTTCATCGAGCCCGAATTGTCGAGCACCATGACCACTTCGAGTTCCAACTTTTTGCGCGTTGCTTCGGACTCGATGGTGGCGTTGAGGTGGTGAACGCCGACGAGGGATACGAAAATCGTCGGAACAGTGATGTGCGCTTCGAAATAGAGCGAGCCCGTTTCTTCGCTTCCACGGGTCGTCAGAATCTCTGTGACGATCTCGCTGTTGGCGACGCGCTCCGTGACGAAAGCCTGAGCGAGTTTTTGCACTGCGGCCGGGTCAAAATTCTTCTCGAATACCTGTGGCTGCAGGGCGAGTGCCGCGGCATCAAGCGCCAGCTGCGCGCGGTTGCGGCCCTGTTCGAGCGAAACATAGTCGACGACGGCGCCGCCCAGGGCGATAAGGACGACCGCCATAACGCCGAACATGACGGCGAAGGCGCCGCGTTCGTCACCAACAAAGCGACGAAACGGCGAGCGAGAAAAGTGTTTTGACGCCACGTGACGGCTCCCTGGTCCGGGTGCTGAGTTTTGACGTTAAATCCTTGCTAAAGGACCACCACTTTTGTGTTCAATTGCACACGACCGTAGAGGTCGATCACATCTTCGTTGACCATGCGAATGCAGCCTGACGAGACGTTCTGGCCGATGCTCCAGGGCTCATTGGTGCCGTGGATGCGATAAAGCGTCGAGCCGAGATAGAGGGCGCGCGCGCCCAGCGGATTGTTCGGGCCGCCTTCCATATGCGCTGGTAGGCCCGGCTGGCGCTTGCGCATTTCAGCCGGCGGCGTCCAGCTCGGCCATTCGGCCTTGCGCGAGACGCGGTGCGTACCGCTCCATTCAAAGCCATTGCGGGCGACGCCGATCCCGTACCGCAGAGCGCGACCGTCACCCAGAACGAAATAGAGGAAGTGGGATGAGGTATCGACAACGATCGTCCCGGACCGCTCATTGGTGGGGTAGGGGACGACCTGGCGCAGGTAGGTCGGCGCAACCTGCGCATTGGCCTGGAGGGCCAGAGCATGGCGCGGACGCTGGCTGGTAATGGTGATGCCCGGCGGCGGCGCAAAGCGCCAGCCTTGCTGGAACCTAGCCTCGGCAAAGCTCGGAACCACCTGGGTCAGCGACATCGTCGCAATCGCCAGTCCCAGACCCAGTAACCGCATCGTCCCAACCATGATCCACAAGCCCCCTGTGACACTGGGAGAATTGTGCCTTGCAAGCCCCAAGGAGAGGTCAATTGGCATGGTTAAGGCAACGCCAGCCGGGAGGGCTAACGGCGGGTTAAGATCGCGCGCCCTGTTGCTGCACGGCAACAGGAGTAGGCGCCTGCGACAGACTGTCCCAATTTATCCTTGCCGCTCACGACTTTGCGATCTAGAAGCGAGCGTCCGCATTTGCCTACTGAGGGAGGCGTTTCTATGAAAATTGTAACGTTCCGCCACTCGGGTACTTGGCATCATCTTGCTGGTGTAATTCGACATTCGGCTTAAGTCCGAATTCGCCTTGACCTCCAAGTAAACCTCTCGGGCTTCCTGCCCGCGGATAAACCAACCCAAACCTGAGCGCAGAATCCGCGTCGCTTCGCGTCCGTATTCCCGCTCGTCGTCCTGACCTTAACCAATGAGGCCGGCTGGGTTGCGCCCTGCCGGATGCACAAATGTCTTCCAACGTTCTCTCCGAACGCAGCGTCGTGCTGCGCCTCGAATTCTCCATCGCCGACGCCGTACACCAGCGTGGCCTGCTGCCGGTCCTTGCCGCAGCACTTGCCGCCTGGTGGAACCGCCCGGGCGTGCCGTCCGAACTCCCCGCCTACCTGCGGGAAGACGTCGGCCTGCCCCCGGTTGCAGAACCCGTGCAGTGGCACACTCTTCCTACGGCCTCTCTGATCCCCCATCGGAAAAGGCGGAGCGTGACTTGAGAGCATTTGGCGGCCGGGCACCCCCGGCCGCCGACACTCGCACCAATCCATAGCCAAACTGTTGTCTCACCAAAACCGATGGGCTAGAGCAGGGACCCCGAAGGGGGAAAGGATTTTGCGCGCTTGTCCGCGCACAATTCTCAGCCTGCGCCCGCCTCCCAGAGTTATTCCGATGACCGAAAAGACCAAGCTGATCGCCCCCCGCCTGCCGCGCGGATTTGAAGACCGCACGCCCGGCGATATCGCCGCGGTCGGCCAGATGATCGAGACCATCCGTAAGGTCTACGAGCGCTATGGTTTCGACCCGGTGGAAACGCCTCTGTTCGAATATACCGAAACGCTCGGCAAGTTCCTGCCCGACACCGACCGGCCCAATGCCGGCGTGTTCTCGCTGCAGGACGACGATGAGCAGTGGATGAGCCTGCGCTACGATCTCACCGCGCCGCTCGCCCGCTACTTTGCCGAGAATTTCGAGACGCTGCCAAAGCCCTATCGCTCGTATCGGCAGGGCTATGTGTTCCGCAACGAAAAGCCGGGCCCCGGCCGTTTCCGCCAGTTCATGCAGTTTGACGCCGACACCGTCGGCGCGCCCGGCGCGGAAGCCGACGCCGAGATGTGCATGATGATGGCCGACGTCATGGACGCTCTCGGCCTTAGCGGCAAGTACGTGGTCCGCGTCAACAATCGCAAGGTGCTCGACGGTGTGCTCGAAGCTGCCGGCGTGACGTCGGACGAGCAGAAGCTGACCGTGCTCCGCGCCGTCGACAAGCTCGACAAATTCGGCCCCGAAGGCGTCAAGCTGCTGCTCGGCGCCGGTCGCAAGGATGAGAGCGGCGACTTCACCAAGGGTGCAGGTCTCACCGACGCCCAGGCCGCCGTGGTGCTCGATTATGTCGCCGGCAAGCCGCCCGCGGACAATGAAGGCGTGGCCGAACTCAATACCATGCAGACCCTGTTCGATGCCGCCGGTTACGGCGCCGACAAGATCAAGATCGACCCGTCCGTCGTTCGTGGCCTCGAATATTATACTGGCCCCGTCTTCGAGATCGAACTGACCTTCAAGGTCCAGAACGAAAAGGGCCAGGACGTCGTCTTCGGTTCGGTTGGTGGCGGTGGCCGGTATGACGGTCTCGTCTCCCGTTTCCGCCGTGAGCCGGTTCCGGCCACCGGCTTTTCCATCGGCGTTTCGCGCCTTGCCAATGCGCTGAAGCTAACCGGCAATCTCGGCTCGAAAGAGCCAGTTGGTCCGGTCGTTGTGCTGGTCATGGACAAGGACCAGACCGCCCGCTACCAGGCCATGGTCTCCGAGCTGCGCAAGGCCGGCATTCGCGCCGAAATGTTCCTTGGCTCGACCAAGAACTTTGGCAAGCAGGTCTCTTACGCTGACAAGCGCAACGCGCCGGCCGTCGTCATCGAAGGCAGCCAGGAGCGCGAGCAGGGCATTTTGCAGATCAAGGATCTGGTTGCCGGCAAGCAGGCTGCCGAAGGCATTAGGGACAATGCCGAATGGAAGGCCGCGCGCCCGGGCCAGTTCGAGGTCAAGCGCGAAGACCTGGTATCCGCCATCCAGAAACTCTTGAGCGAGCAGTGATGCTTTTTCGGCAGGGGCAAGAGCCATGACTAACGCCGCGATGCGACGGGCCCAGCTCGAAGCCCTTGTAGAAGCCCAGGGCGGATGCCGCGCCACCCCGCCACTCCTGCTGCCGGCCGATCCTTATTTCGATCTGGCAGGCGAGGAATTTGGCCGCCGGCTGCTGTTGACCAGCGACCTGACCGGCGCCGAGCACTGCCTCAGGCCCGAATTCACCCTGCCCATCGTGCGTGACTATATCGCTGATGGCACCCGGCAGCCGGCGGCTTTCACCTATCTTGGCCCCATCTTCCGCCAGCGCGAAAACGGCCCCGCCGAGTTCGATCAGGCCGGCATCGAGCTCCTGGCCCAGCCCGACGGCGAGGTCGCCCTCGACCAGGTTTTCACCTTCGCCCGCGCCGCTCTCTCGATCTACGGCCTGCCCGCCCGCATCCGTCTCGGCGGTGTTGGTCTTTTTGAAGCGCTGCTGGTGCAGGCCGACATGCCCGCTGCCTGGCGCCCGCGCATCCGGCACCGCTTTGGCCACACCGAAGCCATGGAGCGCCTGCTCAATCGCCTCGAAGCTGCGCCCAGCGCGCCCCGGCAGGAACAGCCCGCGCGCGATGTGCTGATCGAGGATGTCACTGCCCGCATGGTGTCGACCGGCCTAAGCCTTTCTGAGGGGCGCACGCCCGAGGAGATCGCGGACCGCTATCTCGAGCAGCAGGCGCTCGACGCCGCCCACGTTCCGGCCCAGACGCTGAAACTGCTGCGCGACTATCTCGCCATTTCCGGTGACGTCCTGTCGGCGCTGCGCCAGATTGAAGCCCTGGCAGAGAACCACAAGCTCATGCTCGGCGCGCCGATCCGCGCCATTCGCCGGCACCTCGACAAGTTTGGCGAGGCCCAGGTGAGCTTTGACGCCGGCTTCTCCCCGCGCCTCGATTATTACACCGGCATCGTCTTCGAAATGACCGGCCGCAAGGGTGAAGTGCTGGCCTCGGGCGGACAATATGATCGCCTGCTGGAGCGCCTCGGCGCCACGGCCCCCATCGCCGCCTCGGGCTGTGCGCTCTGGGTCGATCGCCTGGAAGCGGAGGTTTCGGCATGAACCCGAATAGTGGTTTCCGGTTTTCGGAGCAGTTCATGCGGGGTATAAACGTATGACTGGCATCACTCTCGCCGTGCCCTCCAAGGGGCGCCTTGAAGAACTGACGCGCGAATGGTTTGCCGCGCGTGGCCTCACCATTTCCCGCCCCGGCGGCGCGCGCTCCTATCTCGGCGTCATGGAAGGTGAGCCCGACGTCACGGTACGCTTCTTCCCGGCCTCCGAAATCGCCCGCGAACTAATCCGCGGCAATATCGATATTGGCGTCACCGGCCGCGATCTGATCCACGAGACCAGCGAAACCGGCCCGGAAGCGGTGCATTTCGCCCGCGCGCTCGAATTCGGCCATGCCGATGTGGTTATCGCCGTGCCTGAAGCCTGGATCGACGTCACCCATCTGCATGACCTTGCCGACGTTGCCTCCGATTTCCGCAGCCGCCACAAGCGCTGGCTGCGCATCGCGACGAAATACATCACCATCACGCGCCAGCATTTCGCCCGTGCCGGCATTGCCGAATACCGCATCGTCGAAAGCCTTGGCGCCACGGAAGCGGCGCCAGCCTCGGGCGTGGCCGATATCGTGGTCGACATCACCTCGACCGGCTCGACGCTGGCTGCCAATGGGCTGCGGGTGCTGGAGGATGGCGTGATGCTCAAGAGCGAAGCCAATCTCATCGTTTCTCGCACGGCCGATTGGCCGGAAGACAAGAAGCGCAAGCTCAATTCACTCCTCACCCAGCTCGCCGCTGAACCCTTGTAGCCTGATCTGAAATGCTCGACCCACTGACCCTTGTTGCCCTAGGGGGCGTTGGCCTCCTGGCCGGTTTTGTTGATGCCGTGGCCGGTGGCGGTGGCATGCTGACCGTGCCCGCGCTGCTTTCCGCCGGCCTGCCGCCGATCGCGGCGCTCGCCACCAACAAGATGCAGTCGGTCATCGGCACCGCCATGGCGACCTACACCTATTGGCGAAAGGGTTTTGTGTCGCTCAAGGCGCTGGTCCCGTCCATCGCGGTGACCTATGCCGGCAGCATGATCGGCGCGCTGACTGTCAAACAGATCGACACGAGCTTCCTCAATCTGGCCGTGCCTATCGCCCTGATCGGGGTGGCGCTCTACTTTCTGTTCGCGCCCAATCTGTCGGATGCGAACCGCACCTCGCGCCTCGCATTCCCCAAATGGGTGCCGCTGCTCGGTTTCGTCATTGGGTTCTATGACGGCATCTTTGGCCCGGGCACGGGCTCGTTTTTCACCATCGGTTTCGTGCTGCTCTTTGGCCTCGGCGTCACCCGGGCCGCGGGCAATACCAAGCTCCTCAATCTGACGTCGAACCTGGCAGCGCTGACCATTTTCATTCCGAGTGGCGACGTCGTCTGGCCGGCCGTGATGTGCATGGCCGTGGGGCAGGTCATCGGCGGCTATTTCGGCGCCCATGCCGGTATTCGCTTCGGCGCCAAATTGATCCGCCCTCTGGTCGTGGTGGTGTCCATCGCCATGGCGGTCAAGCTTATCCTCTGGCCCTAGCTAACCGAGCCCTGCGGCCTTGCGCAGGGCGTCGTTGATGCGCTCCTGCCAGCCCGGACCATCATCCTGGAAATGCTCCACCACAGCGCGATCGAGCCGCAGTGACACTAGCTCCTTGCCCTCCGGAGGCGTGGTCGCCTTTGGACCGGATACAATTTCGGGCTTGGTGGTTGCGCTCTTGAAGGCGGCTTCTGCCTGATCAAGGGCGCTGCCGCGTCGTGGCGTTCTCATGCTGGCCTCAAAAAATGTGTTTCCGCACTGTAGCCGCTACAAGGCAACGAAAAAAGGCGCTGTGTTGCCACAGCGCCTTTCCACGAAGTTCGTGACTGGGAAGAAACGAGCTTCGAAGTCTTTGGTTGGACTTTTTAGAAGTCCATACCGCCCATACCGCCCATGCCGCCAGCGCCCGGCATTGCCGGAGCTTCAGCCTTGGGGGCTTCAACGATCGTAGCTTCCGTCGTGATCAGGAGCGAAGCAACCGAAGCTGCGTCCTGCAGAGCGTGACGGACGACCTTGACCGGATCGATAACGCCGAGTGCAACGAGGTCACCGTATTCGCCGGTGGCAGCGTTGTAGCCGAACGAAGCAGCCGAGTTTTCGAGGATCTTGTCGACAACGACGGAGCCTTCGGCGCCGGCATTGTTGGCAATGGTGCGAACCGGAGCCTGGAGAGCGCGGCGAACGATGGCGATACCAGCTTCCTGGTCGGCATTGATGCCCTTGACGGTGAGAGCGGCCGAAGCGCGGAGCAGGGCAACGCCACCACCCGGCACGATGCCTTCTTCAACGGCAGCGCGGGTCGCGTTCAGAGCGTCATCGACGCGATCCTTGCGTTCCTTGACTTCCACTTCGGTCGAACCACCGACCTTGATCACGGCAACGCCACCGGCGAGCTTGGCAAGACGTTCCTGCAGCTTCTCGCGGTCGTAGTCCGAGGTGGTTTCCTCGATCTGCGCCTTGATCTGGCCAACGCGGCCCTGGATGTCGTCGGCAGCGCCGGCACCATCAACGATCGTGGTGTTTTCCTTGGTGATTTCAACGCGCTTGGCAGTGCCGAGCATGTCGAGGGTCACGTTCTCGAGCTTGATGCCGAGATCTTCGGAGATCACCTGGCCACCGGTCAGGATGGCGATGTCTTCGAGCATGGCCTTGCGGCGGTCGCCGAAGCCAGGAGCCTTGACGGCAGCAACCTTGAGGCCGCCACGCAGACGGTTGACGACGAGGGTCGCGAGAGCCTCACCTTCGATGTCTTCGGCAATGATCAGCAGCGGGCGCTGGGACTGAACGACAGCTTCGAGGATCGGCAGGATGGCCTGGAGATTCGCGAGCTTCTTTTCGTGCAGCAGGATGATCGGGTCCTCGAGGACGGCGGTCATCTTTTCAGCATTGGTAACGAAGTAGGGCGAGAGGTAGCCACGGTCGAACTGCATGCCTTCAACGACATCGAGTTCGGTCCCAGCGGTCTTGGCTTCTTCGACGGTGATGACACCCTCGTTGCCGACCTTCTGCATGGCTTCGGCGATCATGTCGCCGATCGAAGTTTCGCCGTTGGCCGAAATGGTGCCGACCTGAGCAACTTCGGAGGACGAGGTGATCTTCTTCGACGAAGCCTGGAGCGAAGCGACAACTTCAGCAACGGCGAGGTCGATACCGCGCTTCAGATCCATCGGGTTGAAGCCGGCGGCAACAGCCTTGACGCCTTCGACAACGATAGCCTGGCCGAGAACGGTGGCGGTGGTGGTGCCGTCACCGGCAACGTCGTTGGTCTTGGAAGCGACCGAGCGCAGGAGCTGCGCGCCGAGGTTTTCGAACTTGTCTTCGAGTTCGATTTCCTTGGCAACCGAGACGCCGTCCTTGGTGATGCGCGGGGCGCCAAAGGACTTTTCGATGACGACGTTACGACCCTTCGGGCCGAGGGTAACCTTCACCGCATTGGCGAGGATGTTGACGCCGCGCAGCATCTTTTCGCGGGCGTCGGTCGAGAACTTTACTTCTTTAGCAGCCATGTGAGGCGCTCCTTAGAATGGGTTAAACGACTGGATAGGCGAAGCTTTTAGGCTTCGACGATACCCATGATGTCGCTTTCCTTCATGATGATCAGGTCTTCGCCATTGAGCTTGACCTCGGTGCCGCTCCACTTGCCGAAGAGCACGCGATCGCCGGCCTTGACGTCAAGGGCGTTGATCTTGCCGTTTTCGTCACGGGCGCCGGGGCCGACGGAAACGATGATGCCCTCGGAGGGCTTTTCCTTGGCGGTGTCGGGGATGATGATCCCGCCCTTGGTCTTTTCTTCACTGTCGACGCGACGGACGACAACACGGTCATGCAGGGGACGGAAGCCCATGATTTGCTCCTCTAGGCATCATTTCTGAATGCAATTTCGGGCCTGTTAGCACTCGGGTTGTGTGAGTGCTAGCAAGGTGACCGGGATATAGGGATGGCCTGACGGCTGAGTCAAGGTTAGGTGAACGGAGATTTTGCTCATGCGTTAACATGGTTGGATGAACCTCATGCAAAGGGAGGCGCAAGTGCCGGCCGACATGACCACGACCGCCAGAGTGAGCCCCGTTGAAGGGCGCGTGCATATCTTTTTCGACGACGCAGAAATCGCCAGCACGCTCAACGCCTTGAAGCTCGAGGAAGGCGGGAGCAAACCGCAGATTTTCGTGCCGCTCGAGGCTGTTCATCCCGGCATTCTCGAGGCCTCGGAAACGACGCGCGACGAGCCGGGAAAGGGACCGGCGCATTATTACACCATCAAGACCCTGACCGCCGACGGGCCCGACGAAGCCTGGTATTACCCCTATGCGGACGGCGCCTATGGCCCGATCCGTGACCTCATCACCTTTGGTGGCGAACGCGTCAAAGTGAGCGTTTCCGAGGTCTAGCGGTTAACACACTGTTAGCATCGAGCGCCGCACGGGCGCCAATTGGGGAAAGAGGCGAGAAAGCACGGCCACTTTCCCCTTTCTTCCTCCCTCGAGGTGCTGCATAAGGCTCCCCATGAGCGAACAATCTTCTTATCAGATCAAGCTGCGCCTCAAGGGCGGCAGCGGCCCCAATGCAAACTGGCACTGGGAGATTCTCGACGCCGAGGGCAAGCTCGCCAAGAGCGGCAGCGCCGTCGGTCCGGAACACAAGGCATTCGCCACGGCGCGAATCGCCAAGGAGAAGCTGGAAAAAATCCAGTCCAAGTAGTCCGGTTCGCCGGTCCGGATGGCCCCATGTCCGCCCCCGACAGTACGAGCACGCAAGTCTTCGCCGCCAGCGCGGCCAGTCCCATGCGCGGCATCATGCTCAAGGTCGTGTCGGTGTTCTTCTTCGTCGGCATGGCCACCATGCTCAAGGCGACGGAGACCATACCATCGGGCGAGATGGTGTTTTTCCGCTCCTTCTTCGCGCTGCTCCCGGTTCTGGGCTATCTTGCCTGGAAGGGGCGGCTGGCCAACGCCTTTGCAACCAAGCGCCCCCTGGGTCACATCCTGCGGGGCCTTGTCGGCGTCGCCTCGATGAGCCTTGGCTTTTTCGCGCTGACGCGACTGCCTTTGCCCGAGGCCACAGCGATCACCTATGCGACGCCGCTGCTGATCGTCATCTTTTCCGCCGTGCTGCTCAATGAACGCGTTCACTTCTTCCGCTGGACGGCCGTGGTCGTGGGGCTCGTGGGCGTCGTCATTATTCTCTGGCCGCGGCTGACGGTGTTTTCCGGCGGCGAGGCGCTGGGCAACGCCGAGGCGGTTGGTGCATTGGCAGCACTGCTGGCAGCCGTGCTTTCGGCCTTTGCCATGATGGCGGTGCGCAATCTCGTCCATACCGAGCGCACCGAGGCCATCGTCACCTATTTCTTCATCAGCGCCAGCGTGCTTTCGCTGCTGACCTTGCCCTTTGGCTGGGTCTGGCCGACGCCACAGCAGGCAGCGCTTCTGGTCGGGGCCGGTTTCTTCGGCGGCATCGGGCAATTGCTGATGACCTCGTCCTACCGACACGCCGACATGTCGGTGATCGCACCCTTTGAATATGTGTCGCTGATCCTCACCATCATCCTTGGCTATTTCATCTTCTCCGACGTGCCGACGCTGACCATGATCCTCGGGGCGATCATCATCGTCGGCTCGGGCATTGCGGTGATCCTGCGCGAGCATCGGCTGGGCCTCGATCGGGTGCGGGCCAAGGAAGCCAACACGCCTTGATCTGTGGGACTGCCCGCCTGATCTAAGAGAGCGAGCGGGCGAGGAACGAGCATGGGCGCGACAGCAGCCGTCATCTTTTCAGCATTGATCATTGGCCTAGCGCTGTTTCAGGCCAATCTCGCCGCGGGTGCGCCCTGGGGAAGGCTGGCCTGGGGCGGGCAATATGCGCGCCTGCCGCCGCGGCTGCGGGTCGCGAGTGTCTTTTCCATCCTGATCTATGTCGGGCTCGCTGCCATTGTCCTCGGCCGGGCCGGCCTTGTGGCGCTGACCGGGGACTGGCTTGGGCCAGCGGCCTGGGCGGTCGTGGGTTTTATGGCGCTGGGAACGGCGATGAACGCGATCTCGCCGAGCGTGCCGGAACGGCTGGTAATGGCCCCGATCGCGGCGGTGTTGTGTGGCACCGCCGCAATTGTCGCACTGGGCTGGTGAGGCGCGACGACGAGAATCGGGCTTCGCGCCTAGCGTTTGACGCGATAGTGCGACTGCACGAGGCCAGAGGGGAAGGATTTCGTCCCGAGATGTTCAAGCGCGATGTCGGCCGGTAGCGGACCGAAAAGCGGCGCGCCCTCGCCGATGAGGATCGGAATGGTGCTGACGATCATGTCCTCAACGAAGCCGGCGCGGAGGAAGGACTGGATCAGCTTGCCGCCATCGGCATAGACGCGCTGCCAGCCGCGGCTTGCAGCGATCTCCATGGCGGCCTCCGGCGTCGCGGCCAGAATTTCGACCTTGTCTTTCAGATGCTCGGTGACCGATGCGGGATCGAGGCTGTGGCTCAGGACCAGCACCGGCTTTTCATAATACCACTCGTCGAACGTCATCACTTTCTCATAGGTGCCGCGACCCATGATGATCCCGTCCATCCCGGCGATATGGGTATTGTAGCCGTGATCCTCGCCGGGAGCGGAAAAGCTCGTCAGCCAGTCGAGATCGTCGTCCTTGCGGGCAATGAAGCCATCAAGGCTGGTGGCGATAAAGACGTGGGCGGTGGGCATGGGACTCTCCTGTGATGAGAGCACCTAACATGTCTCCGACGTCACTTCTTGTCAGGAGGCTCCCCTAACGGCCACGGTCTTGGCGTCCATTTCTTTGCCTTCGAGCAAGGGGGCAGGAGGGGCTCTGCTGCCGGAAACAGTGATTCCCGCTGTTGCGGGAATGACGCCGTATGTGGATGTGGAGGTTTTTGGAGGCGGGCCTTAGCCCGCCTTTTGCATCTCCGCCCAGCCCTGGCGCTTGCGATAGATGGTGGAGGGGCTGATTTCGAGGGCCGCGGCAGCCATGGAAATATTGCCCGAGAAGGCCGCGATGGCGTCTTCGATGATCTTCTGCTCCTGCTGCCACATGGGCAGGATGGCGCGACGGCCTTCGGCGCGCGGGGCAGGGGCCTCTACCGGCACGAAGGCCTGGGATTCGATATCGGCAGCATTTAGCATGCCGATATCGCTCTCGCCGCCATCGAACATCACGACGATGCGGCGGACCAGGTTCTGCAACTGCCGCACATTGCCCGGCCAGTCGGCGGCGGTCAGTTGCTGGGCGGCATCGGTCGAGAAGCCGGCAAACACCTTGTGCTCCTCGCGCGCATAGCGCTCGAGGAAATGGCGAGCCAGCACCATGATGTCAGTGGGGCGCTGGCGCAGCGGCGGCAGATGCATGGGCAGGACATGCAGGCGATAGAACAGGTCCTCGCGGAACTTCCGCTCGGAAATCATCTGCAGCGGATTGCGATTGGTGGCGCAGATAACGCGCACATCGACTTTCCGCATATTGGCTTCGCCGACGCGCGAAATGGTGCCGGTCTGCAGGAACCGCAGCAGCTTTGATTGCAGCGAAAGATCCATTTCCCCGATTTCATCGAGGAACAGGGTGCCGCCATCGGCGAGCTCGGCCGCGCCCTTGCGGTCTTCATGGGCGCCGGTAAAGGCGCCGCGGGCGACGCCGAACAGTTCGCTTTCCATCAGGTCGCGCGGAATGGCGGCGCAATTGATGGCAACGAAGCGCTTGGTCGAACGCGGGCCCTGGCTATGGAGGGCTTCGGCGCAGACATCCTTGCCCGTGCCGCTCTCGCCGGTGATGAAAACCGGGGCAGAGGAGGTCGCGACGCGTCCGATCTGCTCGTAGATGAACTGCATGGCATTGGACGCGCCGACAAAACCGGCGAAGTCGGGAACGGCCTGCGGACGGCTTGTGTCGAGCCCCAGCGAACGCGGGCGGCCGTGGCGCTGGGCCAATTCGCCAATGCGGGTGGCAAGGGCCGGGCCGGCAATCGGCTTGGTCACATAGTCATGGGCGCCCGAACGCATGGCGCTGACCGCTGCACTGACGGAAGAACCGCCCGCCATGGCGATGACGAGCGCGCCTTCGGCATGGCGCACGACGCGGCCCATGCCTTCGTCATCGCGCTCGGCGAGATCGGCAAGGCTCGGCATATCGGCCAGAATAATGTCGAATCGGTTGGCGCGCAGCATGTCGAGAGCCTCGCGGCCGCTCTTGGCCACGACGACGGACGGCGTGCACAAAAGGGCTTCGCTCAACGATTCGCCAATGCGAGAAGCCGCTTCTGCGTCGCTATCGACCAGCAGAAGTCGCCCGCTCAGCGCGTTGTCGAGGCCGGAATTCATTGCCATTGCGCCTAAATCCTAGAGTTTCGCCGGTGGCCGGCCGGAAACGAACCGGCCATGACGTTCTCGCCGATTGTTGACGAAACAGGGTAAATAATCCGTTCTTTACACGTACGATCGCGTCTCGGCGCTTTTGCCGAGAAAGCGGCAATGATATGACTACGACGTCGAATCTTGCCACTTTCTGATCCCCGGGATGCCCATGCAGGCTCTGGTCTATCTCTTTATCGCGCTTGCCGGTTTCGCCATTGGCGCAGCAGCCTATTTCGGCTTGTCCTTCTCGCTGGCCGAAGCGGTGCTGGTTGCGCTGGTCGTTGGCTGCATCGGCGTGGTGGTGATGGAGCGTCGCCTGCGCCTGCGCGCCGAGCAGCGGCTCGAACGTGGCATCGAGGATTTGTCGCGTCTGCTCGCGACTGACGCCCAGGCCGGTTCGGTGCTTGGTCGCCGCATCAACGCCCTTTCAGAACTCAATCCCGGACAGCGGCTTGAAACCATCGAAGCCGATATTTCCGTGCTCGGCACGGTTATTCGCCAGGTGGCTGAGGCCGTTGCCGAAATTGAGGAAAAAGCTTCTGCCGCCGTTGCGGCTCCTGCTGCCGAGCGCTTTGTGGACGATAGTCCGCGGGCCGTTCCTGCCCAGCGCCTTACGGCCGAGGACGAGATCGAGCCGATCATTCCCGTTGAAATGGTACGCCAGGCGCTGAAAGATCAACGCCTGGTTTTTCATATCCAGCCCGTAGCGCGCCTGCCGCAGCGCCGCCCGGCCGGCTATGATCTCGTGCCGCGCCTGATGCTCGAAGATGGCGATCTCGCCGAGCCGGTCGACTTCATGCCACGCCATGGCGGCGAAGACGTGCTGCAGCGCATCGATGGCACCGCGCTCAACGAGGCGGTGGCCATTGCCCGCCGCGCCCGCACCGGTGGCCAGGCGATTACGCTGCATGTGCCGCTGAGCGGCGCAACGCTGCGCGACAATGCAGCCATGGAGCAGATTCTCGCCATTCTCGATGCCAACCGGGTCATTGCCACCGGGCTGATCTTTGTTGTCGGCGAGGCCGAATTCCACGAGCTGATGCAGAACGTTCGTCCGGCGCTGCAGGCGATCCAGCGGCGCGGCGCGGGCTATTCGCTCGCCAAGGCCACCTCGCTGCGCATCAATTTCACTGATCTTTCCGAACTTGGCGTGCGCTCGATTCGCGTCAATGCCGGCCGCCTGATCAAGACCCCGGAGGTCTATACCGACTTCCACCTGTCCGACATCGCCAGCTATGTCGGCCGTTTCGACATTACCCTGCTCGCCACCGGTCTCACCGATGAGCGGCAGATCGTCGAACTGCTCGACAATGAAATCACGCTCGTTCAGGGCAACCACATCGCGCCGCCCGGTCCGGTGCGGCCTGACCTGTTGCTCGAGCCGACCCGCACGGTGGCGCCGCCCCAACCGCGGCCGGAACCGCAGCGCCGCCGCGTCGAAGTGTGAAATCGGCATCGCGCTCGGTTTCGGGCTTGATCGAGCGGGCCAAACTGCCACATAGCAGCGCACACGATCCTTTTCCGGGGAATTGAGCCCATGTCCGCACCCGCGCCCCTGCCCATTATTTCTGGCCTCTCCGATCTCGCGGGGCGCTATGATGCGGTGCTGAGCGACGTTTGGGGCGTCATCCACAACGGCGTTTCGGCCTTTCCCGAGGCCGTCGAGGCGCTGGTGAACTATCGCCGCGCCGGCGGCAAAGTGGTGCTGATCACCAATGCGCCGCGCCCCTCGCCGCCGATCGTGGCTATGCTCGACCGCCTCAACGTGCCGCGCGAGGCCTATGACGCGATCGTCTCCTCGGGGGACGCGACGCGGACGATGATTTCGAAATATCGGGGCAAGGCCATCCACCACGTCGGGCCACCGACCGAGGACGATGCGCTTTATGAGGGGTTCGACCTCAAGCGCACCGGGCCGGAAGAGGCCGAAGTCGTGGTTGTGACCGATCTCGATACCGACGAGGACACGCCCGAAATGTACCGCGAGCGTGCGAAATTCTGGCTCTCGCGAAAGCTGCCGATGATCTGCGCCAATCCCGACCGGGTGGTGGAGCATGGGCACCAGATCATCTATTGCGGCGGCGCGCTGGGCGATCTTTATGCCGCCATGGGCGGTATGGTGCTGATGGCGGGTAAACCCTATCAGCCGATCTATGAAGAGGCGTTCCGCCTCGCCGAACTTGCGGCCGGCAAGTCGCTCGACAAGGGCCGGGTGCTGGCCATTGGCGACAGCGTTCGCACAGACGCGACCGGCGCCGCGCAGTTCGGCATCGACCTGTTGTTCATCACCGGTTCGATCCACGCGGCCGAGCTCGATGCTTTCGGCAAGCCCGATCCACAGGCCATTGCCGACCTTATTGCGCCGAGCCGCGCCCATGTGGCCGGCTTCCTGCCGCGTCTAGCCTGGGAAGCCTGAGTTGACTGGTTTCATTCGCCTTGCCGGCTTTGCCGACCTGCCCGCCGCGCTCAAGGGCGCCTATGTCGCCATCGGCAATTTCGACGGCATGCATCGCGGCCACCAGAAGGTCATCGCAGCCCTGCGCGAGCGGGCGCGTGCCGCCGGTGTGCCGGCGCTGATTCTGACCTTCGAGCCGCATCCGCGTGACGTTTTTGCGCCGACACCCTTCATGTTCCGGCTGACGCTGGGCGAGGCCAAGGCACAGCTGGCCGAGGCGCTGGGGCTCGATGGCATTATTGTCCTGCCCTTTGATACGGCGTTTTCGCAGATCGAGGCCGAGAGTTTTGTCGCTGACATTCTGGTCGGCGCTCTGGCGGTCAATGGCGTGATCATCGGCTCCGACTTCCACTTCGGCCGGCAGCGCCGTGGGACGCCGGCGTTCCTGCGCGACAAGGGCGCCGAGCTCGGTTTTGCCGTTGATACGCTCGATCTCGTCGACGAGGGTGACGAGGTGATTTCCTCCTCGCGCATCCGCGCAGCGCTCTCCGAGGGCGCCGTGGCCGCGGCCAATCGGCTGCTCGGCTTTCACTGGTTTTTTGAAGGTTGCGTGGTCAAGGGCGACCAGCGCGGGCGCGAACTTGGCTATCCCACTGCCAACACCATGACCCAGACCGGGTTTCAGCTGGCTCAGGGCGTTTATGCCGTGCGTGCCAAGGTGCGTGGTCGGCTGCTCGATGGCGTCGCCGCTTATGGAAAGCCCATGTTCGACAACCAGCGCCCGCCCTTCGAGACACATCTGTTCGACTTTGACGCAGATATCTATGGCGAGACCATAAGCGTGGCGCTGATCGGCCATATTCGCGGCCAGGAAGTGTTCAAGGGGCTCGACGATCTGATCGCCGCTATGGATCGCGACAGCCGCAAGGCGCGTGACATGATCGCTGCGGCGCGACCGATCGGGACGCTCGACGAAAGGCTCGGCTTCTTCGGCTGATGGCGGCGGGGATTACGCGCGGACGGATCCTGTCGCTTATACAATAGGTGCAGCGCACAGGGGCTTTGACGGCTGACGTGCGGGACGCGCGGCAAAATCAACCTTTGCCCCATCGGGCTGGCCTTGCTAAAAGGCGGCCCAATCTTCCAAAACCGATTGCCGTTCCATGACCGATACCGCTGCAAGCGCGACCGAAAAAGACTATTCGGCCACGCTCTTCCTGCCCGAAACCGAGTTTCCGATGCGCGCGGGCCTGCCCGACCGCGAGCCGATCTGGCTCAAGCGCTGGCAGGACATGGATATTTACGAGCGTCAGCGCGAGCAGGCCAAGGATCGGCCGCTGTTTACGCTGCATGACGGCCCGCCCTACGCCAACGGCAACATCCATATCGGCCATGCGCTGAACAAGACGCTGAAAGACCTGGTTTCCCGGTCCATGCAGATGCTTGGTCACAACGCTGCCTATATCCCCGGCTGGGATTGTCACGGCCTGCCCATCGAATGGAAGATCGAAGAGCAGTACCGCGCCAAGGGCAAGGACAAGAACGAAGTTCCGGTGGTGGAATTCCGCCAGGAATGCCGTTCGTTCGCCGAGAGCTGGGTCGATATCCAGCGCGAGGAATTCAAGCGCCTCGGGATTCTTGGTGAGTGGGACAATCCCTATCTCACCATGAGCTTTGACGCCGAAGCCCAGATCGCGCGCGAGCTGATGAAGGTGTCTATGTCCGGCCAGCTTTATCGCGGCTCGAAGCCCGTGATGTGGTCGGTAGTCGAGCGCACGGCGCTGGCTGAGGCCGAGATCGAATATGCCGATTATGAGAGCGACACGATCTGGGTGAAATTCCCGGTGGCGGGTCCCGTGGCAACACATCGCCTGCCCACTAACGAGCTCGGTGCTGGCCCAGCCTTCGGTCGATCCGTTTCATATGACCGGGACGGGTCCGAGCCGGAAGTTGACAGCTACAACGGCGTGTCGGTCGTCATTTGGACTACGACCCCGTGGACCATTCCTGCCAACCGGGCGATCAGCTTTTCGAGCAAAATCTCTTACGGCCTATACGAGGTCCTGGAAGCACCCGCTGATAACTGGGCCAAGGCAGGTGACCGCTATGTGTTGGCTGACAAGCTGGCACCTGAGGTGTTTGCCAAGGCCAAGATCGCAGAGGGCAACTACCGCAGTCTTGGCGCCGTTAGGCCGGAGGAAATCCTGGCCTGTTTCCATCCGCTGCACGGCTTGGCCGGCGGTTACAATTTTCAGGTGCCCCTCCTCGATGGCGAACACGTCACCGACGATGCCGGTACCGGCTTTGTGCATACCGCACCAAGCCACGGCCTCGACGACTTCGAGATCTGGATGAATTCCACCCGCGCCCTCCAGGCGCGCGGTATCGATCCGTCCATCCCGACCCCGGTCGGCGATGATGGTTTTTATACCAAGGACGCGCCTGGCTTCGACGGCGGTCGCGTTATCGACGACAACGGCAAGAAGGGCGATGCCAACCAGCGCGTCATCAGCGCCCTCGCCGAACGCGGCGCAATGGTTGCCCGTGGCCGCGTAAAGCACCAGTATCCGCATTCTTGGCGTTCCAAGAAGCCGGTGATCTATCGCAACACGCCGCAATGGTTTGTCTATATGGACAAGGCCATCGAAGGCGCCGAGGGCGACACGCTGCGCGTGCGCGCGCTCAATGCGATCGACAAGACGAAATTCTATCCCGCGGCTGGGCAGAACCGCCTGCGCGCCATGATTGCTGATCGCCCGGACTGGGTGCTGAGCCGTCAGCGCGCCTGGGGCGTGCCGATCACGGTTTTCGTACACAAGGAAACCGCCGAAATCCTCAAGGACGAGCTAGTCAATCACCGTATCGCCCAGAGCTTCGAGGAAGAGGGGGCCGACGCCTGGTT
>NZ_JAFKHD010000270.1 GCF_017307565.1 Devosia sp.
AGTTTGCCGGTAAGGGTGCTGTGAAAGATGACGCCGCCCTTGGTAAGGGCGCGCGTCAGGCGCTCCGCCGTGCTGCGTCGGGCCACCTCGATGATCGGCGCCGTCGCTTCCTCGATGCGCATGATGGTCGAGGCGGAAATGCCCGATTGCTCGGCGAGCACCGGAATGGTCCAGCCGAGCAAGTTGCGCGCGGCGCGAAGGAGCGGGCCGTTGAGCAGTTCTTCACTCGCAGCGGCGCTGGCTTCCAGGCCGCCACGCCCCGGTTCGACCAGCGTTGTCAGGCCCAGCCACTCGACCATTTCGCCCGCTTCGTTGAGCACCGGCTGGCGCACCGTGCGCATGGGAACATATTGGCCCGGTGCCCGCTCCACCCGCACTTCTGAAACGCCGGCCTCGGCGTGGTCGAGATTGGCAAGGGCCTGGGCACGGTCGTCGGGATGAACCGCGGCAAACCAACTCTCCATGGTGAAGAGCGAGGTAGACCGCAGATCAGCATTCCGCGATTGCCGGGCCCGCTCGATGAGCCGGCCATTGGGCGAGCTGAACCATGCAAGGTCGACATCGAGCCGATCGAGCACAGCACACAACCTCTGACGCATGAGAGACAGGTTCTTGCGCAAACTGTCTTCTTCCGAGCGGTCGAGCGCACAGATGATCCAGCCAACGGGTCGACGGGCTTCGTCGACGAGCCGTTCGAAACGCATCTCCAGGTGGCGCACCACGCCATCGGGCCGGACCAGCCGCAGAAAGCGCTCCACGGGCAAGGTATCGCGCATCAACATGTGAAAGCTCTCGACCAACCTTCGGCGGTCGTCGGGATGGGTATGGGTCTCGATAAACTCGATCGTGATCGGCTCGCCCGCATGTTCGGGTGTACCCGCCAGAATATGCAGACCTTCAGAGGCTCGCACCTTGCCATCGGCGAAGTGGAGCGTGAAAAAGCCGACGCCTGCCATGGTCTCGAGCGCCCGCAAAACCTGTCGCGATGTTAACTGGAAGGCCTTTTTCTGACCAGATTCAGCCGTCAACGGCACTGATCCATGCATCGCCCACCCCCCGGAACTTCGGTCTCAATCAGCCGAATAGGCAAACAGGAGTAGACACCGGGAATTGCTGCGGTCAAGCGCGCCGAACGCTTTCGGCGCCAGCCGACTTGACCCCGACCCCGGTTTGGCCCAAAGACCCTCGCAAAGCGAGGTTTTCCGATGGAAAAATTCACCACACTGACGGGTGTCGCAGCGCCGCTGCCGATCATCAATATCGACACCGATATGATCATCCCCAAGCAGTATCTCAAGACCATCAAGCGCACCGGCCTCGGCACGGCTCTGTTTTCTGAGATGCGCTACAATGAAGACGGTTCGGAAAATCCCGAATTCGTGCTCAACAAGCCGGCTTATCGCCAAGCCAAGATCATCATCGCCGGTGACAATTTCGGCTGCGGTTCCAGCCGCGAGCACGCCCCCTGGGCGCTGGCCGACTTCGGCATTCGCTGCGTGATCTCCACCAGCTTCGCCGACATTTTCTATAACAACTGCTTCAAGAACGGCATCTTGCCGCTGGTCGTTTCGGCCGAGCAGCTGAAGCTCCTTCTCGACGACGCCGATCGGGGCTCGAACGCGACGCTCACCGTCGATCTCGAAGCCCAGACCATCAAGGGTCCGGACGGCGGCACGCTGCACTTCGACATCGACCCGGCCCGCAAGCACATCCTGCTCGAAGGTCTCGACGATATCGCCGGCACGCTGAAGTCCGATCCCGCCATTTCGTCCTTCGAGGGCAAGATGGCCTCCGAGCGCCCCTGGCTCTAGGACCCAAATGGCCGAAATCGCCTATGAACCGGAATTGCAGCCCGAAAGCCGGGCTGCAATCGTTGAAGGCCTGATGGCGTTCAATGCCAGTAAAACGGCAGATTTCGATGGGCCCGTCGCAACGATCGGGTTTACGCTGACCAATCCAGAAACCGGCATGGTGGATGGGGGCCTAACCGCCCGCATCGGCTATGCATGGATGTTCGTCGAACTGCTGTTTGTGCCCGAGCGTCTGCGCGGGCAGGGCATTGGCCGCGAACTGATGCTCAAGGCCGAAGCCGTAGCCCGCGAAAAGGGTTGCGTCGGCAGCAGGCTCGACACCTTTTCCTTTCAGGCGCGCGGCTTCTACGAAAAGCTCGGCTATAGCGTTTTTGGCGAGATCACCGATTGCCCACCCGGCCACAGCCGGTTTTTCCTTCACAAGCAACTGAGCTGACAAAATGGTCCAACGCGTCTCTACCGGTTCGCCTTTCGAAGCGACCTTTGGCTATTCCCGCGCCGTCCGCCACGAGGACACCGTCTATGTGTCGGGCACCACGGGCTATGATTACGCGGTCATGAAGATGCCCGAGAGCGTTGGCGACCAGGCGAGGAATGCCCTTGCCACCATCGATAAGGCGCTCAAGGAAGCCGGTTCGTCTATTCAGGACACGGTTCGCGTTGTTTATTACGTCGGCGACCGCTCCTATGTGGACGAAGTCGTTGCAGCCGTCGGCCCGGTCTTCAAGGACATCCGTCCTGCGGCTTCCATGCTCATCGTTGCAATGATCGAGGAAGGCATGAAGGTAGAGATCGAAGTGACCGCGCGCATCGGGGCTGCAACCAGCCACGCCTGAGCCGAAGGCAGGGTCAAAAGTTCGACAGCGCTCC
>NZ_JAFKHD010000312.1 GCF_017307565.1 Devosia sp.
CACCGACCAGGGCTATGACGTCGTCATCGCCGGTACCTGGGAAATGACCGGCTTCATGGCCGAACTGGCTCCGGACTACCCGGAAACCAAGTTCATCATTTTCGATGATGCGCCCGATTACTCGACCGGCAATTTCGGCAATATCCTCGCCATCAATTACCGCATCTCGACGGCCGCCTACCTAGCTGGCTACGCTTCTGCCAAGATCAGTGAAACCGGCAAGATCGGTGAAATCCTTGGCGTCGAAGGCGCGACCATTCTCGAATTCGCCGTCGGCTTCGAGCAGGGCGCCAAGGCTGCCAATCCCGATGTGCAGGTGACCCGCGCCGTGGCCGGCACCTTCACCGATCCGGCCAAGGGCAAGGAACTGGCTCTGGCCCAGTTCGCTCAGGGCGTTGACATCGTCTTCCCGATCGCCGGCGGCACCGGTATCGGCGCCCTGCAGGCTGCACGCGACGAGGGCAAGCTTGCCGTCGGCGTCGACAGCGACCAGGCCGCGATCTTCGAAGCCAACGATCCCGCCCAGTCGGCCGTGATCTTCACCTCGGTGGAAAAGAAGGTCGGCGACTCCCTGTTCACCGCCCTGCAGCAGACCCTCGATGGCACGGCGCCCTATGGCAGCAACCTGCTGCTCGGCCTTGCCGATGGCGCCGTTGGCATTGCCAAGAACGCCTATTATGAAAAGCTGGTCCCGGCCGAAGTTCGCGCCGAAGTCGATGCTGAAGAAGCAAAGATCATCTCCGGCGAAATCACCGTCGAAACGGCGATCCAGTAAGTTCATCTTTTCGGCCCCGCCTTCGGGCGGGGCCTTTTTCTGCATGCGGAGTCCGGGCATGGCGCCTCTGCTCGAAGCCCTTTCCATCGGCAAGACCTATCCCGGCGGCACTGTCGCCAATGACGGCGCCAATCTCTCCGTTTCGGCGGGCGAGGTGCATGCCGTCGTCGGCGAAAACGGCGCCGGCAAATCGACGCTGATGAAGATACTGTTCGGCATCGAACAGCCCGATCGCGGTGAAATCCGCCTCGACGGCAAGCCCGTCAATTTCGCCAATCCGCGCGAAGCCATCGACCAGGGCATCGGCATGGTGTTCCAGCATTTCTCGCTGGTTCCGTCCTTCTCGGTCTATGAAAACGTCGTGCTCGGTTCCGAACCGCGCAATGGCATCAGGTTCGATCGCAACGAAGCCATCGCCAGGGTTCGCGAGCTCTCCGAAAAATTCCGTCTCGCCGTCGATCCGCTGCCGCCGGTCGGCCAGCTTCCGGTGGGGCAGCAGCAGCGCGTCGAAATCCTCAAGGCGCTCTATCGCGACGCCAAAATTCTCATTCTCGACGAGCCGACCGCTGTGCTCGCGCCGCAGGAGGTCGAAGAACTTTTCGTCGCCGTTCGTGCGCTGGTGGCTCAGGGGCGCACCGTTATCTTCATCGCCCACAAGCTGCCCGAGGTGTTGGAAATCTCCGACCGCATCACCGTGATGCGTGGCGGCAAGACCGTTGGCTCGGTCAATGCCAGGGATGTCACCGAAGACAGCCTAGCCACCATGATGGTCGGCCGCGAAATCGCCCTGCGCGTTGATCGCACCAAGGGTCGCGGCGACGTCGCCTGCGAGGTCAAGGCGCTCAAACTCACCGCCGAAAGCGGCGCCACTATTGCGCAGGATCTGAATCTAAAAGTTCATGCCGGCGAAATTCTAGGGCTCGTGGGCGTCGAAGGTAACGGCCAGGCCGAACTGCTCGAAGCCATCGCCGGCCTCCGCCCCATCGCCGATGGCGTCGTGTATCTCAATGGCACGAGCCTTTCCCCGCTGAGCGTGCTCGAGCGCCGCGAGCAGGGCCTTGCCAGCATCCCTGAAGATCGCATCGCCCGCGGCCTCGCTACCGGCGCCACCATCGCCGAAAACCTCATCGCGACACGCCTTGCCGACAAGCGTTTCGTACGCAACGGCCTTCTCGACCTCAAGGCGATGAAGGCCAATGCCCTGTCGCTGATCGAGCGCTTCTCCATCCGCTCCGGCGGCCCCGGTTATGCCGTCGGCACGCTTTCGGGCGGCAACATGCAGAAGGTGGTCGTTGCCCGCGAACTTTCGGAGCAGCCCAAACTGCTCCTCGTCAATCAGCCGACCCGTGGCGTCGATCTCGGCGCCACCCAGTTCATCTGGAAGTCGCTTACCGATGCTCGCGATGGCGGCGCTGCCGTGCTGCTGAGTTCGGCCGATCTCTCCGAGCTCCTGGCGCTCTCCGATCGCCTCGTCGTCTTCTATCGCGGCAAGATCGTTGCCGCCTTCGTCAATTCCGACGATCTCACCGCCGAAACGCTGGGCACCTATATGCTCGGCCTTTCGAGCCAGGACCCCGAAACCATGCGGGCAGCCCTCCAATGAGCACCACTTCTCCCTCCCGCTGGAAAGCCGTTCGCCGCGAAGCCGGCCGCGCCCTGACCGCGGTGGTTATCGCGCTTGCCGTGGCGCTGATCGTCATTCTCTGCACCTCGGCCGATCCCGGTGCCGCCTTCCGAACCTTGCTGACGGCGCCGCTCTCGTCCAACCGCACCATGGGCCTCTGGATCGACGATGTCGCCAAGCTGACCCTGACCGGCCTTGCCTTCAGCCTCGTCTTTCAGGCGCGGCAATTCTCCATGGGTGTGCAGGGCCAGGTCTATATGGGCGGTCTCTTCGCCGCCCTCATCGCCATGTCGCCGATCGGCACGACGCCTCTCGCCATTCCGGTCGCCATGCTGGCCGCCATGTGCGCGGGCGCTGTCTATGGCTTCATTCCCGGCTATGCCAAGGCCCGCTTTGGCGCCAGCGAGATCGTCTCCTCGCTGATGCTCAACTACATCGCCATCCTGGTGGTGAACTATCTCATCCGCGCCCATCTCGCGCCCGCCGGCACCGGCCAGCTGATGACGGCAAAGTTCCCCGATACGGCGATCTTCCCCGCCATCATCCCCGGCACGCGCTTCGATCTCGGCATCATCATTGCGCTCGTTGCCACCTTCGCGGTCTGGTTCCTGCTCTACCGCACCAGCTGGGGCCTAAAACTCCGCCTCGTCGGGCACAATCCAAAATTCGCCGAATATGCTGGCATCCGCTCGAGCTTCATCATGGTCTCGGCAATGACCGTCGCCGGCGCCTTTGGCGGCCTTCTGGGTTCCGTCTTCGTGCAGGGCCGGGCCTTCGGCAATCTGGCGCAGAGCTTTGACGGCAACCTCGCCTTCGAAGGCATTCTCATTGCCATCGTCGCCCGCTCGCGGCCTCTTGCCGTGCCCTTCGTGGCACTGGCCTATGGCTATCTCCGCCAGGGCGCCCAGCTCATGGGTATTCGCACCGACGTGCCGACCGAAATGATCTCGGTGGTCCAGGCTATCATTATCCTCCTCGTTGCTTCGTCCTTCTCCCTCCCGGGCAAGAAGTTCTTCATGGGGCTCCTCGGCAAGAAGCCTGCCCCCGCTACGCCGGAAGCCGCCAAATGATCGAACTCCTCGTCACGGTCTTTTCGGCCACCTTCTTCGTCACCGTCATCCGCACCACCACGCCGCTGCTCTTCGCAACGCTCGGCGGCCTGATTTCGGATCTGTCCGGCGCGCTAAACGTGGCGCTCGAAGGCATGATGCTGATTGCGGCGCTCACCGCGGTCATCGTCTCGGTCTATGCGCCCTGGTACGTCGCGGTGCTCTCGGGCGTCGCCGCCGGCGCCATGCTCGGCGCGCTGATGGCGCTGTTCCATCTGCGCTTCAAGGCCGACATCATCCTCGTCGGCTTCGCCGTCAACATCCTCGCGACCGGCGGCACCGTTTTCGCTCTGGCCCAGGCTACGGGCGGAGACAAGGGCACCTCTATCAATCTCCAGTCCAAGGCCGTCCCGGCCGTAAACCTTTCTTTCCTTGAGGCCATCCCGCTGATCGGGCCGACGCTGAAAGCCCTGCTCTCGGGCCACTCGATCCTCTCCTGGCTCGGCGTCTTCATGGTCTTTGCGGTCTGGTATTTCCTTTTCCGCACGCCTTATGGCCTCTGGCTCCGTGGCGTCGGTGAATATCCGGCGGCGCCTGAAGCCGCCGGCATTCCGGTCGGCAAGGTTCGTGCCTGGAGCCTTGTTGCCTCGGGCGCTCTCGCAGGTATCGGCGGGGCTCAGCTCGCCATGTTCAACTATATCGGCTTCACCCGTGACATGACCTCCGGCCGCGGCTTCATCGCCCTCGGCGCGGTGCTGCTCGGCGCCCGCCATCCGGTCGGCGCCATGCTCGCCGCCTTGCTCTTCGGCATTTTCGAAGGCCTTGCCGTGGTGATGCCCAATCTCTTCAACTGGATCCCCGGCGAGATCATCCAGACCATCCCCTTCGTGGTGACGGTCCTCGCGCTGATCCTCTTCTCCTACCGCGCCCAGCGCGCCCTCAAGACAAGGGCCCAAGCCCGAGCATGACCCTGCCTGACGACCTCATCCTTTCGGCCGCCGATGAGGTCGCCATCCGCCAGCATCTGGGGCGCTCGAAGAGACCTGGGATCGGCTCCTCCCCGGCCCTTTCACAAACGAGCGAAACGCACAAGATCGTCTGGTGGACATGAACATTTCCGGCGCAGGCATTATCGGCACCTTCTTCCACGCGCCGACGCGTGAAAAACTGGAGGTGCTGGAAAACGTCCTCATTCGTGTGGATGACACGGGCACGATCATCGACATCCATCCCGCCGGCGATTCCATGCGCACCCTGGTTGAAGCCGAACTCGGTGACCGCCTCCATCGCCTGGCCGACGGCCACTATGGCCTCCCCGGCCTCGTCGATCTCCACATCCACGCGCCGCAATACCCTCAGCTTGGCCTCGCCCTCGATGAGCCGCTTGAAGTCTGGCTGCAAAAATACACCTTCCCGCTGGAAGCCCGCTACGCCGACCTCGATTTCGCTCGCGAGCATTATTCGGTCCTCGTGGAGGATCTTCTCGCCACCGGCACCACGACAGCCCTCTATTTCGCCACCCAACACGAAGCGGCGACAAAGCTCCTCGCCGACATCTGCATCGAAAAAGGCCAGCGCGCCCTCGTCGGCAAGGTGGTGATGGACGATCCCGCCGCCTGCCCTGACTACTATCGCGACGAGAGCGCCGAGATGGCGTTAGCCGAAACCCGCGCTGTCATCGATCACATCCGTACCCATCCCGAAAACGGGGCAGGGCGCGTCCTCCCAGTCATAACCCCACGGTTTATTCCCTCCTGCACCGACGAAGCCCTCGCAGGCCTCGGCGCTTTGGCCCAAGAGTGCGGCTGCCACGTCCAGACCCATTGTTCGGAAAGCGACTGGGCCCACAGCCATGTCCTATCCCGCTTCGGCGTCACTGACGCCGAAGCGCTCGACTCCTTCGGGCTGCTCACGCGGAAGAGCGTCCTCGCTCATTCCAACTTCCTCACGGACCAAGACATGGAACGCCTTGCCGCCCGCGGCGCGGCGGTGGGCCATTGCGCCCTTTCCAACATCTACTTCGCCAATTCCGTTTTTCCGCTGCGCCACGCGCTGGAAAAAGGCGTTCATGTCGGCCTCGGCACTGACATTTCCGGCGGCCCCTCCGCCTCGATGTTCGAAGCCGTCCGCACCACGGTCCAGTCTTCCCGCATGCTCGCTGAAGGCACCGACCCGGACCTGCCATCCGACGAACGCGGCCGTCCCAATTCGGCGATCGATCTCGTCACCGCCTTCCATCTCGCCACGGCCGGCGGCGGTGAGGCCCTCGATTTACCCATTGGCGTCCTCGCTCCCGGCTACCGTTTCGACGCTCTCGCCATCGACACAACGGCGAAGTCGGGCGCCATCCGCCTTTTCGTGGAAACTGACCCGGCCGCGATCTTCCAAAAGCTCATCTATGGAACGACCCGCGCCAATATTGCCCATGTCTGGGTCGACGGCTTGGAACGCACCCCTTGATGAAGGCGACCAACCGGGTCCATGATGGCCCTGGTTTGGTCCCTGGATGAAGGTGACGAGGATGGAGTTCAAGGTGGTTGCGGCCAGCTACGATGCCGCCGCCCAATTGCTCTCCTATACGGCGACGGGGCTGCGCAACGGGCTGAAATTCACCGTGTCTTCGCGCGTGAAATGTCTCAAGGACCCCGGCTCGAAGGAGCGCCTGCATATGGTGGTGCTCCTGGCGCTCACCGACCATTTCAAGCGCCCGAGCCCTTCGGGCCTGCGCTGGTAGCCTCAACGAATACCGCTGGCCTGCAACAGGAAATCGCGAAAATGCCGCACGATCCGCCCTTGATGGATCGCTGAAAACGCCAGGTAGATTTCTTCCCAACACATGCCGACTATTTGCCGGGTTTCGGCCTTGTCGCTCCGGCCGATGCCTTTTCTGGCCTCTCCGACGATATCGTCGCCATCTGGCGGTTCACGTCCAACGTCAGCACGCCGCGCATGCAACCGAAATTCTGAAGACGCCCGACCCTGTGGCCGGTACTGGAGCCTTTCGGAGACTGATTAGAGCCGCGCCGTGACGACGCGATCCAGCGTCGCGTGGTTTCGCACCAGCCATCCCGCACTTCGGCTTCGCCAGACCACAGCCTCCAGCAGCGCCGCGGGATCACTGCTTTGCAGCTCCGGATTGCTCGAAATCTCGTTCGCCGCATTGAGTACGGCAAAGTCCCTGACGCGGTCCATGAACCCCACCCGCTGCGCTGTCGGCAATTCATAGCCATCGAGCAAGAGACGCACCTGTTTGCCCCGGGTTTCCGCGCTCCCCAGCCCCAGCTTTTCGGCGAGGTCGTCGTCAAAAAGCAGTGCATTTAGCCAGGCAGCTTGGGCAAGTTCGACGATGGGATCGACGGGGCCTGCCTCCTCCCAATCGATCAGGGCAACCGGCAGGCCGTTTTGCGCGATGATGTTCCACGCCCCGGTGTCACAGTGACCGATGACGTTTGGTATGCCAATCGTGCGTCCGAACCAGGGCCGCCACACCGCATCGGCGGGCGGCGTGAATGAAGCGGATGTGCGATGCAACCTTCTGAGCATGGCGCCCAGCATCGGCAGGGCTCCATCGCACCAGGGGAAGGGGTGAGGGCTTTCTCCCTCGACGAAGCTCAGCATCTCCCGGCCCTGGTCATCGAAGCCTTGGCCGATGACAGATGGCGCATGCTCGAAGCCTTCAGCCTCGAGATGTTGCAGCAAAGCTACGACCGTCTTGGAGCAGGGAGCGGACTGTCGAAAGACGACATCGCCCTTCCGGGTGACCGTTGATCTTCCGCCAACGAGCGAAATCTCAGCCGTTTCATTGTCTCGCCTTGCCATGTCCTCATTTTGAGGCAGATGGCCCGGAAGGCAAGTGTGTTCATGCGATAGTCGATGGACCCGAGCGCGAGATCAACGAAGCGCTTTCTTCGCGTCCGCCCCACTCGCTCCAGGAGCCATCATAGAGCGAGACATCGGTGCGGCCCAGAATGGCGAGCCCCAGGGACAAGACTGCAGCGGTGACGCCTGACCCACAGGTGGTGACGATCGATTTGGCGTTATCGACGCCATTGCTATCGAAAAGCGCAGCGAGCTCTGCGTCTTGGAGAACATGTCCGGAGGTGGTCAGCAGCGCGGAAAAGGGAATGTTGGTGCTGCCCGGCATGTGCCCGGACGACAGGCCCGGACGCGGCTCGGCGACAGTGCCTGCATAGCGGGCGGCGGCACGAGCATCGAGAATGTGGACATCTCCGGCCTTTACGCGCTCGAGCATGCGCGAGAACGAGGTGATGCGGTGGCCGTCATAGCGTACGCGGACGCTCCCATCCGAAACCTTTGGGGACGGGCCGCGGTCAACGGCGAAACCGGCGCGCGTCCAGGCCGGAAAGCCGCCGTCCAGCACTCGCGCGCGATCGATCCCCGCAAGACGTAAATTCCACCAGGCTCGGGCTGCGCTGAACAGTCCTGCTCCGTCATAGACGACGACCTCGTCACCCTCGTTGATGCCTAGCGAGCGGATCGTTGCCTCAAAATGAGCTGGGGAGGCAAGGGTATGGGGCAGAGAGCTGTCGGGATCCGATGCGGCTTCGATATCGAAGAACTGCGCGCCTGGAATGTGGCCAGCCTCAAACTCGGCGCGCCCATCGCGTCCCTGTGCTGGCAGGTACCACGAGGCATCCAAGACCTTGAGATCGGGCGCGCCCAGTCTGTCGGTCAGTTCTTGCGCTGTAATCAGGTGGGCGGTTCGGCTCATGGTCTGCTCCAGGGTGTTTATGATCAAATGGTACGGCCGGCGGGCCCCGATGCGGCGGGCATCGTTGTGGCCGGCATCGGTGTTCCGATAGTTATCGCGGCGGGACGTCGAGCCCGAGATGCGAGCGCAGCGTGCTGCCTTCGTATTCCCTGCGGAAGAGACCCCGCTCCTGCAGAATGGGCACCACGGCACTGAAGAACAGTTCAGATCCTTCGGGATGGTAAGCTGGCATAACGACATAGCCGTCGCAGGCGTCGGCAAGGAACCGCTCGGTCATCTGGTCCGCGATTTGCTCGGGGCTGCCGGTGACACTCCAGTGCCCGTCGGACCGGCCGGTCAATTTGACGAGCTCGCGCAAGGTCCAACCGTCATTGAGCGTTAAATCGGCGAAAATCTTGTAGCGGCTCTGCCGGCCCTGCACGGCAGACACATCCGGCAGCACATCGCGCGGAATGGGTTTGTCGAGATCGAGCGTACTGAGATCGACGCCCGGTATGTAGCTGTTGAGCTTGCGCAGCGAGGTACCAATATCGATGAAGTTGCCCAGCTCGCGTTCTACGGCCTTCGCTTCGGCCTCAGTGGCACCGATGATCGGGGTGATGCCAAGCAGCACTTTCACCCCGCGCGGGTTACGCCCGGCGCGGGCTACGCGGCTGCGGACGTCATGGGCGAATTCGAGGCTGTCGTCGAGTGTCTGCTGGGCGGTAAAGATGCCTTCGGCGGTTTCGGCGGCAAAGGCGCGGCCGATCGGCGATGCTCCGGCCTGGAACAGCACAGGCCATCCCTGCGGTGGACGCTGGACATTGAGCGGACCGGCAACGTCGAAGAACTTTCCGTGAAAATCGGTGGGCCTGACATCCGCATTGTTGGCGAACACGCCGCTTTCTCGATCGATGACGAGCGTATTTTCGTCCCAACTGTCCCACAGGCGCTTGGCCAGTTCGACAAACTCGGCGGCTTGGGCATAGCGCACGTCCTGATCGGGCAGGGGCGCATTGCCATAGTTCTTTTCACCGGTGGCGGAGGTGACAATGTTCCAGCCAGCGCGGCCGCCGGAAGCGCGATCGAGCGAGGCGAACTGGCGGGCAATGGTGTAGGGCTCGGAAAAGCTGGTCGAGACGCTCGAAACCAGACCCACCCTGCTCGTGCTGGCAGCGAGATAGGCAGTCAGTATGAGGGGCTCGAAGGCATTCAGAACCGGGCCCGCGGCCAGCGCTTTGGGAGCCAGGCTAGGGATGTCGGCAAAAAAGATGGCGTCGATTTTTGCCGCTTCCGCGGCCCGCGCGAAATTCACATAAAAGGCAGGCGTGTTGGCTGCCTCGATGTTGCTTCCTGCGCGCCGCCAGGCCCCCTGGTGGTTGCCGCCGCCGGAAACGAGAACGGCGATATTCATCTGGCTGGGAGTGGGGCGTGCGTTGGGCATGGTCTACCGGTGTCGATGGAGAAGGGCGCCGGGATTCCGGCGCCCGAGGAGTTGAGGTTTCAGAGAGTTAGCTAGCCGGCTTGGGCTGCACCCAGTTGGAGGCGTTCTGGCCGATATTGACCCCAGGAGCGTCAAGGTTCAGATCGGAGATGTTGTAGGCTGCGAGGATTTCGGCATAACGGCCGTTCTCGAAAAGGATCTTGAGCGCTGCGTCGATGGCCGAAGCGAGCTCGGTGTGGCCCTTGTCGACGATGAAGCCGATATAGAGGTCGCCCAGTTCAGGCGCAGGCACAAGGATCTGACCCGGCGTCAGCCCGGCGGCCTCACGGAAGCGGCCGACGGCGGTGGCCGAGATATCGGCGCGCGGCAGGCGACCGGACTGGATAGCCTGGTCCTTGGCGGTTGCGTCCGGAAATTCAATGAAGTTGGCCTTTGGCAGGCCCTTCGCCTCGCACTGAGCAAGAGCCTTGAAGATGATGTTTGTCGTGCCCTGGACAACACCGAGATCACGGCCGCAGAGATCGAATACGGTCTTGATATTGTCCTTTTCCGCGTCATCGATCAGCAACTGGAACGTCAGGCGCGTGTGATCGATGAAGTCGACCTCCTGACGGCGCAGGTCATTGTCGCCGAGGTCACCGAGCGAGACATCGGCGCGGCCGGATTTGACGCCGGCGATCAGCTGCTGGAACGGGGCTTCGGTATAAACTGGCTTGAGGCCGAGAATTTCGGACACTTCGTTGAAGAGGTCGATCTCGTAGCCGGTAAATTCTGTCGTGCCTTCCTTGAAGAAGGAGTGTGGCGCGTAGACAGTCGAAGCGCTGACATTAAGCGTGCCGGCGGCGCGAATGTTGGCGGGGAGCAGTGCGCGCGCCGCTTCGGCTGCGGCGTCCTGGGCAAAGCTGGGCGTTGCCGCGAGTGAAGTTCCGAGCACGAGGGCAAGCGCTGCTGCCTTGATGCTGCTGAGGAGGAGGTTGGTCACGTCGTTTGCTTTCTTGGCAAGATGGGGACAATTCCCCAAACTGGTGCGGCCCGCGCTATTGACGGCGGAAGCCGGAATGGTCCTTGAGGAAGTCCGCAGTGCGTTGATTGGTTGGTCGTCCGAAGACATCGGCAGCTGTGCCATCTTCAATCACGCGACCGGCATCCATCACCGCGATCGTGTCGCCGACTTCCTCGGCAAAGCGCATTTCATGGGTCACGACCACCATGGTCATGCCGTCGCGGGCTAGCGCCTGCATGACATTCAGCACTTCTCCAACAAGTTCGGGGTCGAGCGCGCTGGTGGCTTCGTCGAAGAGCATGACTTTGGGCTCCATGGCCAACGCCCGGGCGATTGCCGCGCGCTGCTGCTGGCCACCGGAAAGCTGGCTTGGATAGCTGTCGTGCTTGTCGGAAAGGCCGACGCGCGCCAGTAATTCAGAGGCAGCCCTAACGGCCTCGGCACGCGGGGTTCCGAGCACTTGAACCGGCCCCTCGATGACATTCTCGATCACCGTGCGATGCGAGAACAGATTGACGTGCTGTGAAACCAAGCCCACGCGCCGCCGGAAGAAGGCGGCTTCTCTGCTGGTCCAGGGGCGCAGGGCGCCGCCGCGCTCCGCATAGCCGACGCGCGTCCCATCGAGTACCACGGCCCCATCGTCAAAATCGGTCAGTCCGTTGAGGCAACGCAGCAACGTACTCTTGCCGGAGCCGGAGGGGCCAATGAGGCAACGTACTTCGCCCTGCCGCACATCGAGGTTGACGTTGTCGAGGACGCGATTTGCGCCGAAATTCTTGGAGAGGCTGCGGACCCGCACCAAGGCTGGTTCGAGCGGCAGGTTAGGGGAGACGCTGATGTGGTTCATCTCGTGGCTCCCGCCGCAAAGCGGCGTTCGAGCAATGTCTGAACGAAGGTGATCAGCACGGTCAGGATCAAATACCAGATGCTGGCAACGATCAGCAGTGGGATGACCTGGTAGTTGCTCGCATAGATGCCCTGAGCACGCGTCATGAGGTCACCGACACCGACAACGGACACAAGCGATGTCGCCTTGAGCAGGTTGATCATGTCATTGCCGAGGGGCGGGATAATCGAGCGGGCTGCCTGCGGTGCGACGACGCGGCGAAACGCCTTTTGCGGGGTCATGCCAAGAGCGATGGCTGCTTCGATCTGCCCTGGCTGCACAGAGAGTAGCCCGCCACGAATGATCTCGCCCATATAGGCGGCCTGATTGAGCGCGAGGGCCACGAGGCAGGCAACGAATGGACTCAGGATGGCGTTTGTGTCGCCAAAAATTCCGATATCTGTAAAGGGAATGCCGAGCCCCAGCCGCGGCAGGAAAGTGCCGAGATTGTACCAGATCAGGATCTGGACGAGCAGCGGCACGGCACGGAAGAGGCCGAGATACCCAATGGCGATCGAGCGGATCAGCGGGTTCTGCGACATACGCATGAGCGCGACAACCAACCCGCCAAAAAGCCCGAAGACGGCAGCGCAGAAGGCGATCGCGATTGTGATCAGCACGCCCTGCAGGATGATCGGTGCGGTCAGGAAGCGCGCGATGGAGTCCCAACGCATGGCCTGATTCGTTGCGATGCCCCAGATGCAATAGGCGAGCACAGCTAAGGCAATTGCCCACACAGCGCCCCCGCGCAGCGTGTGGGCGCGACCTGTTCTGGCAAGGACCGGCCGGTCTTCCAGCGGCAGGACGTCGTCGGTGGTTTTGGCTGCTATGTGGGCCACGTCGATCTACGATAGGAATTAGAGTTATTAAGTCTATCATAGTAGTAGAGTATTTAGTCGGATGGCGTCGAGAAACCCTTTCGCTGCGTATCGCGATGCCGGTAGAAATTCCTTCTGGGATTTCGGCTTGGATGAGTTGAACGTAGCTGAAGGCGCGAGCGCCGGGCGGTCTGGCAGACCAGGTGCCCGACGCCAGCCGTCCGCTAAAAGCGGTCGATGCGGAACGCGCTTAGGTCAATGGCGCTTTGGCCAGTGGTAATCAATTGCGCTGCAGCTTCGCCAATCGCTGCCGAGTGCTTGAAGCCGTGACCCGAACAGGGCGATACGATGAGAACCTTGTCATCGTTGGGGTGAAAGTCGATGACAAAGCCACTGTCAGGGGTGGCGGTATAAAGGCAGGTCACTGCCTTGTGGCGCTGACCCGAAACGCCTCGCAGCCGTGGCGCTACGTGCCGTTTGAACTTATCTTCTGAGGCCGAGAGTGGCACATCGCGGTCGATCTCGTCGGGATTGATGGCGTCGCCATAATACTCATCGGCGATCTTGATCGCGCCCAACCCGTCGATTTCGGGAAAGCCGTAGAAGAAGTCATCGGCGCTTTCCCCATGCGGCCAGATGAAGACCGGGCCGTTCGCCCAGTGCTCTCGCAGTTCCGGGCGAAGGGTAAACCAGTGCATCGTCTGGCGGGTAGGGCTGAGAAAGGTGCTGAACGGCGCGCCCAGCAGACCCGGGGCGCCACTGCCGGCCGAAAGCACCAGCCGTCTTGAGGCGATTACCCCTTGGTCGGTGTGCAATACAACGCCATCGTCCGTATGCTCAATGCGGCTGACAAGAGTATTGGTCAGCGCCGTGCCGCCAAGGCTTTTGCCCAGTTCGAGTTGGGCCGCAACGCAATGCTCGGGCTCCACATAGCCTGCACCGGGCTCGAAATAGCCGATCTCTTCGTCGGCAACATCGAATTGGGGGAAGCGCTGGCGGATTTGTTCGGCGCTCAGGATCTCATGCGCGATGTCGTAGCGTTCCGCGGCCTGTCGGGTGCGCTGGATGAAGCCAGTGCGGCCGGGGCGCTCGGTTTCATCATTGGCGCGGGAGATGACAAGGCAACCCACCTCATGCAGCAGCGAGGCGCCTGTGGCTGCCTCCAACTCCCGCCAGATCTCGTGGCTGCGCATAACCAGCGGCACATATTGCAGGCCTTCGCCGATCGCGCGACGCGTGATGCGACTTTCCCCATGGGTTGAACCCTGGTTGTGCGGAGGCGAGTGGCGATCGATGCCGACAACGTCCACGCCGGCCTTGGCCAATTGGTAAAATGTGGCGCTCCCCATGGCACCAAGCCCCAGAACGGCTACGTCGAACACCCTCATGCCTGTACTTCCCATCGGCTCTGCTTCGTTCTGATTGCTTCGATATCACGCCACGATAATCCGGAAAGTACCGTCGCGGTAAACGAGACCGGTCCCTGCTTGAGCTCTTTCATTGAGTTAAAGATGAGTGATTTGCGCGGCCCGGTTGTCCGACGGAAAAAATCACCCACCCCGAAAATCCTTATAGTCTACGATTTCTATCTACATTCTTGATGTATTGTGGGGGAAGCGTATCGTTTTGTCATGCTTTCTGCCGACGACCGGCAGCATTCAGGGACAAAAAATGACCTTTTCCAGTTTCATTACCCGCCGGACTGCTCTCAAATTGGCGGGAGCCACGGCCCTTTCGGCGACGCTCGCATTCGGAGCCATGGCGCAGGATGCGCCGGTGACGGGCGGTACGCTCGTCTATCTCGAGCAACAGGCGCACACCAATCTCTATCCGCCGTCCGGTGGCTTTTATCCCAATAGCGGCATTCTCAATCAGATCACTGACAAGCTGACCTGGCAGAACCCAAAGACGCTGGCTGTGGAGCCCTGGATCGCTGAATCCTGGGAAGTCAGCGACGACGCCAAGGTCTATACATTCAAGATCCGCCCTGGCGTGACCTTTTCGGATGGCACGCCGGTCGACGCTGCGTCCGTGGCAAAGAACTTCGACACCTATGGCCTGGGCAACAAGGAGCTCGGTTATCCGGTATCCGAAGTCATCAACAACTACGACCACAGCGAAGTGGTCGACGATCTGACCGTCCGCTTCTATTTCAAGGCTTCGGCGCCGGGCTTCCTGCAGGGCACGGCGGTGATCGGCTCCGGGCTGGTCTCGCCGGCGACGCTCGAGTTGCCGTTCAACGACCTGGGCGATGCAACCAAGATCGTTGGGTCGGGCGCTTTCACCGTCGCCAGCGAAACGCTTGGGCAGAGCCTGACGCTGAAGGCGCGTGAAGACTATGATTGGGCGCCCGCGAGCTTTGCGCACCAGGGCCGCGCCTATCTCGACGAGATTCAGTATATCGTCACCCCTGAGGACAGCGTGCGCATCGGCGCGCTGCTCGCCGGCCAGGCAGATATCATCCGCCAGGTGCAGGCCTATGACGAGGCGCAGGTCGAGTCCGTCGGCTACAACGTCATTTCCGCGCCGACCCGCGGGGTGAACAACAACGTCTCCTTCCGTCCGGATAATCCGCTGGTTGCAGACGTCCGTGTCCGCAAGGCGCTGACACATGCGACCAATACCGACGAAATCGTCTCGACGCTATTCTCCAGCCACTATCCCAAGGCGACATCGGTTATCGCTTCCACTGCCCTTGGTTACGTCGACCTCTCCAAGGAACTGACCTTCGATCCCGACCAGGCGAAGACTTTGCTCGATGCAGCCGGGTGGGTGGTCGGTGTCGATGGCATCCGCGAAAAGGACGGTGCCAAGCTTGAGCTCAATGTCTACGAATCCCTGCCGCAGCCGCAGAACCGCGCGACACTCCAGCTTCTGAGCCAGCAGTGGGCAAACGTTGGGGTCAAGCTCAACGTTCTCGCCGGTGATAGCGGCAGCGCGGCCACCGACAATCTCGACCCTGCCAAAACGCCGCTGCGCCCCGCTATGGTCGGTCGCGCCGATCCGGACGTCATCAAGTCCAACTTCTATCCCAAGAACCGCGACGCGCTGCTGCAGAAGGGCGGGCTCTCCGACAAGGTGCAAAGCTTTGTCGACGCCGATCTCAATGCCCTGCTCGAAAAGATCGCCTCCGAACCAAATGCGGAAAAGCGTCTGGGTCTTGCCGGTGACGCGCAGCGCTACCTCCTCGATCAGGCCTATGTGATCCCGATCTTTGAAGAGCCGCAGGTCTTCGCCGGCGCGCCCTATGTGCACGATGTCAGCTTCGATGCCGTTGCCCGCCCGAGCTTTTACAACACCTGGCTCTCGCCCCGGTAACCGACAACGGCCGGTCCCGCGCATGCGGGGCCGGCACCAACGCGAAGGGGTAGAGGCATGTCCAATTATCTGCTGAGCCGTATCGGTCAGGCTGCCATCGTTCTGCTGCTCGCCTTTGCAGCGTCGTTCCTGCTGCTTCAGGCGCTGCCGGGCGATGCGATATTGATCAAGTATCAGAACCCCGAAATGGGTCTGACGCCCGAACAGATCGCCGAAATTCGCGTGCTCTATGGCGCCGATGCCCCGATCTGGGTTCAGTTCGGCAATACCGTGTGGAATTTTGTTCAGGGTAGCTTCGGTTATTCTGTGCAGGCCGGCGTGCCGGTTCGCGACCTCATCGCCGTCAATCTGCCTGCAACACTGCGCCTTTCCAGCCTGGGCCTGGTAGCGGCGATTGCGCTCGCACTGCTTGTCGCCTTCGCGGCAACGTTGGCGCCCCTGCGCTGGCTGCGCAGCCTTATCGCCTCCGCCCCCTCGCTTCTTGCTGCCCTGCCGGTCTTCTGGATCGGGATTGTCCTCATCCAGATATTCTCGTTCCGGCTGCGGCTCGTGCCGGTGATCAATCCGAACGAGTTTCAGCAGTTGGTCCTGCCGGTCGCGACCCTGGCTATCCCCATCGCCGCACCGCTGGCGCAGGTTTTTATCCGCAGTCTCGATGAGATCGAGGCCCAACCCTTTATTGCCGTGGTTCGTGCCAAGGGCGCGTCCCGGGCCTGGATCCTCTTCCGCCATATGCTGCGCAACGCCATCCTGCCGGTCCTGACCATTGCCGGCGTGCTTTTCGGCGATCTGCTGGCGGGGGCCGTCGTGACCGAAACGGTCTTTGGGCTCAACGGCCTCGGCCGCGTCACCGAGCAGGCCGTGTCCAATCAGGATACCGCCGTTCTTCAGGCCATCGTCGTTCTCGCAGCCCTGGGCTTTGTCTTCGTCAATCTGCTGGTCGACCTCGCGGCACCGCTGATCGACCCCCGTCTCAACCGCAAGATTGGAGCTGCGGCATGACTACGCTTGACCTGTCGAAACCGACGACGGCGCTCAAATCGCGCGTTCAGCTCGTCAAATGGCCGCGGCTCGAGCCCACCCTGGTGCTCTCCTGGCTGGTGATCGCCTTGGCCATCGCCTTTGCCTTGGCGCCGCAACTGTTCACGCCCCATTCGGGCACCATCGGCCTTGCCGGGAACCAGCTGAAGCCACCCAGCGCCGAGCACTGGCTGGGAACGGACGAGATTGGCCGGGATGTGTTTGCACGCATCATCTACGGCGCCATAAACTCCCTGAGTGGCGCGCTTATAGCGGTGACGGTCGGTTTTACCGGCGGCACGGCTCTGGGCCTTATCGCCGGTTCGAGCCGGCGCGTGGTTGACGATACGATCATGCGGCTCGTCGATACGCTGCTGTCGGTGCCCGGTCTTTTGCTGCAACTCTCCATCATCATCATTCTCGGCTTCGGCACGACCAATGTCGCAATCGCGGTGGGTGCCACCTCGGTCGCAAGCTTTGCCCGTCTCTCCCGCGCCGAGGTGATCCGCGTTCGGCGCGCCGACTATGTCGAAGCCGCCTTTGGCAGTGGTGGCCGTTTTCTCAATGTGCTCTGGCGCCATGTCCTGCCCAATAGCCTTGGGACGGTGCTGGCCTATGCAGCGCTGCAATTCGGGGTCGCCATCCTCGCAATCGCTACCCTTGGTTTCCTGGGTTACGGCGCGCCGCCGCCGATTCCGGAATGGGGGCTGCTGATCGCCGAGGGGCGCAAATACATGACGACCTCCTGGTGGCTGACCGTGTTTCCGGGTCTCGCCGTCATCCTCGTGGTGCTTGCGGCCAATCGGATCAGCCTTGCTCTGAGGGCCCGGTCATGACTGTTACAACCTTGGCCCGCGACAGTGCCGAAGTGCTGGCGGACCGCATCCTTGATATCGAGGATCTCTCCATTGCCTATCGCGAGAGCGGCCAGGCGCGGCGTGTTGTCCACGGCGTCAGCTTTTCGGTCGCCGCAGGCGAAGTTGTCGCGCTCGTCGGCGAGTCCGGGTCGGGCAAGACCACCACAGCACAGGCCGTCATCGGTCTCCTGGCCGAGAATGGTGAGGTCGAAGCGGGCAGCATTCGCATCGGCGGCGTCGAGGTCAGCAGTTGGAATGACAGGCGGTTCAATGCCATTCGCGGCAAGGTTGTCAGCCTTATTCCGCAGGATCCGGGCGCCTCGCTCAATCCGGTGATGACGGTTGGCAAACAGGTTGGCGAGGTCTTTCGTCTCGCTGGCCAGCGCGGCGAAGCGCATATCCGCGAACTGGTCATTTCGCTGTTCGAGCGGGTTGGCCTGTCCGATCCGGCGCTGCGCTATGACCAGTATCCGCACGAGCTTTCCGGCGGCATGAAGCAGCGCGTGCTGATTGCCAGCGCCATCGCCCTGCGCCCGCGGCTGATCATTGCCGACGAACCGACAAGTGCGCTCGATGTCACCGTGCAGCGGCGCATCCTCGATCTCATCGATGATCTGCGCCGCGAAACCGGAACTGCCGTTCTGCTGGTTACGCACGACCTTGGCGTTGTCGCTGACCGGGCCGATCGTGTCATCGTGCTTCGACATGGCCGGATTCAGGAGACCGGCAAGACCACGGACGTTCTCGAAAAACCCACCTCCGACTACACCCGTCAACTGCTCGCGGATGCCCCGGCTCTCGCCGAAAGCGCCTATCGCGAGGCGCCGTCAGCCACAGACCCGGTTCTTAGTGTCGAGAACCTGATCAAGGATTTCGCGCTCGGCCGCGGCCAGTCCTTCCGGGCCGTCGATGACGTGAGCTTTTCTGTTTCGGCCGGCACGACCCACGCCATCGTGGGCGAATCCGGCTCGGGTAAGACAACGACGATCCGTACGCTTGTGGGCTTCGAGACGCCGACCGGCGGCGAGGTTCGTGTCCTCGGGCAGGCAATAGACAAGCTGCGTCCTGACGCTTTGCGGCAGCTTCGAAAAACCATTCAGCTGGTGCATCAAAATCCCTTCTCCTCGCTCGATCCGCTGATGAGCGTCGAAAAGATCATTGAGGAACCGCTGCTGAATTTTGAGCGGCTATCCGGGGCAGAGCGACACGTGCGCGTGCGCGAGACGCTTGATCGTGTCGGGTTGCACGCCGACCTTCTGCAGCGTCGCCCGCGCGCCCTTTCCGGCGGGCAGCGCCAGCGCGTTGCCATCGCCCGGGCTTTGGTGCTCGAGCCGCGCATCCTTGTCCTCGACGAGGCGGTGTCTGCGCTCGACGTTACCGTGCAGGCGCAGATCCTGCGGCTGCTCGTCGATCTGCAGGAGCGGCTTGGCCTCGCCTATGTCTTTGTTACCCACGACCTCGCTGTCGTGCGGCAGATCGCCCACCGAGTGACAGTGATGCAGGCCGGCAAGGCCGTTGAAACGGGCGCTGTCCGGGATGTGTTCGACAATCCCGTCTCGCCCTACACCAGGGATCTCATCGCCGCCATTCCCGGCGGCAAGCGCTCCCCGTTTACAAGACCAAGGAGACGCCGATGACCACGCAAGCACCAAAGCGGCTGGGCTTTTTTACCCGCCTGCTGGACGATGCCTCGCCGTCCGAGCGCTTTCATTTCGCGCTCGAACAGATCGTGCGCGCTGAGGCCTCGGGCTTCGACACCGCGTGGGTGGCTCAGCACCATTTCCATCGGGACGAAGGCGGGCTTCCCTCGCCCTTCGTCTTCCTTGGTCATGCGGCGGCGCGCACCAGCACCATAAGGTTGGGCACCGCCATCGTTACCCTGCCGCTCGACCAGCCGGTACGGGTGGCCGAAGACGCTGTGGTCACCGATCTGCTGAGCCATGGGCGCCTCGAGCTGGGCGTGGGTAGCGGCGGCACGCCCGCCTCTTTCGCCGCCTTCGGCCTTGAGGCGGCGGAGCGCAGCAGCATCTACAACGGCAATCTCGCTGCGCTGCGCACCGCGCTTTCCGGCGGTGAACTCGGCGGCGGCAATCGGCTCTATCCCGACGGCAAGACGCTGTTGGGCCGGATCTGGCAAGCGACTTTTTCCGTTGATGGGGGGCGTCGCGCCGGGCTCGCCGGCGATGGTCTCATGCTCTCGGGCACTCAACCGCGCTCGCCCGAGGCACCTCGCGCATCGCTGGCCGATCTGCAACTTCCCATCATCGATGCCTATCTCGATGCCCTGCCTGCCGGCGTCGAGCCGCGCATTCTGGCCTCGCGATCGCTGTTCGTCAGCGACGATCGGAGCGAGGCGCTGCGTTGGGCCGAAAAGGGCCTGCGCCGGGCCGCGGCCGGCTTTGCAAAGGGCGGGCATCTCTTCGATGGCGACCGTCTTGAGGACATCATCCGCGCGCTCGACACCCATGTCGGCGATCCCGGCGACGTGATCGAAACGCTGGCCGAAGATGCCGTCCTGGACCGGGTGACCGACATCTCGTTCCAGGTGCACTCGGTAGATCCACCCCACCCGCTGATCCTGCGCTCGATCGAGCTTGCGGGCACCCAGGTCGCCCGCGCCCTCGGCTGGCGCACCGGTACGTCAGCCAATCCCAAACTGGCCGTCGCTGGCTGATTTTTACAGGAGCACACTCATGAGCAATACTGACCTTATTGACGATCTGCTGGGTATCGTCCCCGGCTCGCACCTGGATCTGGTGCGCCGGCATCGTTCGGTGGCGCGCGACAACATCCAGCGGGCATATGACGCACTGTTCGAGCCTGTGGACGCCAGCCAGCTTTCGGTGCTCGAACGTGCTGCCATCGCCAGCTTTGTGGCCAGTCTGCATCGTCAGCCTCACCTGTCGGCACACTATGCAGAAAAGCTGGCAGAGATCGAAGGTGGGAAGCTGCTGTCCGCGGTGGTGGAAGACGCCGTGGATCAGGGCGCAACGCACGGTCCCTATGGGAACTATCCCGCCGGACCACTTTCGAACGAAAACCAGGCCGGTCTGCATTTCGTTGTCAGCGCCGCCGGTCGCCAGACGCTCGGAAGCCGGCTTTCGGCCGCGTTTGACCACGCCCATCTGCTGGTTTTCCGGCCGCGCGATGCCAGCGCCGATGCCATCGCCGCCCTGAGCGCCGCCGGCTTTAGCACCGCTGCCATCGTTACCCTGTCGCAGCTGGTTTCCTACACCGCCTTCCAGGTTCGCCTCATTGATGGTCTTGCCGCCCTTGCCGCAGCAACCGTCGGTGCAGAGCCTGCCGCTGCCCTTAACGCCTGAGGATCGACATGACCGAACCTGCAAAGACCCCGAATGTTTTTACCCAGGCCGAAATCGGCTGGACCCCTTGGGCCCAGCCGCTGGCTGAGGCAGAGTTGACCGAACGCCACTATACCGGTCTCGTCGACGCCTCCCGGGCAAAATCGCCCTATTTCCTGTTGCTCGCGCATGATCCTGAGGTGCTCGAAGCGCGCACCAAGGCGGACAAGGACATTTTCTACAATCCCGAGGGCGGTCTTCCGCGGGCCGAGCGCGAATTGGCGGCCACGGCGACGTCGCGGCACAATGGCTGCATCTTTTGCGCCTCGGTCCATGCGCGCTTTGCATCCACCCATTCCAAGCGTCGCGACGATGTCCAGCGTCTTCTTGACGAAGGCACCGGCGCGGACCTCGGGCCGCGGTGGAACGCGGTGACTGCAGCGGCCGTCGCACTCACCGACACGCCGAACAATTTCACCACGGCAAACATCGAACGGCTGCGGTCGGAAGGTCTCGATGACTTCGCCATCGCCGACGCTATTTCCGCCTCGGCATTCTTCAACTGGGCCAACCGGCTGATGTTGTCACTGGGTGAGCCGACGCCGGCGCAGTAGAGCCGGTTGCCGCATTTTCGAGAGGGCCGCTCGTTCGGCCCTCTTTCTTGTATCTTGTCCTCAGTGTGAAAATCAGGGCAAGGCTTGTCAAACCGCTGGCGAACAACGTTCGCCGCAACACTAGAAGCAGACTATGTCCAAGCTTACGCTGATCAGTTTCCCCACGTGCCCCTATGTGCAGCGGGCCGTTATTGCCCTCAAGGAAAAGGGCGTGGATTTCGACGTCGTCTATATCGACCTCGCCAACAAACCCGATTGGTTCCTGGCAATCTCCCCCCTTGGCAAGGTGCCGGTGCTCAAGGTCGAACGCGAAGGGCACGAGCCCGCGATCGTTTTCGAAAGCGCCGTCATTCTCGAATATCTTGAAGAAACCACCACCGGCGCGCGTTTGCATCCGGCCGATGCGCTTGAACGGGCGCAGCATCGCTCCTGGATCGAGTTCGGCTCCCAAGTGCTTGGTGATCTCTGGCGGCTCAGCGCGGCCAAGGATGACGGCGAGCTCGATGTTGCCCGAAGCGCTCTCGCGGCCAAACTACAACGACTGGAAGCTGTTGTGGCGGGCCCCTTCTTTGCCGGTACCGGCTTCAGCCTCGTCGATGCAGTCTTTGCGCCGGCCTTCCGGCAGCTCGACGCAATCGAGACTGTGGTATCGACGGGACTGACCGATGATCTGCCAAGGATTGCGGCCTGGCGCGAGGTGCTGGCGGAACGCCAGACCGTTCGGGAGGCGGCGCCCGCCGATTTCACGGATCGCTATTTGACGCGCCTGCGGAACAGCGAAGCGCGTATACTCAAGGCCGCTGCCTGAGTTAAGTCCGGTGCGATTTGCGCCGGTCGGAGACTAGACTATTGATTCCAGGTCCACGGAACCTCATCACCGACATTGCCGGCCTCAAGGTCGGCAATGCGCAGGATAGCCATATCAAGACAGGGGTTACGGTACTGACGGCTGACAAGCCGTTTCTTGTATCGGTCGACGTGATGGGCGGCTCACCCGGCACACGGGAAACCGACCTGCTGGCGCCGGACAAGCTGGTGGAAGACATCGATGCCTTGGTGCTCTCGGGGGGCTCGGCCTTTGGGCTCGACGCCGCAACCGGCGTCGTCGATGCCCTGCGCCGCCAAGGACGCGGTTTTCGTGTTGGCCAAGCCACCATCCCCATCGTGCCCGCAGCAATTGTTTTCGATCTTCTCAATGGCGGCGATAAGGTCTGGGACAAGAATCCCTATCCCGCGCTCGGCGCGGCGGCACTAGCCGCAGCGGGCGAGGATTTTGCCTTGGGCACAGCAGGCGGTGGCACCGGCGCGTTGACGGCCAATCTCAAGGGCGGTCTGGGTTCTGCCTCGCTGGTATTGCCAAGCGGGCACATGGTCGGGGCCTTGGTCATCGCCAATCCCACGGGCAGCGTCACCATGGGCGATGCTCCCAATTTCTGGGCCGCTCCATTTGAGGCGGACAATGAGTTCGGTGGCCTTGGCGTGCGCTTGGGGGCAATGAGTTTCGAGCAAACGACCCGAACCAAGCGCGATCCCTCCGGGCCCATGGCCAATACGACCATTGCCATCGTGGCGACGGATGCGATCCTGACCAAGGCACAGGCCAAGCGCTTGGCTGTCGCGGCGCAAGACGGTATTGCACGTGGCGCCTGCCCGGCGCATAGCCCGGTCGACGGCGACCTGATTTTCGCCGTTTCGACGCGCGACAAGGTACTGGACGATCCCTTGGGCGATATGCTGCATCTGGGCCACGGAGCCGCGGTCTGCCTTAGCCGAGCAATGGCACGGGCCATTTATCTGGCCGCGCCCGCGCCCGGAGATACGGTGCCGACCTGGCGACAGCGCTGGGGCACCGAAGGTGAAAGAACAGGATAGAGATGACCAAACACTGGCTGCTGCTCGACATCGGCAATACTCATACCGTTGCCGGGCTTTTCAGCGATGGCGGCGAAGTGGTGGGCGAGTTGCGCTTCCGCACCGATCCTCTGGCGACGGCCGATGAATACCGCGTGCATCTCACCCAGCTTTTTTCCGAACATCTGGAAAAGAGCATCTGGGAGGTTGCGGATCGAGCTATCCTCTCGACTGTCGTGCCGGTGCTCGAAAAAACCGTGCGCGGGGCCTGCGCCTTGGGTAAGCGGCCGATCGAGGTTGTTTCGGTGTCATCGCGGCTCAAGCGCGACTTCGAGCTGGACCTACCCTTTCCCGATCAACTGGGCGCTGATCGCCTCGCCAACGTCGCGGGCGCGCTGACCTTGGCTGAGCCTCCCTTCCTGCTCGTCGATGCGGGAACGGCAACCACGTTCTGCCTTATCGATGCGCGACCGGCCTATATCGGTGGTGCTATCGTGCCGGGTCTCGATACCAGCTGGCGGGCGCTGCAAAGCCGAGCGGCAAAACTGTTCTCGGTCGAGCTGGTTCGCCCCGAAAGCGCGGTGGGCAACACGACGGAAACGCAAATTCAGAGCGGGGTCCTGCAGGGCTATGAGGCCCTGATCGAGGGGCTGGCTGATCGGCTGCTGCGCGATTCAGGACTGGAGGGCGCAAAACTCATTGCGACGGGCGGTTGCACGCGCCTGATTACGCTCTCGCCGCGGTTCGAGATCCAGCCGGACCTGACGCTTCTGGGGCTCTTTCGCTACGGGCAGCTCAATGGCTAGCAATATCCTGATCGGCATTTCCGGCAGCATCGCCGCCTACAAGATGGCCGACGTTGTTTCCCAGCTGAAGAAGCAGGGGCACCAGGTGCAGTGCATTCTGACCGAAAGCGCCACCCAATTCGTCACGCCGCTGGTGCTCGAAACCCTCAGCGGCAATCCGGTGCGCTCCGCCATTTTCGGCGCCGATATCTCGGGCACCGAACACATCGACCTCGCGCGCTGGGCCGATATTTTCGTCATCGCGCCCGCTAGCGCCAATACGATTGCCAAGCTTTCGCTTGGCCTCGCCGATGACCTGTTGACCACTGTCGCGCTGGCAACCGAAGCGCCGCTTCTCATCGCGCCGGCAATGAATACGGTGATGTGGAACAAGCCGGTGACGCAGGGGCATCTGCGCGCCCTAGCTGATGGCGGCGCCCGTTTTGTCGACCCTGCGGCCGGCGTGCTGGCATGTGGCGAAGTGGGTGTAGGCAAGCTCGCAAGCGTCGAAAGCATCGTCTTGGCGATCAATGCCTATTTGAGCGAAGCGCAGACCCAGGATCTCAGTGGCCTTCACGTCCTCATCACTTCGGGGCCGACGACGACGCCGATCGATGCGGTCCGCTATATCACCAATCATTCGACCGGCCGCATGGGTGCGGCCATGGCTGAGGCCGCGTTGGCGCGTGGTGCTCGGGTCAGCATGGTGCTGGGCGTCGACAAGGGCGTCGTGCGCCCGATCGCGCCGAACGGAGCCGGCGATAGGCTTCGGATCGTCGAGGTGCGCACCGCAGAGGAAATGGCGGCAGCCGCACTAGAAATCCTGCCGCTGGTTCAGGGCGTGGTCGCGACAGCGGCCGTTATGGACTATCGCGTGGCCGAGCCTTCCGCAAAAAAGCTGAAGCGCGCCGATGCCGCCATTGCGCTCGACATGGTGCCTTCCGTCGATGTCCTCGGCGCACTGCGCGATGCTGCCACTGGCCAATGGTTTCTTGGCTTTGCCGCCGAGACCGATGATGTGGTTGAGAACGGGCAGGGCAAGCTCGATCGCAAGCGGCTCGATTTCCTGTTCGCCAACCCGGTGGCGCGCATTGGCGAGAAGAGCGAGACTGGTTTCCAGGTCGACACCAATGGCGGCACGTTGCTGATCCGTGGCGAAGAACCGCGTCCCTTTGCCACCATGGGCAAAGGGCAATTGGCCCAACGCATCTGGGATGTCATCGCCGAGCGCCGGCAGAAGTAGCCGGCTATTCGGCTGCCTTTGCCGTGGCCTCGCGCAGTGAGAGCAGGCGTCTCGCATTGCCCCCGGCAACGAGACGCTGGGCGGCGTCGTCGAGACCGGCTTCCGCAAGGCTCGCCTGCAGGCTTTTGGCCTCCAGCGCGGGAAGAATCGGCCAATCGGTGCCGGCCAGAACCCGCTCGGCCCCGAAGAAGCCGACAAGGGTGCGGATGATCGCCGGATCGGCGCCCATTGTGTCGAAGTAGATATTGGGACGCGGTTGGCGTTGGCGTTCGGCGCGCCCATAAATCCCACCACGTGCGGCCTGGACGATGGCCCCGAGACCAAGCGTTGCAAAGATCAGGTGCAGGTCGGGCAACTCGTCGAGAATGTCCGACTTTATGATGGAGAGGAAGGCCACCCCGTTCATCAGCCCTCGGCCCAGGGAGTTGCCCAAGGCGCCGGCACCCTCGATCAGCACATCGGAATTGGGGTGGGCAACCGGGTGGACGAAGATGGGCACACGGTGGCGGGCCGCCACCTCGAGAACCGGCCGGACCGATGGATCGGCGAGAAATTTTCCGTTTCGCGAGGAGTCGATCACGAGCCCCGAAAGGCCGAGTTCGACAATGGCGCGTTCAGCTTCGGCAGCGCCTTCCTCGCCTGCGAATGCGTCCGTCACGGCACAGGCCGCCAGGGACGGCTCGCTGGCGACGAGGCCTGCGAGCCAGTCATTGGTCTCGCGAATACCGCCGAAATCGACCGTTCCTTCGGCGCCGAAGAGGCTCTCGATGGTCGTGGTGACCACGGCAAGCGAGACGCCCGCGGTCTTGAACTCATCGACCAGCGCCGATGGCGTGGTAATCTTGCGGTAGATCTCCGGAGAGAACGCGCCAGAAGGCTTGGCGTGTTTTCCGCCTGGCCCCCAGGCCGGCGGCCAGAGGTGCGTATGAATATCGACGATATCGAGGGGAGTGCTCATTCTGCAGCAACCTTGCGGGCTTCGCGTTCGGCAATGCCGGCCTTGACCAGCGGGACGACGTCTCGGCCATAGGTGACGGTGTCGGCGGTGGGGTAGAACCCGCGCACGAGGAAGTTGGAAATGCCGGCGTCATAGTAGTCGAGAATGGCTTCGGCCACCTGTTCGGGCGTGCCGACGAGAGCGGTTGAATTGCCGCCGGCACCGCTTGCTTCGGCAACCTCGGTCCAGAGCCGCTTGTCGAGCACCTTGCCGCGTTTTGCGGCTTCTCGCAGCCTGACCGAGCCCACATTGCTCGGCAGTTTTTCGCCATTCCCGCCAGCCTGCCGGGCGACGCCTGCCTTCACCTTTTCAAGGATGTCAGCAGCGCTGGACCAAGCCTGGTCTTCGGTCTCGGCAACGATGGTGCGGAAGGCAAGCGTGAAGCGGATATCTGCCGGATCCCGGCCATTGGCGATGGCTGCAGCGCGCACTTTGGCGATGGTCTCGCGGGTGCCCTCGAGCGGCTCGCCCCAGAGCGCGTAGATATCGGCGTGCTTGCCGGCGACAGCGATCGCTGCGTCGGACGCGCCACCGAAAGAGATCGGAATGCGTGGTTTCTGATAGGGCTTTACCTGGCTGAAAGCGCCCTTTAATTTGTAAAAACGCCCCTCGTGGTCGAAGGGCGCATCGCTTTCCCAGACCTTCTTGAGCACTTCGATATATTCGTCGGTGCGGGCATAGCGCGTGTCGTGATCTTCAAAATCACCGTCCCGCGCCTGATCCGTGTCAGAGCCGCCGGTGATGATGTGGACCCACAGTCGCCCTTCGGAAAACTGGTCGAGCGTTGCCAGTTGCCGCGCGCCAAATGTCGGGGCCATCAGGCCGGGGCGATGGGCGAGGAGGGCGCCGATCCGTTCGGTCTGGCTGAAGACATAGGCGGCGATCTGGTTGTTGTCAGGCCATTGCGCGAACTGGCCGATCAGCAGCCGATCAATCCCGGCGGCTTCGGCGGCCCGCACGTGGTTGCGAATATAGCCCTTGTCGATGACCGGGCCAGTCGTGGGGACAATGTCGGACCCCTCGCGGTTCGAGGTGTGGCCGATGAATTCCGATGCCATGAAATGTCTCCTTGGGCTCAGCCGCTGATGAGGCCAAGGGCAAAGAGGAACGCTAGGCTCGTCGCAATCAGTATTGCCCACTCGGCGGCGCGTCGTCGCGCGGCCATGCGGTAGCTGTTCTCACTGCGCGGATTGCCTGTTTCGATGGCTGTCATGGGCTGGTTCCTATTCAGTCCACAAAGCCTAGTTAAATTATCGACATTGTCGATTGCGTTTTTCGGCTCCCCTCTGGAGGAGCTTTTCTGCCACAGCGATACCTGGAGAAAATCTTTCGCGGCGCCATGGCGCCCCGCGCGTTGTCGCGCGGGGCCGGGGCGTCAGTCGAGGGAAACGATAAGAGGGGTGCTCGCATTGCCAGCGAGGTTTCGGCCGGTGATGCGCGCGAAACGGGCCCCGGTGGCCCGCGAGACGATGGTGGCATTGGCCAAGATCGGGCGATCAGTCACAGGCGCATAGGGGCCGTTGCGCTCGCTGGAGATTTCGACCGTATAAGCGGTGAACGCACCACTATTGTTCCAGCGCAGCATGACCTCCTGGGCGCCGGTCGGGGCCAGGGTGTGCAGCGGCTCAAGGGCAACCGGGGTACCCGGCGCATCGGCGGATACAGGTTCTGCAACGATCAGCAAGACGGACGGCAACAGCACGTCGAGATCGAGCTTCAGTGTGCCGGTGGCCGTTCCTGATAGAGCCAGTTCCGGTTCGGCAACGGCGCGCATGGCGGACAGATGGGCGTCCGTCAGTTCGTTATTGCGCGTGGAGTTCACCTCTGGCGCGCGTGCATTGTCCCACACGCCGAAGGCGTCGTCTTGCTCGATGGCGTAGACGGCATAGTTGTAGGCGCCCTCGCCGAGGACCAGATCGAACGTCGCCTTGCTCGAGCCCGAGCGGCGTACACGGTCGTCGCTATTGTAGACGAGTGTAGCAATGCGGCCGTCGGCGTGCCGGGTGGCAATCACGCCCAGACCATTCTCATCGGGTGCCAGAGCCGGGGTGGCGCTCAGGGCAAGGCGCTCGCCGCCCAGCAAGGCGAGGAATTCGGCGACGACCAGGGACGGCTTTTGCACGTAGGAGAAACCTTCCTGCCGCTTGCCCAGACCTTCGAGTTCGCCGACAGCGGTCTTGAATTCCGTCTGC
>NZ_JAFKHD010000271.1 GCF_017307565.1 Devosia sp.
GAGGCCATAGGCACTGGTGTCCTGCGAGATAACCAGCAGTTCCTTGGCGCCGGAGCGGATGAGCCCCTCGGCTTCCGACAGAATACCGGCAGCCGGGCGCGAGGCGAGATCGCCGCGGATCTGCGGAATGATGCAGAACGAGCAGCGATTGTTGCAGCCTTCGGAAATCTTCAGATACGCATAGTGCCGGGGCGTCAGCTTCAGCCCGCTCTCCGGCACCAGGTCTATATACTTGTTGGGCACCGGCGGCAGATGGTCGTGCACGGCCGAAACAACGTCTTCGTACTGGTGTGGACCGGTGATCGCGAGCACATTCGGGTGCGTTTCGCGGATCATGCTTTCTTCGACGCCAAGGCAACCGGTAACGATCACGCGACCGTTCTCGTTCAGCGCTTCGCCAATCGCCTCAAGGCTTTCCTTCTTGGCGCTGTCGAGGAAACCACAGGTATTGACCAGCACGATATCGGCGCCGGCATAGTCGCGACTGAACGAATAACCCTGCGCGCGCAGGGTCGTCATGATGCGTTCGCTGTCCACGAGCGCCTTGGGGCAGCCGAGGCTGACTAAACCGATTTTGGGCGCCTGAGTCATGCGCGTGCGAAAGTCCGGAATTGAATTGGATGGCGCGTCATACAGAATGTTGGACGGTTACGCAATGTGACTGACCCTCGCGCGGGGCTTGGCAGACCTTCCCCGAGCGGTGGACACGCACTCTTGAACATGCGGATCAGCGAACAGTGCGTTCCCAAATGTTCGGTTTTTGGAACCGACGGTCTGGGTTAGGCGTCTCCCTCTGGCGCCAAGACCGGCGCCGCACACGGGAGTGTTTTTATGTTCGATCGTCTCTCCGCCTATGCGCCGCAGGCCCTCGCCGTGCTGCGCATTGTGGCAGCCTTGCTGTTCCTCGCCCACGGCACCCAGAAGCTGATGGGTTTCCCGGCAGCAGAATTCGCTCCGCCCGCCTTCTCGATCTTCTGGTTCGCCGGCGTCATCGAAATCATCACCGGCATCATGATCGGTATCGGTTTCTTCACCCGCCCGGCCGCCTTCATTGCCTCGGGCACCATGGCCTTCGCCTACTGGATGGCCCACTTTCCCGCTGATTTCTTCCCCGTCAACAATGGCGGCGATGCAGCGATCCTGTTCTGCTTCTTCTTCCTGTACCTGGTCTTTGCCGGTCCGGGCACCTGGAGCGTCAACAAGCAGTAAGGCGCTTCGCCTGAAACAATTAGGCCGCCCGGAGCGATCCGCGGCGGCCTTTTCGTGTCAGGTAGTCGGTGTGGTGGGCGGCGTCCGTTTCGCGGTGCGCTTGGGCTTGAACGGTTCACCCGCAGTGCTCGAAGGCTCCCGCCGGATATCGCCCTCGGGCGTCACCTGCGGCGGCGCTTCTGTCCCGGGCGTGAAATATTCGTCGGCCTCGGCATAGTCCGTTTCCTCACCATGCTCGGCGAGATCGCGAATGGCGTCGCGCACTTCATCGAGCAGCGAGGCCGAATAGCGCGAGCGGTTGACGCTCTCGCCGGTCGCCTCATGCGCCTTGAACCACACGAGCAGCGCTTCGCAGCCGATCCTCAGTGCGACGAGCGCGGCAAGGCCGAAGACGACAATTTCGAGCAGGCCCCAAATGCCGTCACCAAAACTGCTGCCGAAACGGTAGAAGAAATGGCTGACCGCCCAGAGCAGGATCGACGCCAGACCCAGTGCATAAAGGATGGGCACGAGGCGCGGCGACAGGATGGCGTCGAGCCGGAACAGCGTCTGGCGGGTGAGAAGGCGTTTCAGGTCGTCCGTGGTCATGCCGGGCTCCTCGATTCGGATGGGCTCAAAGTAGGGCCTTACGCCACGCTGGCAAGTGCGCCTGGCGTCAGGAGGGTCGGGCCGAAAATGGTCTCGAACGTGCTGCGCATGACCGAATCGACTTCCGACATGGAAACGAGCTGTCCAAGATCCTCAACGCTGGTCACGCCCTGATCGGTGATCCCGCAGGGCACGATGCCATCATAGTGGCCGAGATCGGGGTCCACATTCAGGGAGATGCCGTGGAAGGTCACCCATTTCCGCACGCGCACGCCGATTGCGGCGATCTTGTCCTCGCGCCCAAAACCCTTGTCCGGCCGCTGCACCCACACACCGATCCGGCCTTCGCGCCGCCCGCCCGTGATGTTGTGGGCAGCCAAGGTGTCTATCACCCACTGTTCCAGCCCTTTGACCAGGCAGCGAATGTCGCGCCCGCGCTGGGTCAGGTCGAGCATTACATAGGCAACCCGCTGGCCAGGGCCGTGATAGGTGTACTGTCCACCGCGCCCCGCGGGATAAACGGGAAACCGCGCATTGATGAGATCTTCGGGCTGCGCCGAGGTGCCGCCCGTATAGAGGGGAGGGTGCTCGAGCAGCCACACCGCCTCCGGGGCCTCGCCCGCAGCGATCTGCGCAGCGCGATTCTCCATCGCGGCTAGCGTGCGTTCGTAGTCCATGAGCCCGTCGAACTGCACCCATTCGACGGCCCTGTGATCTTCTCGATGCAGTTTCGAACGAATTTGGCACGCCTCGTCGTTCGTCGTTAAGACTTCCATAACCAAGCCTGAGCAATCCTTAATTCACGAAGCCCCCGGCATTCCGCGAGCGGCCCTGTCATAAGACTCATATTTATGAACACCCTCGACAATATTG
>NZ_JAFKHD010000272.1 GCF_017307565.1 Devosia sp.
CTCCCAACCTCCCCCATCAAGGGGGAGGTGTCCGGCCGGTGATTGAGGTGAAGTACAGCCACAAACTGGATGCAGCACCTCCCCCTTGATGGGGGAGGCCAGGAGGGGGTGAAGCGGCAAACGCTGAGTTTTCTACTTATATTCGATCGTCGCCTTCTCGATCTTGTCCGGGTTGGCCACGGCGCCATTGGCGCTCTGCGGGCCCTTTTCGAGCGCATCGACGGCTTCCATACCCGACACGACCTTGCCGAAAACGGTGTACTGGCCGTCGAGGAAGCTCGCGTCGGCATAGGTGATGAAGAACTGCGAATTGAACGAGTTCGGGTCCTGCGCACGCGCCGCACCGACGACACCGCGCTGGAAGCTTTCCGAATTGAATTCGGCCTGGACGTCGGGCTGGTCCGAACCACCCATGCCGGCACGCGACAGGTCAAAGCCCGGAGCGCCGGTCTTGCCGAACTTCACGTCGCCGGTCTGGGCCATGAAGCCATCGATCACGCGATGGAACACCACGCCATCATAATCGCCGGCCTCGGTCAGCGCGATCACGCGTTCGACGTGCTTGGGCGCAATCTCTGGCAGCAGCTCGATATCAACCGTGCCGTCTTCGAGGGTCAGGATGAGATGCGGCTTGCCTCCCTGCGCCATGGCCGGCACGGCGGCGAGGGCAAGGGCGGCAACGGCGATGCCGGAGAACAGGCGACGGGAGAAGGTCATCATGATGCTTTCAGAGCCTTGAGGACGATTGGCGGAACGAAGGCGGAAATATCACCACCCATCTCGGCGATCTGACGCACCAATGTGGCCGAGATATGCCGCACGGGCGGACTCGAGGGCAGGAAAACGGTCTGCAGGTCCGGCGCCATCTGCGCGTTCATGCCCACCATCTGCATCTCGTAATTATAGTCGGTCGTGTCCCGGAGGCCTCGAATGATCAGCTTGGCGCCGTGTTCGCGCGCTGCCGTCACCATCAGGCCGGAGAAATCGACGATCTTGAATTCGGTATTGGTCCGCAGGCCGACCGGACCCAGCGCCTGCTGCAGGATCGCGTGGCGATCCGCGTGGGAGAACAACGGGTTCTTCTTGGTGGCGCTGACGCCCACCCCGACAACCAGCGTGTCCACCAGCTTGCAGGCGCGCTCGATGACGTCGAGATGCCCGTTGGTCAGTGGATCGAACGAACCGGGATAAAACCCAACCAGACCGTTCATCGGCCCCTCCCTTTTGTATTCATTCGGGTTTTGTCACGCGCCGCGATGTGAGGCAAGCGTAACGGCCCCCAGCACGACCAGCACGACGCCGCCGGCCACAAACGCCACCGGCGTGCCCCACTGGCTGGCGATAAAACTGCCGATCAGCGGCGCGGCCAGCATTGTCGTCGTGATCACCGCCTCGCCGGCGGCGAAAACGCGGCCAATCCGGTCGGGCGGCGCGTCCTCCTGCACGATGGTACGATAGGGCACGAGCATGAATGCCGTCGCCCCGCCCATGAAGCAGAGCACCAGCAGAAACGCCGGAAGCTGCACCGACAGGCCCATCAGCGCCGAAACCGCGATCGCGACCGTCGTTGCCCCCGAAATCACCGCCGCCAGCGACATGGCCAGCATTGGCCGCTTGCTCGCCATGCTACCGGCCACCAGCGCCCCGACAAGGCCACCAAGACCAGACGCGGAAATCGAGAGACCGAACGCAGTGGCGTCGAACCCAAAGCCTTCCGCCAGCAGCGCGATCAGGGCGTCATAGAGGAAGAACGCGAAATAGGCGCAAGCCGAAAAGATCAGCGCCACCATCAGCCGCCGGCTGCGCCGGAACTCGCTTATCCCCTTGAGCGACTCGGTAAAGAACGCCCCATGTCCACCTTCGGGCGCCGGCCGCGCGGGCAGCACCACGGTGATGGCAATCAGCGTTGCAACGAGCGAGAGCCCGGCATTGAGCATGAAAACGTTCTGCGCCGGCCAGAAGGCCAGCAAGAGGCCACCCAGCGCGGGACCGGCAATTTTCGAAGTCTGGTTGATCGCCTGGTGGAGGCCATTGGCTACGCCGCGCAGATGTTCGGGCGTACTGGCCTGGATCGCTGCCTGGCGCGCCGGGGTGAAAGCAGAATCGATGCAGCCACGCAGGAAAACCAGCGCAAGGAGCACCAATGTGTCTCCGGCAAAGGCAAAACCAAGCGTTGCGAGGCCACGCCCGAGATTGCTCAGCACCAGCACGCTGCGCGTTGGCGCGCGGTCGACCAAAACGGCGACGAAGGGCCCGACCAGCACATAGGGCAGGCTCAGCGCCAGCGCGAACATGGCCAGCGCCACGGGCCCCTCGCCCCAGGCGAAGACCACCAGCGCCACGACCGCTGCATAGTCGAGCCAGTCGGAAAAATCCGCCGGCACGCTGGCAAGCGCCAGCCGCCGCGGCACCGGCAGTTTGAGAAGCGCGGCGTAGCCGCCCTTGGTCGCGTCAGACATCAACCTTGAAACCCAGCTCGATCTCGCTCGCCGGCTTGCCGGTCAGCCCCCAGTTTTCCCGGGGCACCTCGTGCAGGATGACCTTGATATCATGCGGCGCGAGCCCGAACGGGCTGAGCTCCGCGACGAGCGCTGCATAGAGCCGGCGCTTCGCCTCGATGCTGCGGCCGGTGAACAG
>NZ_JAFKHD010000273.1 GCF_017307565.1 Devosia sp.
CAGTCCGGAAGGCCGAGCAGATTGCGACTCAACAACAGCAGAGGAAAAGCTGTCTGGGTTACGTCCAAAACCGGAAAGCGCCCGCTAGCACCAAGGATGCCGAAAACCTCGATTTTTTGATCGAGGATTGCATAAGTCGTGGGCTGTTGGTGACAGCAGACTTTTCCGCCACCTGATAACTCTCACGGCAGGCAAGCCAAGATGACCGATTTCAGTGCCGTTCTTTCTGAGACCACGAAGCTGAGCGACCGCTGCCAGCAGCGCCTTGACCTGATCACGTCACTGGGCGACCGCGATACCTCAGACCCGAAAAATCTGAAGGCGATTTTGACGACGCTTTCGTTCGATGCGGTGACCATGTCAGCGACGCTTGAGCTAATTGTTGCCACCCTCAACGACGCTCGCGCTGCGGGCAGAATCTAGCCAAGCATCGTCGAGCGCAGTGATGATCTGCACTTCCCAAGGCGCGAAATGGGAGCCGGTCAGTCTCACATAAGCGTCTATGTCGCCCCAGGAGATGGGCGAGGTGCCGAACCCGTTGCCGCCGCATCTTAGTCTCACGTCCCAATAAGCTGTCCAAAGATATCGGATGGCTTCTGGAAACGGCGGCAAGATCAATTCGGATTGAAGTTGGTCCCGCCGCGCGTCAGTTCGCGCTCGGTCGATCTGCCCCTGCAGGATTTCCCGCAAGGAATGACCTTCCTTGTCGCGCGCAGATAGTTCGAATTCGCGCTCCGCGTACGCGATCAGATCGCTTCGGAGCGCTTCGTAAAAGAACTGTCGGCCGCCAGAAATTCCATGGCCTGGGCGAGCACACCAACGCGCTTCGGGTCTTCCAGCAGCATGCGAGCATTCGCCTCGGTGAAGGCGAAATCCGTGCCATCGATGCGGATGGCAGACCAACCCACGAGGCGCTCAATAACATAGGTCACGTTACTCGAACGAACGTCGGCCGGCGTCTGTTCAGGTGCCACCCATTTCTTTCCATTGACCTGCGCCTGCTCGATCAACTTGTCCTTGTGGAGCCGCTCGCGCGCGGTGCGGTTCGCCTGATCGACGGCTTTCGGGTGGCCAGGGCCAGCGAACTGCCAGAGCCAGCCAGAGGGCTTGCCGGCAACCACCACATCCATGGTGGCAATATCGGCGCCGGCAAAGCTATCGAGCGAGAGGTCGAGAACGTCTTCCGTCTTGGTCATTTCGTCACTTTCGGATTGGCGCGGCGCGGTTGGGCCGGCGTGGTTGGCTTGATCGATGCGGCGCGGGCCGTCTCGCTGATTGAGATACTGGTGAGCCCGTCCGGGCTACCTGGCCAAATGATAGCGAGGCCATGGGCCCTGCCTTCGGCAATGGCTTGGTGCAGGGCCGTGGCCGCGGCGCGGATAGAATTCTCTGACTTGCTCATCAGACAGCGGAGGTCTGGTACTTGATCGTGGTGCGGTCGAACGCGCCACCACGTTCGTCCGCGCCGGTGAGCAGAGAGAAGGTCTGGGTGCGGCCGTTGTCGGCGCCGATCTCGCCCTTTGTGGCGCTAGCCAAGGTCAGGTTGCCGAGAAAGAAGGAGCAGAAGTCGGCCGCCCCGCTTTCCAGCTCCTCAAACAGCAGATGGAGGCTCAGTTCGGTTTCGTTGAGATACTGCTGGGAGCGCGTCACATCCTGCTTCAGGGCCGTGATTGAACCCTCGACAACGCCGGTATTGGTGAACACCTCTGGCGTGACCGTCGAGCCGACAACCGGCACGCCCGACGCGTTGAGATTGAGGTTGAGTTCCAGCGAAGTCACATCGAGAACATCACCGGAGCCGACGCGGATCTTCGCTTCGACTGCCGTCATGGCAATCGACACGAATTCGGTGCTCGGGTCAGTGAAATAGGGTGATGCAACGCCAGTCATGACCTCCATGTCGCGCCCGACCAGGCCGAACGTCAGGATGCACATGCCGTTCGGCTGCATCTGGAGCTGCAGACTGCCGACACGGACGCCGGTAAAGATTTCCGAGCCATCGATATCGGCCTCGTGCTCTTCAAAGGTAAAAGAGCGCGCGACAAGGCCCTGGAGCAGCTTTTTCGGCCGGTCAATCGAGAAGGCGGTGTCTGCAACCGCGGAGACCGTCAGCAAGTCGGCGACAGTGATGGTGCTGGCAGTCAGCCCCGTAATACGCAGATTGCGGTCGTTATTGCCCGCGGCGGAATGCCCGGTCAGGCGAATGACATCACCGACGCGCAACCCAGCGGTGATCCAAGAGCCTGCCGACGCGACAATCGAATTTGCGGTCGTCGTAATGCTGGTCAGGCCTGCGGTCGCCTCGGTGACGGCGAGGGCCGGCGCAAATGTGCCGCGAAAGGCCGCCTCGATCAAATCGTCAAAAGTGCCCACACTGAGGTCGCCGGCATACTGGCCAGACACAGACCGCGACCCGTGGCGGCCGCGGCTCTGGAGCCCATCGCGACGGACTTCGTTCGAACGGATAGGCTCCTTGGCAAGTGTGAGCTGGCCAGAATTGGGGCGGAACGCCTTAGCACCGGCCGCGTCTGCCATTTCGCCGAAGGAGTTTTCGGAGTTGTAGGTCACCG
>NZ_JAFKHD010000019.1 GCF_017307565.1 Devosia sp.
GATCGGCCAGAACCTGTCCGGCGACGAGATTTTGGACGCCAGCGGCTGCTACATCATGCCCGGCGGCATCGATCCGCATACCCATCTCGAAATGCCCTTCATGGGCACCTATTCGGCCGACGATTTCGAAAGCGGTACCCGCGCCGGCCTTTCGGGCGGCACGACCATGGTGGTCGACTTCTGCCTGCCCAACCCCAATCAGAGCCTGCTCGAGGCGCTGCAGATGTGGGACAACAAGACCGGCAAGGCCTCGGCCGACTATTCGTTCCACATGGCCATCACCTGGTGGGGAGAACAGGTGTTCAACGAGATGGCCGAGGTGGTCGATCGCGGCATTACCTCGTTTAAGCATTTTATGGCCTATAAGGGCAGCCTGATGGTGAACGACGACGAGATGTTCGCCTCGTTCCAGCGTTGCGCCGCGCTTGGCGCCCTGCCGCTGGTGCATGCCGAGAATGGCGACGTCGTCGCGGCGATGACGGCAAAGCTCCTGGCCGAGGGGAACAATGGGCCTGAAGGCCATGCCTATTCGCGGCCGCCGGAAGTGGAAGGGGAAGCGACCAACCGCGCCATCATGATCGCCGACATGACCGGGGTGCCACTCTATGTGGTGCATACGAGCTGCGAACAGGCGCATGAGGCCATTCGCCGGGCCCGGCAGAAGGGCATGCGCGTCTATGGCGAGCCGCTGATCCAGCACCTGGTGCTCGACGAGAGCGAATATTTCAACCCCGATTGGGACCATGCGGCGCGGCGGGTGATGTCGCCGCCCTTCCGCAACAAGCAGCATCAGGATTCGCTTTGGGCCGGGCTGCAGGCGGGCTCGCTCTCCTGCGTTGCGACCGACCACTGCGCCTTCACCACGGCGCAGAAGCGCAATGGCGTCGGTAATTTTGCCAAAATTCCGAATGGTACGGGCGGGCTCGAAGATCGCCTGCCGGTGCTCTGGACCGCCGGCGTCAATACCGGGCGGCTGACGCCGAACGAGTTCGTCGCAGTGACCTCGACCAATATTGCGAAAATCCTCAACATGTACCCCAAGAAGGGTGCCGTCATGGTTGGCGCGGACGCCGACCTGATCGTCTGGGACCCCAATCGCAAGAAGACGATTACGGCCAAGAACCAGCAATCGGTGATCGACTACAACGTCTTTGAAGGCTTTGAGGTGACCGGTCTGCCGCGCTTCGTGCTGTCGCGCGGCAAGGTGTCGATCATCGAGAACGAGGTGAAGGCCGAGCCGGGCCACGGCAAGTTTGTGGCGCGCGAAGCCAAGAACCCGGTCAACCGGGCGCTGAGCCAGTGGAAGGAGCTGGTCGCGCCGCGCAAGGTGGAGCGGGCGGGCATTCCGGCGACGGGTGTTTGACATCGGCAGCATGATGAAAATCGAGGCAGTGTGCCCGCCAATAGTCCGAAAAGCTGCTGCAAAGCCGGCCTTTCGCGCGGCACGCGCCTTGCATCAGGCATTAGACGCCAAACAATAGGCTGAGAAAGGCGACACCCTTGTCCGTCACGTCGATCACTTCATCAACGACAGGCACGGGTGCTGCACTCGCCGTCGTAGAGGCCAAGAACCTGGGCCTCACCTTTTCCACCAATGACGGCGACGTGGTGGCGCTGTCGGACGTCAACCTGACCATCGAGAAGGGCGATTTCGTTTCCTTCATCGGGCCTTCGGGCTGCGGCAAGACCACGTTTTTGCGCACCATTGCCGATTTGGAACAGCCGACCTCGGGCTCGCTGAAGATCAATGGTCAGACGCCGGAAAATGCGCGGAAGGACAGAGCTTATGGCTATGTGTTCCAGGCGCCGGCTCTCTATCCCTGGCGTACCATCGAGAAGAACATCGCCCTGCCGCTCGAAATCATGGGGCATTCGCCCCAGCAACAGGCCGAGCGCATCAAGCGGACTATGGACCTCGTCAATCTCACAGGATTTGAGAAAAAGTATCCTTGGCAGCTTTCGGGCGGCATGCAGCAGCGGGCCTCCATTGCTCGCGCACTGGCGTTTGACGCCGATCTGCTGCTGATGGACGAGCCCTTTGGGGCGCTCGACGAGATCGTTCGGGACCATCTCAATTTCGAGCTGCTCAAGCTCTGGGACCGGACGAAGAAGACCATCTGCTTTGTGACGCACTCGATTCCCGAGGCGGTTTATCTGTCGACGAAAATCGTGGTGATGTCGCCGCGACCGGGGCGGGTGACCGATGTCATCGAGAGTAATCTGCCGCGCGAACGGCCGCTCGATATTCGCGAGACGCCGGAATTTCTGGCGATTGCGGCGCGGGTAAGAGATGGGCTGCGGGCCGGGCATTCCTACGAGGAGGTGGTGTGATGCTTCGAGCCGTCGCACCCACCGTTCTCTCTTCTCCCCTTGAGGGAGAAGGTGCCCGAAGGGTCACCGAATTCGCGTACGCGAATTTCGGTTGGGATGAGGGGTATTTTGTTGTTTTCACGAATTCCTCTGCGGAGGAGAGAGTACCCCTCACCCTGAATAATCTGCTGAACGCAGATTATTCTGTCCCTCTCCCCCAAGGGGCGAG
>NZ_JAFKHD010000313.1 GCF_017307565.1 Devosia sp.
GCCAACCTTCCTGGAGCCAACCGGCTCAAGTTCACTCCAGACGGCAAGCATGTTCTGGTATCAAGCGGACCGATCCTGGCTGTTCTGGATGCGAGCACACGCAAGGTGATCAAGCGTATCCCCATCGGGCATGGCTCCGGCGGCGTTCTGGTGCAGCCGGACGGCACGCGGGCGTTTGTCGCCTGCGCCCCGGACAACTATGTCGCGGTCATCGACCTCAAGTCGTTAACCGTGACCGGTCACATCCAGGTCGGCGCCGGACCCGATGGCATGGCCTGGGCGGTTCGTCGTTGATCCGGCTTCTCTCCATGGCGGGTGGAGACCGGCGGGATAAACTGGACTGATATTTATTACGGTACAGTTATCGTTAAACAAATTTATAGAGGAGAAGACAAGAGTGGCTGAGAGGATTGATGCGCACCACCATCTCTGGCGATATTCGCCGGAAGAATATGGTTGGATCGATGACGAGATGGCGACACTGCGGAGGGACTTTTTGCCGCAGGATCTGATGCGCGAGCTAACTGCTGCGAGAATCGACGGCACTATTGCGGTGCAGGCCCGTCAGACGATGGATGAGACGCGCTGGCTGCTGCAGATGGCCGATGAGTGCGAGGCCATTCGCGGTGTAGTGGGTTGGGCTCCGATTGCCGGGGAGGATTTTCCCGGGGTGATGGAGGAGTTCGAGCACCGGCCGAAGCTGAAGGGGCTTCGGCATGTGATTCAGGCGGAGAAGGACGAAAACTATATTCTGCGCGAAGACTTCAACTCGGGGATTCGCACCATGCTCGGCAGCGGTCTGGTCTACGAGATCCTGATCTATGAGCGGCATCTGCCGCAGGCGATTGATTTTGTGGACGAGCATCCAGACCAGCCCTTTGTGTTGGACCACATGGCCAAGCCGCTGATCCGCGAAGCAGCGCTGGAGCCGTGGGCGGCGCGGATGCGCGAGTTGGGCCAACGAGAGAACGTGTGCTGCAAGGTATCGGGAATGGTGACGGAGGCAGACTGGAGCGCGTGGACGCCGGAGTCGCTGCGGCCATATCTCGACGTAGCGGTGGAGGCGTTTGGAGCCGGACGCCTGATGGCCGGATCGGATTGGCCGGTGTGCCTGGTGGCGAGCGGATACGGGCGGTGGTTTGAGGTGTTACGCCAATACTTCGCCGGATTCAGTTCTGACGAGCAGGCCGCCGTCTTTGGCACCACGGCGACTGCCGTGTATGGGTTAGAGTAATTGGTGAAATATTACTTTTCTATTTGAAAAATTTGAGGAGAGTTGTCGATGAGGGCATTTCGCATGGAAGGGCCGGGAGCCGCGGCGGTTCAGGAGGTCCCGGATATCGCAGCAGAGCCGGGCGAGGCTCTGCTGCGAGTGAAGATGGTGGGAATGTGCGGGACCGACCTCAATACATTTCGTGGACGGAATGCGATGGTGACCTTTCCACGCATACCGGGGCACGAGGTGGCAGCCGAGGTAGTGGAAGCTGGAGGCGACCTGGCGGCGGGCACGATGGTGACGATCTCTCCCTACACCAGCTGCGGGAGGTGCCCGTCGTGCCTCCGAGGCCGGGTAAATGCATGCCAGTTCAACGAGACCATGGGCGTGCAGCGCGAAGGCGCCATGATCGGCCGCGTCGTCGTGCCCGCCGAAAAAGTCATTCTGGTCACGGGCCTTTCCCAGCGCGACCTGGCCTTGGTCGAGCCCTGCGCCGTCGGCTTCCACGCCGTCCGCCGCGCTGAACTAAAATCGGGCGAAACCGTCGTCGTCCTCGGCTGCGGCATGATCGGCCTCGGCGTCATTCTTGGCGCCCTGCGCCAGGGCGCCAAGGTCATCGCCATCGATCTCAGCGACGCCAAACTGGACGTCGCCAAAAAACTCGGCGCCCACGAGACCATCAATGCCTCGACCGATGTGAAGTCCCGCGTCGCGGAACTGACGGGGGAGGGCCCCGATGTCGTCGTTGAGGCCGTCGGCGCCGAAGCTACCTTCCTCCAGGCGGTGGACCTCGTCGCCACAGCCGGCCGCGTGGTCTACATCGGCTACGCCAAAGCCCCCATCGCCTATGAGACGAAATATTTCATCACCAAGGAACTCGACATCCGCGGCTCCCGCAACGCGCTGCGCTCGGACTTTGACGATGTCATCGACGAGTTGCGCAAGCGCCCCGATGCGGGCGATTTGATCGTTACGCGCACCGCAAGCTTGGATGAGGCCGCCGAAGCCCTCGCCGATTGGCACGCACGGCCGGGCGATTTCACGAAGATCCTGGTGAAATTCTAGGCCCCAGGGCCGCCTTCATCTTCCATCATCGAGCGGCTTGGGTTGGAAACTAATCCCAGGCCTTCAGCATCGCTGCCGTAACGAAGTCGAGATGCGCCGCCATGGCCTTGCGCGCGGCATCGGCATTGCCGGCGACAATCGCCCCGACGATCTTGCCGTGATCTTCCAGAATGTGCTCCCGCACCTCCGAGATGGCCGCCAGGTGCTCGTGGAACTTGGTATCTACCTCTTCCGAGCGTGAATTCCACAATTGGTCCAGCATTTCGCGCAGCACCGAATTGCCCGAGCCCTCGGCAATGGTCACATGCAGCGTCCGGTCGCTCTCGGAAGACCAGAGATTCTTGCCGGTCTCGGCTTGCATGCGGCGAATGGTTTCGGCCAGCCGCGCCATGCCCTCGGGCGAAATGTTCTGGCTCGCGAGCGCGGCGGCTTCCGGCTCAAGAAGCCGGCGCACCTGCATGATTTCGATGGGCGAGTGGCCTTCATCGGGCAGGGCGCTGCGCTTGCTCTGGTCGCGCACAAAGGCGCCGACGCCGACCCGCACTTCCACAAAGCCCGCCACTTCAAGCGCAATCAGCGCCTCGCGCACCGTGGGCCGCGAAACCCCCAGGCTCACCGCCAGATCGCGTTCCGACGGCAATTGCCGGCCCGGCTCGACCGCCCCGGCCTGGATCTGGTCCCGGATCTGGTCGGCGATCTGAATATAGAGTTTGCGATTGGATACGGCCTGAAGCTTCATTCTCGTCCTCAGGGTGCGCTGAGCGTCTCCCCTTCTCAGAAAAATCCATAGCGCCCCATGGCGTTTCTGTCTACTGGTCTGACCACTTGACAGCCTGATCGTTTTGCCATTCACTCCCCTCGCATCGCCAGGGCAGCTCCGCACGAACGGATTTGCCACGCGTATCGGGAGGACTTTTCATGGCTGGGCATTCTGGGTCGGCATCCGTCGCGGGTGCGCCGGCGCTGGTCGAAATGACCGATATCGACAAGTCCTTCCCCGGCGTTCGTGCTCTTGCCAAGGCGCAGTTCCAGCTGCTGCCCGGCGAAGTCCACGCCCTCATGGGCGAAAACGGCGCTGGCAAGTCGACGCTGATGAAGATTCTTTCCGGCGTTTACACTCGCGATGCCGGCACAGTGCTGCTCGATGGTCAGCCAGTGGAGATCACCTCGCCGCGTCAGGCGCAGGACCTGGGCGTCGGCATCATCCATCAGGAACTGGCGCTGATGCGCGACCTGACCGCGGCGCAGAACATTTTCATCGGCCGCGAACCGCGCCGCTTCGGCATTTTAGACGAAGGCCAGCTCAACCGCGACACGGCCGCCATCTTCGCCTCGATGAACCTCAAGCTTGAGCCGACAGTAAAGGTCGAAACCCTGACCATCGCCAAGCAGCAGATGGTCGAAATCGCCAAGGCGCTGTCCTATCGCTCGCGCGTCCTCATTATGGATGAGCCGACTGCGGCACTGAACGACGCTGAGATCGCCGAGCTTTTCACCATCATCAACCGTCTCAAGGCCGAGGGCGTGGGCGTCGTCTACATCTCGCACAAGATGGACGAGATCAAACGCATCTCCGACCGCGTCACCGTCATGCGCGATGGCGAATATGTCGGCACGGTTCCTGCCGCCGATACGCCGATCGAAACCATCATCTCCATGATGGTGGGCCGCACGCTCACCAACGAAGCCCTCGTCATCCCCAACACCGCCGATGCCCCGGTTGCCCTCGAGGTCAAAAACCTCAATCGGGGCCGTGAAATCCGCGATGTCAGTTTCTCGGTGAAAAAGGGCGAAATACTCGGCTTTGCCGGCCTCATGGGCGCCGGCCGCACCGAAGTCGCCCGCGCCATCTTTGGCGCCGACCGGCGCGAGAGCGGCGAAATCTGGGTCCATGGCAAGCGCGTCGGCATCGCCTCGCCCAAGGACGCGGTTGAAGCCGGCATTGGCTATCTCTCGGAAGACCGCAAGCACTTTGGTCTCGCGACCGGGCTCGACGTTCGCAACAATATCGCGCTCGCGAGCCTTGATCGGTTCACCGGCGTCGGTGGCGTGCTCGATGAAGCCAAGATGGAGAAGGAAGCCGTCGGCTACATCAAGCAGCTCGCCATCAAGACCCCCAGCGACACCCAGGAGGCGCGCCTTCTCTCGGGCGGCAATCAGCAGAAGGTGGTCATTGCCAAATGGCTGCTGCGCGATTGCGACATTCTCATTTTCGACGAACCCACGCGCGGCATCGATGTCGGCGCCAAGTCCGAAATCTACAAATTGCTCAATGCGCTGGCGGCCGAAGGCAAGGCGATCATCGTGATCTCCTCCGAACTGCCCGAAGTGCTGCGCCTTTCCCACCGTATCGCCGTGATGTGCGAGGGGCGCCTCACCGGCATGTTGCCCGGCGGCGCGAGCCAGGAAGAAATCATGCGTCTGGCAACCCAGCGCCAGAGCAGCGTGGCGGAGGTTCGTCATGCAAGTTGAACGGCTGGCCTTTCTTCACCTCTCCCTTGGGGGAGAGGTCGGCGCAAGAGTCGCGACAATCAGTTTGAAGGGCAGAACAAAATGACCGACACCGCAGCCCCCGCAGCAAAATCAGGCCCCCGTATTTCCGGCGCCTTCCACCGGCTGCTTGCCTTTTCGGGTCTCATCGCCCTGGTCGTCGCCTTCTCGTTGGCTTCGCCCAATTTCATGCAGACCCAGAATATCCTGGCCATCCTGCAGGCGACCTCGGTCAATGGCGTCCTCGCCATCGCGGCAACGCTGGTCATCATCACCGGCGGTATCGACCTTTCTCTCGGCACGCTCATGACCTTCTGCGCCGTCCTTGCCGGCGTCATCCTCACCTATCTCGGCCTGCCGCTGCCGCTGGGCGTCATCGGGGCGATCCTTGCCGGTGCGGCCAGCGGTCTCATCTCCGGCACTGTCGTGGCCAAATTGAAGGTGCCGCCCTTCATTGCCACCCTCGGCATGATGCTGATCCTCAAGGGTCTGTCGCTGGTGATCTCGGGCACCCGCCCGATCTATTTCAACGACACGCCGGGCTTCAATCAGATTGCCCTGGGCTCCGTCGTCGGCCAGATCATTCCCGCGGTGCCGGTGCCAAATGGCGTCCTGGTTCTCTTCGCCGTAGCGCTGATTGCGTCTTTCGTCCTGAGCAAGACTGCGCTCGGCCGCTACACCTTTGCCCTCGGCTCCAATGAAGAGGCTGTCCGTCTCTCCGGCGTCAATGTCGATCGCTGGAAGATCGGCGTCTATGCACTAGCCGGCGGCATTGTCGGCGTCGCCGGCGTGCTCATCGCCAGCCGTCTCAATTCGGCCCAGCCAGCTCTCGGCCAGGGCTATGAGCTCGACGCCATCGCGGCCGTGGTCATCGGCGGTACCTCGCTTTCGGGCGGTCGCGGCACCGTGCTCGGCACGCTGATCGGCGCCCTCATCATTTCCGTGCTGGCCAATGGCCTGCGCATCCTTTCGGTGGCCCAGGAATGGCAGACGGTGGTGACCGGCTGCATCATCATCCTGGCTGTCTATGCCGACATACTGCGGCGCCGCACACTTTAGGCGCCGGTTCTGCCTGTGCCCCGCGGGGCACCAACAACAAGGCCTTAGCAATGCCTGATACTTTCAACGCAGCATGTGGGAGGAAAACCATGCTCAACCGTCGCACCCTGCTCGGCGCCTTCAGCGCTCTTGCAATGCTTGCCGCATCCAACGGCCCGGCATTCGCTCAGGACAACTACGATATCGCCCTGATCTCTAAGGGCTTCCAGCACCAGTTCTGGCAGGCAGTGAAGGCCGGTGCTGACAAGGCTGCTGCCGAATTCGGCGTCAAAGTCACCTTTGAAGGCCCGGAAAGCGAAACCCAGGTCGACCGCCAGATGGATATGCTGGCCGCCGCCCTGTCGCGCAAGCCCAGTGCCATCGGCTTTGCCGCTCTCGATAGCCAGGCAGCCATTCCGCTGCTGCAGCAGGCCAAGGATGCCGGCATCCCGATCATCGCCTTCGACTCTGGCGTCGATAGCGACATCCCGCTGACCACGGCAACCACCGACAACGTTGCTGCCTCCGCTCTGGCGGCCGACAAGATGGCGGAACTGATCGGTGGCGAAGGCAAGGTTGCGGTCGTTGCACACTCGCAGACCAGCCGCACCGGCATCGACCGCGTTGACGGCTTCGTCAACCGCATCAAGGAAGCCTATCCCAAGATCGAACTGGTCACGGTTCAGTACGGCGATGGCGACCAGCTCGCTTCGACCGAAATCACCAAGTCGATCCTGCTCGCCAATCCGGATCTCAAGGGCATTTTCGGCACCAACGAAGGCTCGGCCATCGGCGTTGCCAATGGCAAGCAGGAACTGGGTTCCAACATCGTCGTCATCGGTTTCGACTCGGGTGCGGCTCAGAAGGGCATGATCACCTCGGGCGTGATGAACGGCGCCATCACCCAGAACCCAGTCGGCATCGGTTATGAAACCGTCAAGGCCGCCATCGATGCGCTCAAGGGCGAAACCCTGCCCAAGGTCATCGACACCGGCTTCTATTACTACGACGCCACCAACATCAACGACCCCAAGATCGCGGCCGTTCTCTACGACTAAGACTTTCACCGGCCGGGCGGCCTTCCGTCGCCCGGCTTTCTTCCTCTCGGGATAAAACTATGGCCGACCTCAACGGAAAGATCGTCTTCATCACCGCCGCTGCCCAGGGCATCGGTCAGGCTTCCGCCCTTGCCTTTGCCAGGGCCGGCGCCAAGGTGATCGCAACCGACATCAACGAAGCCAAGCTGCGCGAACTCGACGGCACGCCGGGGATCACGACGCGTCTGCTCGACGTTCTTTCCGATGAGGCCGTCACCAAGGCGGTCGCCGAGATCGGCCGCATCGACGTGCTCTTCAATTGCGCCGGCGTGGTCCATAACGGCACCCTGCTCGAAATGAGCGACAAGGACCTCGATTTCGCACTCGATCTCAACGTCCGGGCCCAGGTCCGCACCATCAAGGCCATCCTGCCCCAGATGCTCGAGCGCAAGGACGGCGCCATCATCAACATGGCAACGGTCGCCTCCTCGATCAAAGGCGTGCCCAACCGTGCCGCCTACACCATTTCCAAGGCGGCCGTGATCGGCCTGACAAAATCCATCGCCTCGGACTACACGACCAGCAATATCCGCGTGAACGCCATCTGCCCCGGCACGGTAGAATCCCCGAGCCTTCATGACCGCTGGCACGCCACCGGCGATTTCGAGGGCGCGAAGAAGGCCTTCATTGCCCGCCAACCCATCGGCCGCATCGCGCGTCCCGATGAAGTCGCCGACCTCGCCGTATACCTCGCCGGCGCCACCTACACGACCGGCCAGGTCCATATCATCGACGGCGGCTGGACGGCCTGAGGGAGCAACACCATGACCAAGATCACCACCCTGACCACCCACGATCTGCGCTTCCCCACTTCGGCCTCGCTCGACGGGTCCGACGCGATGAATCCGGATCCCGACTACTCGGCCGCCTATGTCGTTCTCGGCACCGATGGCGATCTCGAAGGCCACGGGCTCACCTTCACCATCGGCCGTGGCAATGAAGTGGTCTGCGCCGCCATCGCCGCGCTGACCGATCGTGTTACGGGTCTCGATCTCGACTGGGTCGAGGAAAATCCCGGCCGCTTCTGGCGCCACATCACCGGCGACAGCCAGCTGCGCTGGATCGGCCCCGACAAGGGCGCCATGCACCTAGCAACCGGCGCCGTCGTCAACGCCGTTTGGGATCTTCTCGCCAAGCGCGCGGGCAAACCGGTCTGGCTCTATGTCGCCGAAATGAGCCCCGAACAGCTCGTTTCAATCATCGATTTCCGCTACCTCACCGACGCCATCACGCCCGAAGAAGCGCTCGCTATCTTCAAGGCGGCTGAACCGGGCAAGGCCGAGCGCATCGCAAAACTGCGCGCCGAAGGCTATTCCTGCTACACGACCTCGGCCGGCTGGCTCGGCTATTCCAACGAAAAGCTGACCCGCCTTGCGACCGAAGCGGTCCAAGAAGGCTTTACCCACATCAAGATGAAGGTCGGCCGCGACCTCGCCGACGATATTCGCCGCCTCGAAATCGTCCGCTCCATCATGGGGCCGGATCGCTACCTGATGATCGACGCCAACCAGGTCTGGGAAGTCGACCAGGCCATCGCCTGGGTCAATGAACTCAAGCGCTTCAATCCCTATTTCATCGAAGAGCCGACCAGCCCCGACGACATCGAAGGCCATCGCAAGATTCGCGACGCCATCGCACCGGTAAAGGTGGCGACCGGCGAAATGTGCCAGAACCGCATCATCTTCAAGCAGTTCATCACCCGCGATGCCATTGACGTCGTCCAGATCGACGCCTGCCGCATCGGCGGCCTCAACGAAGTTCTGTCAGTCCTGCTGATGGCCGCCAAATACAAAAAGGCGGTGTGGCCCCATGCCGGCGGCGTTGGACTCTGCGAATATGTGCAGCATCTCTCGATGATCGACTATCTCGTCGTCTCGGGCAGCAAGGACGGCCGCGTGATCGAATATGTCGATCACCTGCACGAGCATTTCATCGATCCCTGTGTGATCAAGAACGCCGCCTACATGCCACCGGAACTGCCCGGTTTCTCGATTGAAATGAAGCCCGCATCCATCGCCGGCAACAAATTTATTGCCCCGGTAAAGGGGCAATAAACCATCGGGAAGAGTCCAGCTAAATGCATGTAGTACATTAAGTTTCGCATAAGGGCTGACCAATAGTATCGCCCCTGCAATTATGCCGGGGGGCGATATTGTGTATGTGCTGATCGTAGACGACAGCAGGTCGAGCCTTGCGCTGCTGGGCTCGATCATTCGAGAAATAGTGGGTGATGGCATAGATTTATGCCTGAACCCGATTGAGGCGCTCAAGCTATGTGAGGAGCGTCAATACGATCTGCTGCTTGTCGACCATATCATGCCGGAAATGGATGGTATGGCCTTCATCGAGGCTCTGCGCGCCCGCGAGAATTATCGCACCGTGCCGATCGTCATGGTCACTTCGGACGTCGACAAGGCTATTCGCATCGAGGCCATCGGCGTCGGCGCAAATGATTTCCTGACAAAGCCCTTCGATCCGGTCGAGCTCAAGGCCCGCGTCACCAATCTCCTGGCCCTGCGCAATGCGCAGCTCGAACTGGCCGACCACGCCAATCGGCTGGCCCGGGAGGTGGAAAAGGCCACGATGCATCTTCTGGCTCGTGAGGAAGAGATCATCTGGCGTTTGGCTCGCGCTATCGAATACCGCGACGGCGACACCGGCGAGCACGTCTCTCGTGTTGCCCAGATCAGCCAGATCATCGGCCAGGGGCTGGGCTTCTCGCCCGAGCGTTGCCGCATGATCTATCTCGCGGCCCCGCTGCACGATATCGGTAAGATCGCCATTGCAGACGCCATTCTGTCCAAGCCGGGAAAACTGACACCGGAAGAAATGGCGATCATGCGCGAACACGTCACGATCGGTGCTCGCATTCTTGCCGAAGCCGATAGCGATCTCATCCGTACCGCGGAACTGATCGCCCAGAGCCATCATGAAAAGTGGGACGGCACCGGCTATCCTGATCGACTGTCAGGCAAGGACATCCCCATCGAGGCCCGCATTGTTGCGCTGGCCGACGTGTTCGATGCGCTTTGCTCCGAACGTCCCTACAAGCGTGCCTGGTCGCTCGAAGAGGCTTGTGCCGAAATCGTTCGTTGCTCGGGCACCCATTTCGACCCGGCCTGCGTTGCTGCGTTTCAGGAGCGCTGGTACGAAATCAGCGCGCTGATGGGCTGCGACGCCCCACAATTGGCCGCAAGCGCCTAGGCTCGTTCTTGAACTGCCGCGCGGGCCCGCCCGCGCGGAATGCAGATCGGCCGTCCATGCACCGGATCGGTCATGATCGCCGCGTCGACCTCGAACACCTCGGCCAGCAGTTCAGGCTTCATCAGCTCTTCGGGTTGTCCCAGCGCCCGCACGCGTCCTTCATGCACGAAGACGAGCTGGTCGGCATAGCGCGCGGCGAGATTAAGATCGTGCAGCACCAGCACGATGGTACGCCCGTCTTCCCGGTTGAGCTGCGACACGAGATCGAGGCAATCGAGCTGGTGCGCCATGTCGAGATGGTTCACCGGCTCATCAAGGCAAATGACATCGGTTTCCTGCGCCAGCACCATGGCAATCCAGGCGCGCTGCAATTGCCCGCCCGAAAGCGAGCCGATGCGCCGCGTCTTGAGCCCGGTCACACCCGTTCCAGCCATGGCGCGATTGACGGCAACCCCGTCCTTTTCGCTCCAGGGCTGCAGCATGGCCTGGTGCGGATAGCGCCCCAGTCGCACCAGCTCTTCCACCGTCATATCAGGCGGAGCCGATGGGTTCTGCGCCAGAAGTCCGATCTGCCGGGCCAGCTCCTTGGCGCCGAGCGAAGCAATATCGACCGCGTCGAGAAAGATCTGCCCCTTCTGGCCCGTGTGCAGCCGCCGTATGGCGCGGAGCAGGGTGCTCTTGCCGCAGCCATTGGGCCCGGCCAGAACCGTCACCTTGCCGCGCGGAATGGGCAGGCTCAGTGCATCGAGCACCGTCTCATGACCATACATCAGCGTGAGGTCGCGGACCTCGATGCGGCTCGGAACGTCAGCCATTGGTCTTGTCCTTGCGCATGAGAAGGAAGAGGAAATAGGGCGCCCCGACAATGGCGGTCACCGTGCCCGCGGGCACTTCGAGCGGGGTAAAGGCGACGCGCACCAACAGATCCGCGCCGATCAGCATCATCGCCCCGAGTAGGCAAGAGGCGACGATCCCGGCAAAGCGTGCGCGCCCGACGAGCAGCCGCGCCAGATGCGGCGCAATCAGCCCGAGAAAACCGACGCCGCCCACGAAGGCCACGGCAATCGAGGTCAGCACCGCCGCCACGAAAAACACGGCGATGCGGTAAACCGGCAGGTTGAGCCCGATGCTGCGGGAGGAAACATCGTCGAGATCGGCCGGCGGCAGGTCCTTGGCGAGCCAGGCGGCAACGATCACCGTCGGCACGAGGCAAAGCGCCATGATCTGGATTTCGCTCCAGGAAATGGCGTTGACCGCGCCGGCAAGCCAGCGGGCCGCCTGTGCTGCCTGATAGATCGGACCCACCAGCATGAACACGGTCGTCAGCGCCTTGGCGACGGCCGCAATGGCAATGCCGAACAGCAGCAGCCGAATGGCCGAGGACGATTGCCGCCCCGAAAGAATGAAAACCAGCGAAATCGCTGTTAGCGCGCCAATGGCCGCGGCCAGCGGTTGCCAGGCGACCGGCACGGTCAGGGCATTGGACTCGTTGGAAAAGATCGCGAGGAACAGTACGACCCCGAGCGCTGCGCCATCGACGACCCCCAGCACACCGGGCGAAGCCAGTTCATTGCGGGTGATGCGCTGCAGCAGATAGCCGGAAAAGGCGATTGCCGCCCCGGCAATGCCGGCCGCCGCCACGCGCGGCATGCGCAATTGCCAGACGACCAGCTTTTCCGTCTTTTCCCCGCCGCCGAGGATCACCCGCGCCACCTTTTCGAGCGGCAACCAGGTCGAGCCGAAGGCGATCCCGGCTAAGACCAGCAGCACGAACAGCGCCAGGATGATCAGGACAATGGCCGAAATACCAAGTCGGCGCCCGGCGGGCGCAGCAATAGCGAGCGTGCTCATGCAGCCCTCCGCATCAGGAGGACGAGCAGGACGATGGCCCCGACCACGGCGGTGATCGCACCCACCGGTGCTTCGACCGGATAAATGACAAAGCGCGCCGCCACATCGGCGAGCGTCGTATAGACCGCCCCAAACAGGGCCGCCGCCGGCAATTGATGGATATGTCGCAGTCCCACCAGCCGTCGCGCCGCATGCGGTACGACGAGACCGACAAAGGCCACCGGCCCGGCCATCGACACCGCCGCGCCCGTGAGCAGGGCCACGGCGACAAAGGCGAGCCCGCGCACCGCCGCCAGCGGCACGCCGAGCCCCGCGGCAGTTGAATCATCGGCCTGCAGCGCATCGAGCGCGCGCGACAGGCTGAGCCCGATTACGGTCCCGACGACCACCACCGGCAGCCCATTGTAAAAGAGCGCAATCGGCCGATCGACAAAGGCGCCGGAAAGCCAGAACAGCAATTGTTGCAACTGCGCTTCGTTGCTGGTGAGAAGCACTTCTACAAAGGCATGGGAGAGGCTGGCAAAGGTCACGCCCACCAGCACGATCTTGAGCGGCGACAACCCGCCCGCGCTCGCTGCCACGCCAAAGACGACGATGGCGGTGACAAAGGCGCCAAACGCTGCCGCCAGCGACAGCCCGGCCAGCGACTGCACACCAAGAAGGATGCTCGCCACCACCACGGCCAGTGATGCGCCCGCATTGAGCCCCAGCGTATCGGGCGAGGCGATGCGGTTGCGCGACAGCGTCTGCACCATCACCCCGGCCATGCCCAACGCGGCCCCGGCAAGCGGCGCAATCAGCGCGCGCGGCAGCCGCAGCCCGGCAATCACTACGGCCGTTTCCGACCCGTCATGGGCAAAAAGCGCCATCCAGACCTGGTCGAGGGAGTAGATTTTATAACCCAGCGTCAGGCTCATCAGCATGGAAAGGGCAAGCAGGACAACGAGCCCGGCATAGATCTGCGGCCGCCCAAACCGCCACCCCTGTGCCTCCGACATAACCAATGTGGATGCCACGCCTGCCTCGTATAGTTGATATTGACAGTCAAATTAAATTCTGACTGTTTGCACCCATCCAATTTCTGACGTTTGATGTCAAGAAAAGAGAGGGTCGTTGTGAAGTCTCTTTACGTGCTGCTCGCGCCGCTCGCCCTGGCCGGGCTGATGGGGACTGCTACTGCCCGCGAAATCACCCATGCCATGGGCACGACCGAGGTGCCGGATGCCCCGCAGCGCGTCGTGGTTCTGACCAACGAAGGCAATGAGGCGCTGCTCGCCGTCGGTGTCGTCCCGGTCGGCGCCGTCGAAAGCTGGAAGGGCAATCCCTGGTACGACTACCTGATGCCGCAGATGCAGGGGGCTGCCTTGCTCGGCACCGAGGGTGAGCCCAATCTCGAGCTGATCGCCAGCCTCGAACCCGACCTGATCCTCGGCAGCAAGGTGCGCCAGGAAAAGGTCTACGAGCAGCTTTCCGCCATCGCTCCAACCGTGATGACCGAGACCCTCGGCGCCCCCTGGAAGGAAAATCTCGCGGTCTACGCCGATGCCGTCGGCAAGTCGGCCGAAGGCGAGGCCGCGCTTTCGGCGTTTGACAATCGCATCACCGCCATCCGCCAGGCCCTCGGCACGTCGGTTAAAGACACCGCCTCCCTCGTGCGCGTGTCGCCCGCGCGCACCCGCATGTATTTGAAAGCGTCGTTCCCCGGCGCCATCTTCGCCGCCATCGGTTTCCAGCGTCCCACGCCGCAGGACAAGGATGGCTTTGCCGAAGACCTGACCAAGGAACGCATCCCCGAACTCGCCGCCACCCGCATCTTCTATTTCTCGCCCGATCCCTCGGACGCGGAAGCCGAAGCCAATCTCGCCGACTGGACCGCCGATCCGCTCTGGCTTGGTCTCGATGCGGTCAAGGCGGGCCGGGCGACCCGCGTTGATGACGCCACCTGGATCGCCGCCGGCGGCATCTTCGCAGCCAATATCGTTCTCGATGACATCGAGGCCACCTACGGCCTCGCCTCAACCCGCTAATTTTCTAAAAGGAGCTCCTCCCTTGTTCCGCACCCTTGTTGCTGCCCTCGCCAGCGCTGCCCTGCTCAGCGCCCCGGCCTTTGCCCGTGAAATCACCCACGCCATGGGCGTGACGGACGTGCCGGACCACCCGCAGCGCATCGTCGTGCTGACCAATGAAGGCACCGAAGCCCTCCTCGCCGTCGGCATCAAGCCGGTCGGCGCGGTCAAATCCTTCGCCGGCAATCCCTGGTGGGATCACATCGCCGCCGACATGACCGATGTTGTCGTCGTCGGCGAAGAGTCGGCCGTGAACCTCGAAGTTCTGCTCTCGCTCGAGCCCGACCTGATCCTGGGCAACAAGATGCGCCACGAAAAGATCTACGAGCAGCTTTCCGCCATCGCCCCGACCGTCGTCTCCGAACGCCTGCGCGGCGACTGGAAGATCAACATGGCGCTCTATACCGATGCCGCCGGCAAGGGCGACGAAGGCAAGGCCGCGCTCGCCAAGTATGACGGGCGCATCGCGGCTCTCCACGATGCGCTCGGCGCCTCGCTCGATGAAAAGATCTCCATCGCGCGCTTCATGTCGGGCCAGACCCGCATCATGCTGAAAGACAGCTTCTCCGGTCTCGCCCTCTCCGAACTCGGCTTCCAGCGTCCGGCCAATCAGGACAAGGACGATTTCATGCAGGAGATCACCAAGGAGCGCATCCCCGAATTCGAGGGCGACCGCCTGTTCTACTTCACCTACGAAACCGGCAATGGCGAAGGCGATGGCCAGGCCAAGGACTGGCTGGCCGATCCGCTCTGGAACAATCTCGCCGTGGTCAAGGCTGGCAAGGTCCACGCCGTCTCCGACGCCACCTGGAACACCGCCGGCGGCTATATCGCGGCCAACCTGATGCTCGACGACATCGAAAAGATCTACGGCATCACCAGCACGCGCTGATTTCTTCCAACTCGGCTGTCACCCCGGCCTTCGCCGGGATGTCAGCCGGTGGATGGGGCGGTTTTGCCTGCCCTTCCAACTGACCTCTGGTTCCAAAAAACGGAAAAGCGTCATGTTCTCTCTCCGCTCCACCTCTGCGGCTCTTGTCGCCATCGTCGCCGCCAGCGCGCTCGTCGCCCCGGCCTTCGCCCGCGAAGTCACCCACGCCATGGGGACAACCGAAGTGCCCGACGCTCCGCAGCGGGTCGTCATCCTGACCAATGAAGGCACCGAAGCCCTGCTCGCCCTTGGCGTGCGGCCCGTCGGCGCGGCCCAGAGCTGGGACGGCAATCCCTGGCACGCCCACCTCACCGATCTCCTCAAGGGCACGACCGATCTTGGCACCGAACTCGCCGTCGATCTCGAAGTGCTGGCGACCCTCGAACCCGATCTGATCATCGGTACGAAAGTGCGCCAGGAAAAGATCTACGAGCAGCTTTCGGCCATTGCCCCCACGGTGATGAGCGAAACCATCGGCGGCGAATGGCAGGACAACATGACCTTCTACGCCAGCGTCCTCGGCAAGGATGCGGAAGCGGAAACCGCGCTCGCCGCGTTCAACGCGCGCACCAAGGCCATCCACGATGCGCTCGGCGACCAGGTCAACGAAGAGATCTCCATGGTCCGGTTCTCGCCCAACCGCACCCGCATCTACTACAAGGAAACTTTTAGCGGCCTGATCCTCGACCAGATCGGCTTCAAGCGCCCGGCCGCCCAGGACAAGAACGAGTTTGCCGAGGAAGTGACCAAGGAACGCATCCCCGACATGGCCGGCGATCGCATCTTCTACTTCTCGAACGACCTCAATGGCGCCGAGCCCGAAGCCAATCTCGCCGACTGGCTGGCCGATCCGCTCTGGAACAATCTCGAAGCGGTAAAGGCCGGCAAGGCCCAGCGCGTCAGCGAAATCATCTGGAACACCGGCGGTGGCATCTACTCCGCCCACCTGATGCTCGATGACATCGAAAAGATCTACGGCCTCGACAGCACGCGCAAGTAGTTTGCCCCGGCTGTCACCCCCTCCCCCCCCCTTGATGGGGGAGGTCGGGAGGGGGTGGAGCCTCACGCTCAGCGCAAAAGACTAAAGCCCCAGCCCCGCAACCAACCCAGCCCAATCCGCCACCAGCTTATCCCGCGCCCTCAACCCGCCACTCACCTGGTGCCGCTGCTCATCCTGCGCCAACCGCACGAAAACCAGTCGCCGATCCCCCTTTTCGGCCCAACCGACATACCAGCCCCAACCACGCGCCCGATCCAGATTGCCATCCGCCTGCCGCGGATAGGCCGAGCCGGTCTTGCCCTGCAGCACCCAGCCAGCGCTGCTCCCGCCCTGCTGCACGATGTCCATCGTCCCAGTCATCACCGCAGCCGAAATTGGCAGCTTTCCATCGACCAGCGCCGCGACAAACCCCGCCTGTTCCAGTGGCGAAATTTTCAGCGACGACGAAATCCACGATCGTTCGAGTCCATTATTCTTGCCGGGATCGCCGGAAAAGTCGGCATTCCCGTAGCCAAACTTCTGCGCATAGGCCGTCAGCTTTTCCGCGCCGAGCATCTCGGCCAGCCGCTGCGAATACCAAACCGTGGAATTGGCCATCCATATTGTCGGGTCGGTATCTCGGCGCCAGCTCTCCCCGCCCCAATCGGCATAGCCTTCCTTGAACGGCAGTTTCGGTTCATGCGCCGAGGTGATGATGCCCGCATCATACGCCATCACCGCCAGCGCCACCTTGAAGGTCGAGGCCGGTGTCACCCGTGTTTCGCAGTCACCCTCCTGGTGCAGCACGGTGCGGGTCGCCGCATCGGCAATGAGCGTACAAATGTCTCGCGCCTGCGTCGGAGCAGCCAAGGCAAAAACACCCGTCAGGGCGACGGCCAAAACAGAAAATCGCACAAAAATCTCCCCCGGCACCTCTGACCGCCGGCCAGTTCTCACGCCCCACAGCGTCGCAATTGTGACGCTCAGCCATAAGCCGTCGTCACCACCGGGCTTGTCCCGGTGGTCCATGCCAAGTCGAGGTGGATTGCCGGGATAAGCCCGTCAATAACAATAGGAGTTGAAGTCGTGAGAAAGGGGGCCCTAGCGGAGCCCAGCCTTTTCAAGCAGGCCCTGACGCTTGGCGTCATAATAATAGCCGCTGGCATAGAGCTCCATGGCGCGGTCATGATTGCCGCCCGCGGTCACGAAGGCACCAGCAAGGTATCGCACGGCAAAGCGCAGATTGGTTTCCGCATCGAGAAGGCCTGAAGCCTCGCCCGAAAAACCCATGCCGCGCGCGGTGGCGTAGCTGATCTGCATCAGGCCATAGTAGGGCCCGTTGCGCGCAGCGGGATTGTAGCCGCTTTCCTTGTTGATCACCCGGCGCACCAGATTTTCCGGCACGCTATATTGCGTCGAATAATGCGAAATCAGCCCATCGAGCGAACCGCGTTCGCTTTCTGCAAAGCCGAGCAGCAGGTCCGAACCTGCGCGCGGCACATTGACGGCCTTGGGCACATGGCCCGCCGGCGTCGGCATAGCTTCGACCGGAGCAGCGGCAGCAATGGCGGCAGAGGCCGATTTATTGCCCGGCAACGGCTTGATCCCGGCAAAGGAGCAGCCCGAGACGATGACCGCCAGCGCCAAAAGTCCCGCCAGAGGTATGGCCCGTGCCGTCATGCCTTCGTCCTTTTGCGGATGCTTCAAATGCGGCACTAAGCCCAAATCGCGGCGCCTTGATGGCAGAACAATGTCCCGGCGCCGCGCAAGCATATTGTGATCGTTATGCCGGCTTCTGCCGTCAAAAGGTTTACGATTCCTTACCGCAAATGCTTCTGTGATGAAAGCAAGTCTATCGAGACCGCGCGCCTAGACCCGCTCAAGCCCCACGGCAATACCCTGGCCGACCCCGATACACATGGTCGCCAGCGCCCTTTTCTTGCCTGTAAGAGCAAGCTCCAGCGCAGCCGTTCCGGTGATGCGCGCGCCGCTCATCCCCAGCGGATGCCCCAGCGCAATCGCTCCGCCATTGGGGTTCACCCGCGGATCGTCCTCGGCAAGGCCAAGGTCGCGCAACACGGCAATGCCCTGGCTCGCAAAAGCCTCGTTGAGCTCGATCACATCGAAATCGCCCGCCGAAAGTTTTAGCCGCGCAAAGAGCTTCTTGCTCGCTGGCGCCGGCCCCATGCCCATGATCCGCGGCGCGACGCCCGCAGTGGCGCCACCCAGAATGCGCGCAATCGGGGTCAGTCCATAGCGCTTTGCCGCCGCCTCCGAAGCAATGATCAGTGCCGCGGCCCCATCATTCACCCCCGAGGCATTGCCCGCCGTAACCGTCCCATTGGGAAAAAGGGTCCGCAGCTTTGCCAGCGTCTCCACAGTCGTCCCGGCGCGCGGATGTTCATCCGCATCGACGACAACCGGATCCCCCTTCTTCTGCGCGATGGAGACCTCAACGATCTCCTTGCCCAGCCGTCCGCTCTGTTGCGCTGCGACGGCTTTGTCCTGACTGCGCACCGCAAAGGCGTCCTGCGCCTCGCGCGACACGCCAAATTCCTGCGCCACGTTCTCGCCGGTCTCGGGCATGGAATCGACGCCATAAAGCGCCTTCATCGCCGGATTGACAAAACGCCAGCCGATGGTCGTGTCATAAATCTCCGCATTGCGCGAAAACGCCGTCTCCGCCTTAGGCAGCACAAACGGCGCCCGCGACATGCTCTCGGTGCCGCCGGCAATCACAAGCTCAGCTTCCCCAGCCTTGATCGCCCGCGCCGCCGCAATCACCGCATCCATGCCGGAGCCACAAAGCCGGTTGATCGTCGTCCCCGTCACGCCCACCGGCAGTCCGGCAAGCAGCAGGCTCATCCGCGCAACATTGCGATTGTCCTCGCCCGCCTGATTGGCATTGCCAAAGATGACGTCGTCGACCGCATCCCAATCGACGCCGGCGTGCTCCGCCATCAACGCTTTGAGCGGAACAGCGCCGAGATCATCCGGCCGCACAGCGGACAACGACCCACCAAACCGCCCGATGGGCGTGCGCTTGTAAGCGCAGATAAAAGCCTCGGTCATTTTTACGAAACCTCCGGCGCTACGAGGTCGCCAATCACATCGGGCAGCATCAGTTCTGCCCCCGTCACCGCCTGCAATTCCTCGACACTCATCGACGGCAACTTTTCGCGCAGCACAAAGCGACCGTGCTCGATATCGATGACCGCGAGGCTCGAATAAACCCGCGTCACGCATCCCACGCCTGTCAGCGGCAGCGTGCAGCGCTTCACCAGCTTTGGCTTTCCGTCCTTGGTCACATGGTCGGTGATCACGGCGACGCGCTTGGCCCCATGCACCAGATCCATCGCCCCGCCCACGGCCGGTACACCCTTCGGCCCGGTCGACCAATTGGCCAGATCACCATTTTCCGCGACCTCATAAGTACCAAGGATCGCCACATCCAAGTGCCCGCCACGCACCATGCCAAAGCTGTCGGCATGATGGAAAAACGCCGCGCCGGGCTTTAGCGTAATCGCTTTCTTCCCCGCATTGATCAGGTCCCAGTCTTCCTCACCCGCCGAGGGCGCCTCGCCAAAATTCAGCACACCGTTCTCGGTATGGAAAATGGCCTGCCGCCCCGGCGGCTGGAACTTTGCGACCATTTCGGGAAAGCCGATGCCAAGATTCACATAGGCACCGTCAGCGATGTCCTGCGCCGCGCGCCAGGCAATCTGCGCGTTGGAAAGTTTTTGGCTCATGCGTAAGCCACTCCATCGCGCATCAGGGCTTCTTCCTGTTTGGCATCGGCCACTTCCACCACGCGGTTCACAAAAATCCCGGGTGTGACGACTTGCTCGGGATCGATCTCCCCCGGCGCCACAATTTTCGTCGCCTGAACGATCGTCAGCTTCGCCGCCGCCGCCATCAGCGGCGAAAAATTCCGCGCCGCCTTGCGATAGGTGAGGTTCCCCATCGTATCGGCCAGCTCCGCCTTGATCAGCGCCGCATCGGCCTTCAGCCAACGCTCCTGCACATAGCTCTTGCCATCGAACTCGGCGACCGGCTTGCCCTTGGCCACATCCGTCCCAAAACTCGCCGGCGTATAAAAAGCCGGAATGCCCGCGCCACCCGCGCGAATGCGCTCGGCGAGCGTGCCTTGCGGCACCAGCTCCAACGCAATTTCGCCCGCGAGATATTTTTCCGTAAAAGCCCGCGGATCAGCCGAGCGCGGAAACGAGCACACCATTTTGCTCACCATCCCCGCATCGATCATCGCGGCAATGCCAATCCGCCCATTGCCCGCGTTATTATTGACCACGGTCAGATTTTTCGGGCTCCCCGTCGCCTTGAACCGATCAATCAGCGCATGAATAAGCTCAATGGGCGCGCCCGAGCCGCCAAACCCACCCACCATCAGCACCATGCCATCCTCAATCCCCGCTACAGCAGCGGCGAGATCGGGCACTGTCTTGTCCATTGTCTTGTCCTTTCGGCTGGGGCCAAGAGCATGTTTGCCATCGGAAACCAGCGGACGGAAATGAAATGGTAGGGATGATGTATAGATTGAGGGTTATGATAAATCGGCAAATCCGCGCGAAATGCGGCCGAATTGGTCAAAATCTATAACTGAATTGTCGCTTCTTCCACAGTGTCATCCCCGCGAAAGCGGGGATCTCCGTTTCAACAGGGATTCCCGCTTTCGCGGGAATGACACCGTGGGAGGGCGCCTCAAGCGATCCGGATCTGCTCAACCAGCCTCTGCGCCAGCCGCAAACTCGCCCCGGTCGACACCAGCATCTGCGGCAGCGTCAGCCATTCGAGCGTCCACGCCGCGCCGGAACGCTCGTTCTCATGCACCAGCGCCTGATTGAGCGTTCCCGAAAGTCCCGCCACCTGCCGCGCCAGCGCCACCAGCACTTCCGCATTAACCGGATTGCTCTTGTGCGCCATGGCCGAAGACCCCCCGCCGCCTTCCAGCGTCATGGCCGCGACCTCGTTCTGCGTCAACAGCGCCACGTCGGCGCCCATCTTCCCGAGCGTCCCGGCAATCAGCGCCAAGAGATTTCCGAGCGCCGCAATCGGATCGCGCTGCGCCTGCCACGGCGTCGCCAATCCCAGATCAAGCCGCTTCGCCATGCCGGCCGCAATCGCGTCGCCAAAACCCTCAAAACTGCCGCGATCCCCAACCGGCCCGCCAAGCTGAATGACAAGCAGGCTGCGCCGCATTCCGCTGAGCGCACGCAGATGCCGCTGCAAAGGCTCGCCCCAACTTGCCAGCTTCGCGCCCCAAGTCGTCCGCAGCGCCACCTGCATCCGCGTATGAGCCATCAGCGTCGTGTCGCCATGCAAATGCGCCAGCTCTTCCAGCGCCGCGAAAAGCGAGGAAAGTCGCGTCTCATAGACGCCAAGCACCTTTGCCACCTGCAACATCAGCGCCGTATCAATGACATCCTGGCTCGTCGCGCCTTTATGCAGGGCAGGGCGGTGCTCCTCCGCCAGATGGCGTTTCAACTGCTTCACCAGCGCCGGCACAACGACGCTATCGCGCGCCATACCCGCAGCCAACTCCGCCCAATCCGGCGCAAAGTTCTCCGTTGCCGCAGCGATAGCGCCTGCCGCCTCGGCAGACACAAACCCGCAATCCGCACTCGCCTCCGCCAGCGCCCGCTCAAAGGCCAGCATGGCCCCAAGCTGCGCCTCGTCCGACAGCAGGTCTTCGATTTCCGGGTCGCCCGTCAGGGCAGAGAGGAGGGCGGTCATGTCAGCCTAAATATCAAAAAACACCGTCTCCTTCTCCCCCTGGAGATGGATATCGAGGTGATAGCGCCCCGCGCCGTCCTTCCGCGCAATCAGCGTCTGCCGCCGGCGCTTGTCCATGATCTTGTTGAGCACGAAGTCGCCTTCGTTGTCCTCGTCCTCAAAGTAGAGCCGCGTCTGCAGCCCGATATTGATGCCCCGCGCCACGATCCACAGCGACACATGAGGCGCCATCGGCTTTCCATCCGGACCCGCCACACGCCCCGGCTTGATGGTCTCGAAAATGGTGATGCCGTTCGCGTCCGAGGCCTGCCGTCCCCAGCCGGTAAAAGCCGGCACGGAATTGGAATTGGGCGCCGTCGGCGAAACGAAACTGCCGCTCGCATCGGCCTGCCAGATTTCCACCAGCCCATCGCTAAGCGGCACACCCGCACCATCGATCAGTCGAATGGACAGCGTAATCCGCTCGCCCTCAACCTCGCCATGGATCATGGTCGAGCCCATATCGGCGGCATAGACCCCCGGAAGGTCGCAAAAATTCGGCGTCATGCCGATATGCACGTAGGGGCCTGCCGTCTGCGACGGGCTTTCCTTCAGCGTCGGGATGGGATGCAGCATCAGTTCCCCTCCAGCTTGTTTTCAAACATGGTGGAACGCCGGCCGCGCAGCACGATATCGAAGCGATAGGCCAGCGCATCCATTGGCGTCGTATTGTGCCGGTCAAGCCGCGCGGTAAGCTGGTCGATCGCCGCCTTGTCGTTGATCGTCGCGACGATCGGGCACTGCCAGATCATCGGATCGCCCTCGAAATACATCTGCGTAATCAGTCGCTGCGCAAAGGCATGGCCGAAAACGGAAAAATGGATATGCGCCGGCCGCCAGTCATTGCCGCCATTGGGCCAGGGATAAGCACCCGGCTTCACGGTGCGGAACGAATAAAACCCGTTCTCGTCGGTCACCGCGCGCCCAAACCCCGCAAAATTGGGGTCGAGCGCCGCGAGATAGGCTTCCTTCTTGTGCCGATAGCGCCCCCCGGCATTGGCCTGCCAGAATTCCACCAGCGTGCCGGGCACGGCGCGCGCATTCTCGTCGAGCACTTGCCCATAAACGATCATCCGCTGCCCGATGGCTTCCGTGCCATCCTGGCTGAAATTACGGATCAGATCATTGTCGAGCGGTCCAAGCCTTTCGTGCCCAAAGGTCGGCCCTGTCATTTCCGACTTGGTCGGCCCTAGCGCTAAGAGACTGTGCTTGGGCGCGCGAAAGGTCGTGCTCTTATATCCCGGCGTATCCGCCGCCGGATGCCAGGCGCGGTCGCGCTGATAAAGAACACCATCGGCGCCGGGGAGAATAATGCCGCTCATTTCGCCGTCTCCTCCCGCTTGGCCAGTTCTTCCCGGGCAATCTTGAACGCCCGATTGGCCGCCGGCACGCCGGCATAAACCGCCACATGCAGCAGCGCTTCTTTGATATCTTCCGGGCTCGCGCCCGTATTTGCAGTAGCGCGCACATGCATCGCCACCTCCTCATCATGGCCCAAGGCGGCCAAGAGGGCGAGCGTGATCATCGAGCGTTCGCGCTTCGTCAGCCCCGGTCGCGACCAAACGGTGCCCCAGGCACCTTCAGTGATAAACTGCTGAAAATCGGCATCGAATTCGGTCATTTTCGCCGCGGCATTGTCCACATGGGCATCGCCCAGAACTGAGCGGCGCGTCGCCATGCCCCGGTCGTAAAGCGTCGTGTCAGCCATGACCGGCCTCCTTGAAAAATTCGAGCATGAGATCAGCCAGTTTCTCAGGCGCCTCGATGGATGGAATGTGTCCCACGCCGGGGAAAACTTCCAATCGCGAACCAGCAATGGAGGCAGCCGTGGCCTCAACCTGCGCCACCGGCATGGCAAGATCCTGCTCGCCGGCAATAAGCAGCGTCGGCAGGGTGATGGCGCTGACCCTGTCCCGCAAATCCGCATCGCGCAGCGTCGCACAGGTCGCCGCATAGCCCTTGGCGTCACATCGCAAGAACATGTTGCGCCACCCGGCCAGCTCCTCCGTCCGCTCGGCGCGAAACTGCGTACTGAACCAGCGTTCCATGATCCCATCGGCAATGGACGCCACGCCGTTTTCCAGCACAGCATTCATCCGCGCCGTCCAAAAGGCATGGTCGCCAGACTTCGCCGCCGAATTGCAGATCACCAGCGCCGTCAATCGCTCGGGCGATCGCAGTGCCGCACCCTGCGTGATCAATCCTCCAATCGACACCCCGCCCAGCGCAAAGCGCTCGATGCCGAGATGATCGACCAATCCAAAAAGGTCATCGAGATGGTCATCCAGCGAATAGTCGCTGTCGGGAATGTCGCTCAGCCCATGTCCGCGCTTGTCATAGGAAACCACGCGATAGCTTTGTGCCAGCCGCGAAATCACCCCGTCCCAGATCCGCGCATCTGTACCGAGCGAATTGGCCAGCACCACCACCGGCGCGTCATCGGGGCCGACAACGCGAAAATGCAGCAGCACGCCATTGATGCGGGCAAAGTTCATGGGGCCTCCCTCTCGAGCGTCGAAAACTGACTCGCCCCGAACTTTCCTTCCATCGTCACCACCGGGCTTGTCCCGGTGGTCCATGCCTTGGCGAAATGGATTGCCGGGACGAGCCCGGCAATGACGACCGTGGATGGTTCGAGATCACTTGAACACACGACGCTCAGTCTCGGTGTAGCCAGCCCAAAACCCCAAGTGAAATGATTAGCTCTGGACGAGTTATAACCTCTGACTTATCGGTTGACCGAAGAAGCGCAGAAAATGCGCCGGGAATAGCCAGTCGCATAACCGGAGGAGCCGCCCGTGGCGCAACGCATCATCGACCCCCGCATAAAGCTGCGCCACATCGCCTGCTTCCTCGAAGTCGCGCGGCTCAGGAGCGTCGTCAACGCCGCCGATGCCCTCAACATTTCCCAGCCCGCCGCCAGCAAGACTATCCAGGAGCTCGAAGAATTTCTGGGCAGCGCGCTGTTCGATCGCTCCCGTCGCAAGCTTTTTCTCACGCCCTTCGGCGAAACCTTTTATCGCTACGCCTCCACCTCCATAGCGGCTCTCCGCCAGGGCATCGACGCCGCCCGCTCCGGCGGCGAGGCGACCACGGTAAAAGTCGGCGCGCTCCCCACGGTCTCCGCACGCATTCTTCCCACGGCGGTAAGCGCCTTCACCGCCGACGATCCCGGCGTCCATACCCGCATCATCACCGGCCCCAACAATTACCTGCTGTCCCTGCTACGCACTGGCGACGTCGATCTCGTCATCGGCCGCATGGCCGAGCCCGATGTGATGATCGGCCTCGCCTTCGAGCATCTCTATTCCGAGCGCGTCGTCATGGTCGTGCGCCCCGACCATCCCCTCCTCAGCGTGCCCGATTTCAACCTCGGCCTCATCGAGCCGTATCAGGTGCTGATGCCCACGCCCGACGCCGTCATTCGCCACCATGTCGACCGCATGCTGCTGGCCCACGGCATTTCCAACATCCGCGACGAAGTCGAAACCGTCTCCAACGCTTTTGGCCGCTCCTATGTCCGCCAGACCGATGCCATCTGGATCATTTCCGAAGGCGTGGTCGCCAAGGATGTCGAAGAAAATCAGCTTGCTTTGCTGCCCGTCGATACCAGCGAAACCACTGGCCCCGTTGGTTTTACCACGCGCGCCGACACGATTCCGACGCTCGCCGCCACGGCCTTGATGCAAGCCATCCGCAATGTCGCGGCGAGCTTTCGTTAGGCTCGCCGCTTGGCGTCGAGCGACACGACATTCTTTGCCTGCGGGCCGGCGACTTCGCCGGGGTGGCCAAAGTAATAACCCTGGGCATGGGTGCAGCCGTCAGCCGCAATCATGTCCTGCTGTTTCTTGCTTTCGACACCCTCGGCCAGCACTGCAACATTGATGTTGCGACCAAGGTCCGCAATGGAGCGGACAATAGCGCGTGCGTGCTTGTCCTCGCTCATGGCGGCGATGAAACTGCGGTCGATCTTGATCTTGTCGAACGGGAAGGTGCGCAGATTGCTGAGGGAAGAATAGCCCGTGCCAAAATCGTCGATGACGATCCGCACCCCACGCGCCTTCAGCGCATGCAGCGTGTGCTGAGAAAGCGCTTCGTCCTGCAGCAGCACGGACTCGGTGATCTCCAATTCCAGTCGATCAGCAGCAAGTCCGGTTTCCTGCAACACGGCGAAAACCCGCTCGGCGAAATTGCGGCGGCGGAACTGAACGGCCGAAACATTGACGGCCAAGCACAGGTCTTCTGGCCATTGCGCCGCCGAGCGGCAGGCCGAGCGCAGAACCCATTCGCCCATCGCGTTGATCGCACCGCTTTCCTCGGCGATGGGAATGAAGACCGAGGGCGGGACCTCTCCCAGTTCTGGATGGGTCCAGCGCAGCAGCGCCTCGTAACCAACGATCGCACCTGTTTCCGCCTTTACCAGCGGCTGGAAAGCAGTGCGCAATTGCTTGCGGCGGACCGCCTGGCGCAGTTCGGCCTCCATCCGCCGTCGCTCGCGCTGCTCCTGATCCATTTCCGTTGAATAGCTGGCCGTTGTTCCCCTGCCAGAAGACTTTGCCCGATAGAGCGCGATATCGGCGCAGTGCCGCAGCGCATCTCCGTTCTCGCCGTCGTCGGGATAAAGGGCAATGCCAATGCTCACCCCGACAGACATGGGGTTGGTATGCGGATTGAAATCGCGCCTGAAGGCGCGCTGGATGTTTTTCGCCAGTTGCTCGACCGCCGTGGGCTGGCTTTGTCCGACTTGGACGATGATAAATTCGTCGCCGCCGATGCGGGCGACAGTGTCCACGTCATTGGTGCATTCGCGCAGGATCGCGGCGACTGTCTTCAGTACTTGGTCGCCAGCATTGTGACCGAAAAGGTCGTTCACTGCCTTGAAGCGATCGAGATCGAGTGCCATCACCGCGAGCGAAGCATTGGCACGGCCGG
>NZ_JAFKHD010000020.1 GCF_017307565.1 Devosia sp.
GCCGAATGGCTCTTCGACAATTTTGGGCTCAACGAAACCGGCATCGCCGACGCCTTGCGCCAGACCATCGCGCGCAAAAAATGACCAGCGAGCTGATCCTCGCCATCGACCAGGGCACCACCAACACCAAGGCGCTGTTGGTGGACGCCGCCGGCCGTGTCCTCCATCAGGCTTCGGTGCCCAACATCGTCACCTACCCCCAGCCCGGCTGGGCCGAGCAATCGGCCACCGCACTGGTTGATGGCGTAAAGACGGTCATCGCCGAAGTCGTCGCCAAAGCTGGCGACGCCAAGATTGCCGGCATCGGTATCTCCAACCAGCGCGAGTCCACCCTGGTCTGGGACGCTGCAACCGGTCAGCCCATCGGCCCCGTCGTCATCTGGCAGTGCCGCCGCTCTGCCCCCAAATGCGACGCCCTACGCGCCGCCGGCCACGCCGAGACCATCGAAGCCAAGACCGGCCTCGCACTCGATCCCCTTTTCCCGGCCGCCAAAATCGCCTGGCTGCTCGACAACACACCCGGCGCCCGTACCCGTGCCGAAAAGGGCGAGCTCCGCGTCGGCACCGTCGACTCCTGGCTCCTCTGGAATCTCACCGGCGGCGCAACACACGCCACCGACCATTCCAACGCCTCCCGCACCCAGCTCTTCAATACTGAGACGCTGACCTGGGACGCCGACCTCTGCGCTCTCTTCGGCGTGCCCCAAAACATGCTGGCCGAGGTCAAATCCTCCGACACCAATTTCGGCGTCACCGCTGAAGGCGCCACCGCCCTCCCCGCCGGCACACCAATCCTCGCCATGATCGGCGACTCCCACGCCGCCCTCTTCGGCCACGGCGTCCGCACCCCGGGCACCGTGAAAGCCACCTACGGCACCGGCACCTCTCTGATGGCCCTGACGCCCAACCGCGTCCGCTCCACCCACGGCATTTCTTCGACCATCGCCTGGAGCCAGGGCGGCAAAACCCAATACGCCCTCGAAGGCAACATCTCCGTCTCCGGCCAAACCGCCGCCTTTGCCGCGGAGTTTCTGGGCCTTGCCGACGCCTCCGCCCTCTCGGCCCTCGCCGAAACCGTCCCCGACAGCAACGGCGTCGCGTTCGTCCCCGCCCTTGTCGGCCTCGGCGCCCCCTATTGGCGTGCCGACGCTCGTGGCACCATCACCGGCCTCTCCCTCGGCACCAAGCCGGCCCACCTCGCCCGCGCCGCCTTGGAAGCCATCGCCTTCCAGGTCGCCGACGTCTATTCCGCCATGGAAGCCGACATGGGCTTTCCGCTCGGCGAACTGCGCGCCGATGGCGGCGCCTCGCGCAATCCTGTCGTGATGCAGTTTCAGTCCGACATTCTCGGTCGCCCCGTAGCTGCCGCTGCCGCGCCCGAAGTCAGCGCCCTAGGTGCTGCCGCCCTCGCATTCTCGTCCATCGGCATTTCCATGCCGGGCGTTCCCGCCGCCGGCCATTTCGCGCCGGCCATGGACGAAACCACAGCCAAAAAACATCGCCAGCGGAAACCAATGACCACCCAGCGTTTTGGCGCCGGCATCTGGCACTTTGCGACCTATCTCGACCGCTACGCCACCGACGGCTACGGCATCCCGCGCAACATCATCGAGGCGATCGATCTTGCCGGCCAGGTGAAAGACCTCTCCGTCGTCGACCTCAACTGGCCCTATTTCGGCGGTGAATTCTCCGACGCGCAGATCAAGACCGCGCTCGACCGCAATAATCTCAAGGTCATCGGCATCACGCCCGAAATCTACACCCGTGACTTCGTCAAGGGCGCCTTCACCAATCCCGACGCCGGCATCCGTCGCAAGGCACACGAACTCATCACCAGTGCCTGCGACGTCGTCCGCTTCCACAAGGCTGACTACGTAAAGCTCTGGCCCGGTCAGGACGGCTGGGACTATCCCTTCCAGGTCGATTATTCGACCCAGTGGCAGCGCTCGCTCGACGGCGTCGGCCAGCTCGCCTCCGAAAACCCGGATCTCAAATTCGTCATCGAATACAAGCCGCGCGAACCCCGCGTTCGCATGAGTTTTGGGTCGGTCGCCCGCACCATTCTCGGCATCGAAAAGATCGGCTTGCCCAATGTCGGCATCCTGCTCGATTTCGGCCACGCCATCATGGGCGGCGAATCCGCCGCTGACTCGGCCCAGCTCGCCATCGACCACGGCCGCCTCTTCGGCATGGACGTAAACGACAACTACCGCTCCTGGGACGACGACCTCGTCGCCGGCTCGCTCCACCCGCTCGAACTGTTCGAGTTCTTCTACGTCCTCAAGAAGAACAAGTGGGAAGGCGTCTGGCAGCTCGATCAGTTCCCGTTCCGCGAAGATTCCGTCGCCACGGCCACCCACGCCATCGATTTCCTCAAGGCCGCGGCCAAGGGCCTCGATCGCCTGGATTTCGACGCGCTCCAGGAAGCCCAGAGCCGCCACGACGCCATCGGCGCCATGAAGATCGCCCAAAAGGCCCTCTTCAGCGCTCTGGGGGAACAGGAATGACCAATCTCCCCCGCGAAAAGCGCGCGCGTCTGATCCTGAATACCGACGCCAAGAACGAGGCCGACGATCAGTTCACCATCGTCCACGCCCTGCTCACGCCGACCTTCGATTTCCACGGCATCATCGCCGCCCACTTCGGCGCGCATCGCTCCAAAACGTCGATGCTCGACAGCCGCGCGGAAATCGACCTGCTCCTAAAACTTATGGAGCTCGAAGGCCGCATCCCCGTCGCCAATGGCGCCGCGACGGCTCTCCCCGATGAAAACACTGCCGTGCCCTCTCCGGGCGCCCAGATGATCATCGACGAAGCCATGAAGGACGACGACCGTCCGCTCTACGTCGCATTCCTCGGCCCGCTGACCGACATGGCCTCAGCCATTCTGATGGAACCGCGCCTCAACGAGCGCAACGTCATCTGCGTCTGGATCGGCGGCGGCGTCTGGCCCTCGGGCGGCCGCGAATTCAACCTGATGAACGACATCGCCGCCGCCAACGTGGTGATGCGCTCAAAAGTCCAGGTCTGGCAGATTCCGTCCACCGTCTATCGCATGATGTCGGTGAGCTATGCCGAGCTGCAGGAACGCTGCGAAGACAAGGGCCCGATCGGCAAATACCTCGTCGACCAGCTCATCGACTGGAATTTCCGCGTCCACCAGGGCCCCATCGAGCACCGCTCGCTCGGCGACACCCCAGCCCTCTCGGTGATCCTCAACCCGATGGGCGGCACCTACGACTGGCGCCCCGCCCCCGAGTTCTCACCACAGATGCACTACATCCACAATGGCCAGCACCGTCCGATAAAGGTCTACGACACGATCGACATCCGCTACATTCTGGAAGACTTTTACGCCAAACTCGCCCGCTTCCACCGTGGGGTGCAGGGCCTGGCGAACTTCGGCTGATCTGGCGAATACGGATTTGCTCATGCACTACGTCATCCCCGCGAAAGCGGGGATCTCTTTTTAGGGCATCGGATTCCCGCTTTCGCGGGAATGACGCCGCGTGAGGGAATCCACTAGCCTTCCCCCTCCATCCATGGCACCTCAGGCCCACCACTTCCCCGAGGCAACCATGCGAGACGGCGACATCATTCACGGCCTGGTCCGCGGTCTCGCCGTCATCGAATGCTTCGATCCCGAGCACGCGCGCCTCTCTATCACCGACGCCGCCGCTCGCACCGGCCTCGAGCGCGCCACGGCCCGCCGTTGCCTCCTCACCCTCGTCCACCTCGGCTACGCCACCTATGACGGGAAATTCTTCCAGCTCACCCCGCGCGTCCTGAACCTCGGCCACTTCTATCTGGCAGCCAACACCCTGCCCCAGATGATCCAGCCCTTCCTCGACGAGCTCTCGAGCGCCACCGGCGAAAGCGGTTCGGCGGCCGTGCTCGACGGCACGGACATCCTCTATGTCGCCCGCTCCTCCACCCGCCGCGTCATGTCGATTAAT
>NZ_JAFKHD010000021.1 GCF_017307565.1 Devosia sp.
ATACAAGGCCATGCGCGCCTCCGGCCTGGACGACGTCATCTTTTCCGGCTCCGGCAATCGACCCGGCCGCAATTCGGCCGAGGTGACGCTGGTCCTCGACAATGTCGACCGCACCGCCCCCGCCGCCCTCAACACCGCCGATATCCTGGAAGTCACCCGCCGCATCGAGCGCGAACAGGGCTCGGTCTATCGCGTCAACGGCAAGGAAGTGCGCGCCCGTGACGTGCAACTGCTCTTTGCCGATGCCTCCACCGGCGCCCACTCTCCCGCGATGGTCCGCCAGGGCCAGATCGGCGAACTGATCGCGGCCAAGCCAACCGCCCGCCGCGCTCTGCTCGAAGAAGCCGCCGGCATTTCTGGCCTCCATTCGCGCCGCCACGAGGCCGAACTGCGCCTTCGCGCCGCCGAGAGCAATCTCGAGCGCGTCGACGACATTATCGGCCAGATCAGCAGCCAGCTCGAAACCCTAAAGCGCCAGGCCCGCCTCGCCATCCGCTATCGCGGCCTTTCCGGCGATATCCGCCGCGCCGAAGCGACGCTCTTCCACATCCGCTGGGTCGCCACTCGCGCCGCGGAAAAGGAAGGCGAAGCCGCCCAAGCCGTCCTCATCCGCAAGCTTGCCGACGCCACCCATGCCGAACGCATGGCGCAAAAGAACGTCGAGGAAGCCGAAGCCGCCCTCGCCCCATTGCGCGAGCGCGAAGCCGTCACCTCGGCCATTCTCCAGCGCTACAAAATCCTCTTCGAGCAATTGAGCGAAGAATCGCGCCGCCTGCAGCAGCGCCGCACCGAACTCGAAGAGCGCCTCCGCCAGATTTCGCAGGACGGCAGCCGCGAACGCGAATTGGTCAGCGAAAGCGAGTCGAGCCTTGCCGCCTATGCCGAGGAACAGGAACGCATCGAGGCAGAGGAAGAAGAGGCCATCGAAAGCCTCGAAGCCGCCCGCCGCGAGGCCGAAGAAGCCCGCGCCGCAGCAGCAACAGCTGAAACCGAGTCCCGTCTCCTCTCCGACCGCTTGGCTCAGATGCGCGTGCGCCGCGGCCAGGCCCAGCGCGCCGTGGCTGATGCCGATCTCCGCCTCGAACGCTTGACCCGCGAAATCACCGGCGTCGAAGCCGATATGGCCAAAATCGCCGAAACCATTGCCGGCGACGAAACCCTCGCCCGCCATCAGGATGCGCTCGAAGCCGCGCACGAAGAAGCCGAGATCGCCGAAAGCGCCGCCCTCACCGCCGAGGAAGAAGCCTCAGCCGCCCAACAAAAGCTCGACGAAATGCGACCGCGCCTCGCCCAACTCGATGCGCTGGTCACCGGCCTCGAAGCCGAAGCCTCCACCTTGGGCAAAATGCTCAATGTCGGCTCCAGCCTCTGGCCCGCCATCGTCGACGAACTCAAGGTGGCACCTGGCTACGAAACCGCCCTCGGCGCCGCCCTCGGCGACGATCTCGATGCCTCGTCGGATGCCGGCGCGCCGCTCCACTGGTCCATCGCCATCGAAGGCTATGACGATCCGCCGCTGCCGCAGGGCGCCGAGCCGCTGTCGCGCTATGTCACCGGCACGCCACTCCTTAAACGCCGCCTCGACCAGATCGGCCTTGTCAGCGACGCGGTCGGGCCCGGTCTCATGCCTGCCCTTTGGCCCGGCCAGCGCCTCGTCACGCTCGAAGGCGCCATGTGGCGCTGGGATGGTTTTGTCGCCGCCGCCGACGCCCCGACCGCCGCCGCCCTGCGCCTCTCGCAGCGCAATCGCCTCGCCGAACTGGACGAGGAAGTCCTGCGCGCCAAGGGCGAACGCAATGCCTTCCGCCGCGACATCGACGCCCAGACCGCAACCCTTGACCTCGCCCGCCAGGCCGAGCGTGCCCGGCGCGACGAGTGGCGTAAGGCGCAGCACGCCATTGGCCTCGCCCAGACCGAACTAGACCGCGCCCTCCGCGCGCAGGGCGAACTGGCCTCCCGCCGCTCCGCCCTCGAAGAAGCCCATACCCGGCTTCAGGCGAATCTCAGCGAAGCCGAGGCCGTCCGCGAGGAAGCCGCCATCATCCTCGAAGAGGCAGGCGAAGAGGACGACTTGGTTGAACGCCTCGAAGAGGAGCACGAACGCCTCGCATCCCTGCGCGAACGTGCCGATCAAGCCCGCCTGAAACTTGGCACCTTCGAAAGCGCCGCCCGCATGCGCGCCTCCCGGCTCGATCAGCTCGCTCGCGACCGCGCCGCCTGGCAGCGCCGTTTCGACAGCGCCGCCGCCCAGCTCGCAACGCTCGATCAGCGTACCGCTGCCGTGCAAGCCCAGCTCGACGAACTCGACGCCGCCCCGGAAGGCTTTGCCGATCGCCGCGCCCAGCTCGAAGACCAGATCGAAGACGCCTCGCTCGACCACCAGGAAGCCAGCGACCGTTTCAACGCCGCCCAGACCGCCTGGCGCGAGCACGAAAAGTCCCTGCGCACGACCGCCGATGCCCTGTCCGAAGTCCGCATAGAACTGACCCGTATCGA
>NZ_JAFKHD010000022.1 GCF_017307565.1 Devosia sp.
TCCCACCCGTATCGTGCCGGGCCTCATGGCCGTGGGCGAAGCGGCCTGTGCTTCCGTGCATGGCGCCAACCGTCTCGGTTCGAACTCGCTCACTGACCTTGTGGTCTTTGGCCGCGCCGCCGCCATCCGCGCCGGCCAGGTCATCGACAAGGCCGCGCCGATCCCGGGCATCAACAAGGCCGAGGACGCAAAAATCCTCGCTCGCTTCGATCGCCTGCGCAATGCCAACGGTTCGCAGCCGACGGCAAAGCTGCGCGACGAGATGCAGCGCACCATGCAGGCCGATGCCGCCGTGTTCCGCACCGATGCCTCGCTCAAGAATGGCGTCGCCGCCATGACCGAAATCTATTCGCGCCTTGGCGATGTGAAGGTCACCGATCGCTCACTGATCTGGAATTCGGACCTCGTCGAAACGCTCGAACTCGAAAACCTCATGGCCTGCGCCATGGCGACCGTGGTTTCAGCCGAAGCCCGCCACGAAAGCCGCGGCGCCCATGCGCATGAAGATTTCCCCAACCGCGACGACGTCGAATGGCGCAAGCACACCCTTGCCTTGGTCGATATCGAAACCGGCAAGGTGGACCTCTCCTATCGCCCGGTGATCGTCGACCCGTTGACCCCCTATGACCAGGGCGGCATCGACCTCAAGAAGATCGCGCCCAAGGCGCGCGTCTACTAAGGCAGGAAAAGCCATGTGCGAGCAGTGCCAGGCTTTTGGTGAGGCAGACGACCGCGACGCGCTCGCGGCCGCCTTTTACTCGACCTATGGCAAGGCGGTGCCGGCAGCAAAGCCGGTGCCGCACAAGCATGCCCCTCTCGATCGCCAGGCGCCGCCCGTCGCGGCAGCGCCGGCGAAGAAGGCTGCGCCATGATCCGAGCGCTTCTCGCCTCTGCCGCTATCCTTGCCCTTGCCGGTTGTTCCACCGGCTCGCTCTCCATGGCGTCGAATGCGACGCCGGCTCCCGGTAGCTTCGGCCAGACGCAGCAGACCACCTATTCCAATGGCGGCGTGTCGACGACCACCAGCCAGGTCGATCCTTCGACCGGGCAACGCGTCGTCACCGGCGGCAGCTTTTCTGTCGGCAATGCCCCCGCGTCTCCGGCCATGACCAATGCCATGCTCGGCAACTGGACCCTGTCGGATAGCTATGCGCGCTCCTGCACCCTGTCTTTTGCCATCACCCCGCTAGGCGGCGCTACCGGCGCGTTGCAGGCGAGCAAGGCCGGCTTCTGCTCCAACGAATTCTCTGCCATTTCCGGCTGGATGGTTGCGGGCAATGGCGTCGTCCTGACCGATGGCTCGGGCCAGCTGCGCGGCCAGCTCATCGCCGACAATGCCGGCGCCTATGTCGGCACGGTCAATACCATGTTTGGCCCCCCGACCGTAAAGCTCAGCCGGGGCGGGGTCTGAACATGAGCGAGACAGCGGGATATTCGGGTACGCCCCTGGCGCAGAAACTGGGTCTCAAGGACGGGTTTCGTGCGCTCTTCATCGACCTGCCGATATCCCTGGCCGACCTCACCACCGCCCGCGCCTTTGCCGAATCCTCCCACCTCACTGTGGAGCAGCTCGGCGATGCGCAGCAGGGCTACAACTTCATTCACCTCTTCACCGCCAGCCGCGCCGTGCTCGAGAAGCTGGCCCAGCCGCTGATGGGGCTGATCGCCCGTGATGGCATGATCTGGGTGAGCTGGCCGAAAAAAGCCAGCAAGGTCCCAACTGATATCACCGAGGACACGATCCGCGAGATCGTCCTGCCGCTCGGCCTTGTCGACGTAAAGGTCTGCGCCGTCGACGAGGTCTGGTCCGGCCTCAAGCTCGTCATCCGGAAGGATGCAAGATGAATTTCACCACGCTCGATGGAGTGACCATGCACAAGTTGATCCTGGCCCTGCCGATCCTCGTCGCCGGTGCCTTGCCCGCCTTCGCCGCGGCGCCCACGGCCGCGCAGAAGCAAGAGTTCTATTCGGTCTGCATGGGCATCGCCCAGGATGCAACGCTTTGCGGCTGCAAGGCCGACGCGGCCATGACGCTGATCGACGAGCGCTTCATGGGCGTCGTCATTTCCTCGATGAAGGGCGGTTCGCCCAGGTCGGGCGACTACGACGCCTACAATACCTACGTCGCCAAATCGAACCAGGTCTGCAAGCCGAACTACTGAGTTCGTAGCGACACATGAATTTGCGCCGGGTTGAGCGGCGCTTACGAAGAAAGAGTTGAGAAAATGGCCGAACTGACTTTGGGCAAGGCCGACCGGCCGCAGAAGGGCAAGACCTGGGCTAAGCCGGAGGGCGCCACGCGCCTCCGCGAGTTCCACATCTACCGCTACGATCCGGACAAGAACGAGAATCCGCGCATCGATACCTATTTCGTTGATCTCAACGATTGCGGCCCGATGATTCTCGACGCTCTCTTGTACATCAAGAACAAGGTCGATCCGACCCTGACCCTGCGCCGCTCCTGCCGCGAAGGCATTTGCGGCTCG
>NZ_JAFKHD010000023.1 GCF_017307565.1 Devosia sp.
GGCGATGCAGATGGATTCTAGGGACTTGTTGGTGCGCAAATCCGTCAGCCACTCGGGCCTGGCGATTTCGCGCGCGGGGCCGCCAGGCCGGCCATCGGTGATGGCGAAATCGGCGACGCGGGTGAGGTTTTCAAAGCTGACGCGGACCGCTACGGGCACGCCGTCACGATAGACGGTGTCCATGCCCTCGGCATCGCGGGCATATTGGCGGGGCAGGGGCGCGCCCTTGGAGTTCTGCATCGGCTCCATGATGACGCCGATGAGGCTCAGCAGGCGATCGTCCTGGTCGTAGGCAAGGCGTCCGGAGGCGAATTGGCCGCGATCGCTGACGAAGGCGACGTTCTGGTTGGGGCCGGTGGTGGTGATGCTCGAAAGGCCGCCGAACATGTCGTCCTGCGACTGCAAGGTCAGTCCGCCGCGAAAGATCAGCTTGCCGACGGGCTCATCGAGCCCGACGCCTTTGAAGCGGGACACTTGAGCGGCCGTCACGGAGACGTCTACCGCCAGAGCGGGCGAGGCGAGGAGCGCGAGGCTCCCAGCTATCATCGCCCGCCAGGTCATCTCCGGCCGCGCCGCCTCGTGGGCCCGGGCATTTCCTCGTCGAAGAGTGCGGCCAATTCGTCGGTGAGGGCGCCGGCCAGTTCCTCGGCATCGAGCAGGGTTACCGCGCGACGATAGTAGCGCGTCACATCGTGGCCGATGCCGACGGCGACGAGCTGGATGGGCGAGCGGGTTTCGATGTCCTCGATGACCTGACGCAGGTGCGCTTCGAGATAGTTGCCGGCGTTGACCGACTGGGTGGAATCATCGACCGGCGCACCGTCCGAAATCACCATCAGGATGCGGCGCTGCTCGGGGCGGGCCATCAGGCGCTTGCGGGCCCATTCGAGGGCTTCACCGTCGATGTTTTCCTTGAGGAGGCCTTCGCGCATCATCAGGCCGAGATTGCGGCGCGCATGGCGCCACGGCTCGTCGGCCGCCTTGTAGATGATATGACGGATGTCGTTGACGCGACCGGGATTGGCCGGGCGATTGGCTTCGAGCCAGGCTTCGCGGCTCTTGCCGCCCTTCCAGGCGCGCGTCGTAAAGCCGAGGATTTCGACCTTCACGCCGCAACGCTCGAGCGTGCGGGCGAGGATGTCGCCGCAGATCGCCGCGATGGTGATCGGGCGGCCGCGCATGGAGCCGGAATTGTCGATGAGCAGCGTGACGACCGTATCGCGGAAATCGGTGTCGTTCTCGACCTTGAAGCTCAGGGCCTGCATGGGGTCGGTGACGACGCGGGTGAGGCGTGCGGTATCGAGCAGGCCCTCTTCAAGGTCGAACTGCCACGAGCGGTTTTGCTTGGCCATCAGGCGGCGTTGCAGCTTGTTGGCAAGACGCGCAACGGCACCGGCGAGGTTTTCGAGCTGCTTGTCGAGAAGACCGCGCAACTGGTCCAATTCGTCGGGCGGACAGAGATCTGGGGCCTTCACCACTTCGTCGAACTTGGTGGTAAACACCTTGTACTGGAACTGGTTCGACAGGCGCTCGCCGCCGTCCTTGGCGGGCGGGGGCATTGGTGCGTCTTCGCCAGCTTCGGATTCAGCATCGTCGTCGACATCGGCCATGTCGGCTTCCATGCCTTCGACGTCGCCGGTTTCTTCGCTTTCGCCGGCCTGCTGATCTTCTTCCGACTCAGCCTGCTCGTTCTCGCCTTCGCCCTGTTCGGGCGACTGGTCGGAGCCCTGGGCCTGCTCGGGCTGGCTGTCGTTGGAATCGTCCTCATCCGAGGCGTCGGGATCTTCCATATCGCTTTCGGCGATGAGGTTGAGATCGCGCAACACGGCCTTTACGGCCTTGGAGAAATCTTCCTGGCTTTCATAGGTCGACAGCAGCTTGTCGATTGAAGTGGAAGCCTTGGCTTCGATTTCCGTGCGCCACAGATCGACCAGTGCATGGCCCGAGGGCGGCACGGGGACGCCGGCGAGCTTTTCGCGCAGCATCAGGCCGAGGGCTTCAGCGAGCGGGGCTTCGTTCTTGTCGTCGACTTCGGCGAAATTGGCGCGGAAGAGGCGGTCTTCCAGCATTTCGTGGATGTTTCCGGACATGCCGGGCATGCGGATGACGCCAAGGGATTCGACGCGTGCCTGCTCGAGAGCGTCGAAAGCGGCGCGGGCCTGCGGGTCCATGGGTGCGCGCTTGCGGTGCGCCTCGGGATCGTGGCTCGCAAGCCGCATGGCCATGGCGTCGCCCTGGCCGCGGGCGATGGCGATATCGCGCTTGGTTGGCAGGCGCGGCAGATTGGCAAGGCGCGCCTTGTCGGAGGTCAGGAGCGGCCGGTCGGCCGTAAACGTGACCTCCAGCTCCGGCTTGGCACCGATGGCGCGCACCGTGGCGCCCATGGCCGATTTGAAGGCCTGGGTCTGGTCGGGCTTATTGGGCTTGCTGCGCGGGGGCTGTGCCATGGAAGCGGTCTCTTCTACCCGTTTTA
>NZ_JAFKHD010000314.1 GCF_017307565.1 Devosia sp.
CGTCCGAAATGATCAGATCGACCTCGTAATCGAGGTCTTCGAGCACTTCGAGCGCTTCTTCGCCGCCATCGGCTTCGAACACTTCATAGCCGGTGGTGCGCAGGGCCCGAGCGGAGAAGGCGCGGACGCTCTCCTCGTCTTCGACGAGCAGGATGCGTTCGTGGCCGGTCAGGTCCTTGGCGGGCGCGGCGGCGGCGGCCGTCTTGGCAGCGACCTCTTCTGCAGATGGGACATAGCGCGGCAGGAAGATCTTGAAGGTGGTGCCGACGCCCACGGTCGAGACCGGGTAGATAAAACCTTCGGTCTGCTTGACGATGCCATAGACCGTAGAGAGGCCTAGGCCGGTACCCTTGCCGAGCTCCTTGGTGGTAAAGAACGGCTCGAAAATCTTCGCCATCACTTCGGGCGACATGCCGGTGCCAGTGTCTTCGACGTCGATCAACACATAGTCGGCCGGGACCATGCCTTCGAACTTCAATTCGCGGACGTCGTCCTCGGTAACATTGCTGGTGCGGACGGTGATCGAGCCACCGTCGGGCATGGCGTCGCGGGCATTGACGACGAGATTGATGACAACCTGCTCGAGCTGAACCACGTCGGCGCGGATCGGCCAGATGTTGCGGCCGTGCTCGACCGAAAGCTGGTTCTTTTCACCGATCATGCGCTTGAGCAGCACGGTAAGGTCATCGACGATCAGCGGCAGTTCCAGGACCTGCGGACGCAGGGTCTGGCGGCGCGAGAAGGCCAGCAGCTGGCGGGTAAGGCCCGCGGCGCGGTTGGCATTCTGCTTGATCTGCATGAGCTCGCTGAACGAGGGATCGCCGGGCTTGTGCTTGAGCAGCAGCAGGTCGGAGAAGCCAATGATGGCGGTCAGCAGGTTGTTGAAGTCGTGCGCCACGCCACCAGCGAGCTGGCCGACGGCCTGCATCTTCTGGCTCTGGGCGAACTGGGCTTCAAGCTTGCGCTGGTCGGTCATGTCGAGAGCATAGACATTGACCTGCTCGGGCGAGCCGGCGCTGACTTCCGAGGCGGAAATGTAGAGACGGACCGCGTGGTCGCCTTCGACGCTGAGCTGGGCGTCGACGGGCTCGACTTCGGTGCGTTGGGCCGTTGCAGCGGTGAGCGCCTTGGCAAGCTTCTCGCGGCTGCCTTCGCCGATGAGCTCATGCAGGGGCTGCAGTTCGAGGCTCTTTTCCTCGCCCGACCAGCGGAAGATACGGCCGAACGGCGCATTGGTGCGCACGATGCGGCCTTCGCCATCGAGGGTGGCGATGGCGAACGGGGTGTCGTTGAAGAAACGCGAGAAGCGGACTTCGGCGGCGCGCAACTCTTCTTCGGTCTCGGGCGCACTGGAACGATCGAGCACGAGGGTGCGGGTCTCGCCCAGCTCGCCATCGGCAAGGCGCGCGGCACGATGCAGCATGCGCACCGGCAGAGCCGTGCCGTTGCGGCGCACGAGATCGATGTCGATGATCTCGGTGGTGATCTCACCATCGCGGCGACCACGCATAAGGAGGGTGGCACCGTCGCCGCGCACGACGTCGCCGAGGCTCAACTGACCGGCATTGAATTCGGCGAGGTCATAGCCGAGCCAATCCGCCAGGGTCGAGTTGAGATATTGAACGCGACCCTGGGCGTCGGCGGAGAAGAAACCGGCCGGGGAATGGTCGAGATAGTCGATGGCGCGCTGCAGATCGAGGAACGCGGTCTCGTTGTTCTCGCGGTCGCGCGTGATGTCTTCGACGGTCCAGGCGACGACAGGCTTGGTGGTTTCATCGTTCGCCGGCAGCGGGCGCACCGAGACGCGATACCAGAAGGCCCGGTTGCTCTCGGTCTGCGAACCACCGAGGCCACCGACAATGCGGACGTCCTCGATGGCATTGCGGCCATCCTTGGCGGCACGGGTCAGGCGGTACATCGCCTCGCCGGCGTCGGCCTGGCCGGAGAACAGGCGCGGCAGGCTGACGGGAACGCCATTGTTGAGTGCGCCGGGAAAAGTGCCATAATGCACATTGGCGTAGGCAATCTTGCCATCGCGGTCGGCAACGACGATACCGCGGCCCACAGTGTCGATCAGCGCGCGGGCAATCGTGCGGCGCTCTTCGGCCGCAGCGAACCGGAACAGACCGGCGGCGAGGCCGAACAGGAAGAACACGCCGGCGACGGCCAGAAGGCCGACAAAGATCATCACAACCTCAGGCGGCAGGCGATCGCCGAAAAGCGCGAAGCCGGCAGCAGCGCCGATGATGACGAGGCCAAGGGCCGCGACGCGCCAGAGACCGGCGCCCCCTCGGGGCGAGGCAACCAGCGGATCGGGATAATTGTCCTCGCCGAGCGGCGTCGTGGCCATGGGTTGAAAGCTCCAGCGCAAATTGCCCCGATTCGGGACAGGTCCCATTGGTCTAGCAAATGGACCGCCGCCATGGGAGGGCGAAGGCGGTTTTTCACACGCCGCGTCCCGACCGGCGCCCAGAAAGCGGGCATCGGCGAAATGCCGCAGAACTCAAACTAGCACGCAAGGAGACGGATTTGGACCGCTTCATCATCATATCGGGCTGCTCGGGCGGCGGGAAATCAACCCTGCTCGAAGAACTGGCGCGTCGCGGCTTTTCGGTGATCGAGGAGCCGGGGCGGCGTATCGTGGCCGCCGAGTTGGCAGGCGATGGGGCGGTCTTGCCTTGGGTCGACGCCGAGGCGTTCCTCCAGAGGGCGATCGACGTGGCGCTTGAGGATCTGGCGCGGGCGAGCACCCTGCCCGGCCCGGTCTTTTTCGATCGCGGATTGCTCGATGCCGCATCGGGCCTGTCGGAACTGACGGGCGAACCGGCGTTGCGGCGCCTTTCGGCACAGTGGCGGTTCAACCCACTCGTCTTCCTTACCCCGCCATGGCCGGAAATCTATCGGCAGGATGCGGAGCGGCAACATGGGCTCGACGCGGCTATCGCGGAATATGAGCGCCTTGTCCATGACTACCCGGCGTTGGGATATGAGGCGGTTGAGCTGCCGAAAATTCCGGTGGCCGAACGGGCGGATTTCGTTCTGGAACGGCTTGGGCTTGCCGGGCTTAGCTCTTGATCCACTTGCCAATATTTCGGCGCCGCGATTAGATGTGCTCCGGCTGTGAGGGCATCATCGATGGCGGCGAAAAGCGACCTTCCCTATTATGCGGGCGAACCGGTGGCGATCAGCGGGCGAGGTTGGCTCCTCGTGATGGTCGCAGTGGTGGTGGCCTTTCTCCAGCTCATTCTGGTGCCGTTTGACACGGTGCCGCTCGTCTTCATTCCCGCCGTCGTCTTTGCCGGCCTGCCGCTATTGGCGTTGATGGCGGTGACCGGCTGGCGTCCGCCGGCCATCTTCCGGCCAATGAGTTTCAAGCAGTTCGGCATCGCCATTGGCTTCGGCGTGCTGACGGTGATTGTCTCGGTCATCGCCGGCGTCACTGTGGAGACGCTCTACGGCGCGTCGTCCAATGCTGCCGTCACTGGGCTGATGGATTACGACACGCCGCAGCTATTGCTGTTTCTGGCGCGGACCGTCATCCAGCTCATCGGCGAGGAAGTCGTGTCCATCCTGCCTTTGCTGGCGGTGCTGTGGCTGTGCGTCAACAGATTTGGCCTATCTCGGCGCCTGGGGCTGGTCATCGCCGTGATCGTCTCGACCGTATGGTTCTCGGCCATGCACCTGCCGACCTATGACTGGAACATCATCCAGTGCCTCGGCATCATCGGCACGGCGCGGGTGGTCATGACCCTTGCCTATCTGCTGACCCGCAATATCTGGGTGTCCTCGATCGCCCATATCTTCGACGACTGGGCGCTGTTCCTGACGAGCTACGGGCTCGGCCACATGCCGGTCGGCGGGGCTTAGTTCGGGATAGCGACCGAGCCGCTGGCGAGCCCTACGACCAGCGCAGACAGCAGGAAGAGCGGGATGGCGACGATGAGCGTTGCCGCGACGGCCAGCGTAGCCTTGAGCGGCCGCAGCCTGGCGCTCCGGATGAGCCAGAGGGTTTCGGAGGTAGCGTACCAAAGAAGGCCGGCCATGGCGACAACGCCGCCCAGGATGACCTCGCCGCTGGTCATGCCCTGCAGGCCCAGACTCACCGCAACGACAAAGGGCACGGCAGCGTAGCACTGGCTGTAGAAGACCGGCTTGAACGTGGTGCGGGTCAGCCGCGCCTTGTTGAGCTTGAGCTGCAGAAGGCCGAACAGCAGCGGGAAAAGGCTGAAGCTGACGGCGCGGAAGATCAGCAGGTTCCAGTCGTCAGCCAAGAGGCCGGACAGTGCGTGGTCTTCCTCGGGCTGCAATATCTGACCAAAGCTGTGCAGGACCACGAGCGAGATGAGCAGCAGGATCGGCGGGCTGAGGCTGTCGTCGAACTGCCGGTCCTCGTCCTCGAGCAATTGGCGCTCGGCATAGGACAGCATCTGCAGGGGCCGACGGACGATGCGCCACAAGGTCAGGGGATAGAAGAGAAACCAGCTGATCAGTTCGTAGAGCAATTCCTCAAGCGATTTGAGGAGCTTCATGAAATCCATGGCAGGCTCTACCCTCTCGCCTTCCAGCTCTGACCGTGCTTGAGGCGCATGACGAAGCCGATGATTTCGGCGACGGCCTTATAGTGATCGGCCGGAATATCCTCGTCGACCTCGACCGCAGCAAAGAGCGCGCGCGCCAGTGGCGGGTTCTCGATGATCGGCACGTCGTTTTCCTTGGCAACGGTACGAATGCGCAGAGCGACGGCATCGGCCCCTTTCGCGACGCACTTCGGCGCACCCATGCCCTTTTCGTATTTGAGCGCGACAGAGTAGTGCGTCGGGTTGGTGAGAACCACGGTCGCGTCCGGAACCGACTGCATCATGCGCTTGCGCGCCTTTTCCTGCCGCAGCTGACGGATGCGACCCTTCACGTGCGGGTCGCCTTCCATCTGCTTGTATTCGTCGCGCGTTTCCTGAACCGTCATCATCTGCCGCTTCCACCATTTCTGGCGGGTGTAGAAATAGTCGGCACCGGCGATGAAGGTAACGACGACAAGCACGGCCGTCAGGATTTTGACTGCCAGCTCCTGGAAATCGAGAAGGATGATGATCGGGTCGGCCGTCATCATGGTGTCGAGGCGGTCGCGCTCGGGCCAGATCACCATGACCACCACGATGCCGACCACGCCGATCTTGACGAGGCCCTTGCCGAAATTGATCAGAGCATCGATCGAAAAGAGGCGCTTGGCTCCGGCGAGCGGGGAAATCTTGGAAAGCTTGGGCGTAATCGGCTCGGCCGAAATCAGCGGGCGGTGCTGCACGAGATTGGCGAGCACGCCGCAGACATAGAGCACGGCGAGTGGCGCCAAGACCGCGCCGATCATGGCGAAGGCGAGATTGGTGAAGAATGCCGAGAAACCCGCCCCATTCACGTCGAAACGGTCGGCGTTCATCATGATGGTCTGGAGCGGCTGGCTGATCTGGCTCGCGACCCACGGGGCCATGCTCGAACAGATGATGGCCGTGCCGACCAGCATGAACCAGGTGGTCACCTCCTGGCTTTTGGCGACGTCGCCCTTCTTGTGCGCTTCCTCAAGTTTTCGTTGGGAAGGATCTTCTGTTTTGCTCTCTTGCTCGGGGGCTTCTGAGGACATCGCCTACCCCCGCCACATGGCGAGATGATTTTCAAAGGCGGATAGATACCAGCCCATCATCATCACCAGCAAAAGAGCGAACAGGATCAGGCCGGCCAGAATGTTGGCGGGCATGAGGATGAAATAGACCTGCAACGCCGGCATCAGGCGCGCCAGGATACCGGCTCCGAGGTTGAACACGAGGCCGAAGACGATAAACGGCGCCGCCATCTGCACGCCGACGGAAAAGGCGCCGGCGACGGTGCGGATCGCCAGTTGCATGGCATCTTCGGAAATCAGCGGCATATCGGGCGCAAACACCGAATAGCTGTCATAGATGGCCGCCAGAGCCACGTGGTGCAGGTCGGTGGCGAAGATCAGCGTGATACCGAGAAACGACAGGAAGCTCGCGAAAACCGCGCTTTGCATGCCCTGTTGCGTCGGGTCAGCCGCCATGGCGCCTGAGAGACCGGTCTGGAACGCCACGATGGCGCCGGCAACGGTGGTCGCCATGACGGTTATGCGCACGATGCCGCCGATGATCAGGCCGACCGCGATCTCGTGAAAGATGACTCCGACGATCCCAGCGGTATCGGGCGGCATGGCTGGAACGATATATTTCAGCAGCGGATAGAGCACGCTGGTGAAGACGAGCGCAAAGGCAAGACGCAGGCGCGCGGGGATGGTGTTCTCCCCCAGCGCAGGCATCAGCATCAGCATGGTGCCGATGCGCGCGAACAGGATGAGGTAGGTAAAGGCCGCAGCCGGAGCCCAATCGAGGTTGAGCGTAAACATCAGCCGCCGACGATGATCATGTCGATCACGCGGGTCATGTAAGCCGACATGGTCGCACCGAGAAACGGCAGGGTCAGCAACATGGTAACGAAGATCGCGATGATCTTCGGCACGAAGACCAGCGTCATTTCCTGAATCTGGGTGAGCGCCTGGAAGAGGGCAATGACCACGCCGACAACGAGGCCGACCAGCATCATCGGCAGGGACACAATGATCAGCGTCCAGATGCCCTGGCTGGCAATATCGAGCACTTCGGCGCCGGTCACGAGGCGAATCCTTTTACGGTCACCACTAAATGGTAACTGATTCCTCAATGACCGGCGATCAGTCGACTGGCACTATTCAGTGAAGACCTCAGGGCGTGCCCTGAGGTGAGTGCGTTGCGCCGAGGCGTCGTCAGATCGGCATCGCCATGATCGATTCATAGGACTGGATGACGCGGTCGCGGATCGTCACGATGCTCTCGATGGCGAATTCGGTCTGCGAGAGCGCCGTCACCATGTCGACCACATTGGCTTTGCCGTTGACCATATCGATGGCCATCTGGTCCGAAGCGCGGCCCTGATCGACAACGCCCTGCACCGACTGCGCCAGCATGGCGGCAAAGTCGTTCCCGCTATTGCCGGCATTGGTGCCGAGCTGGGCACCCGGCTGGGACGCCTGGGTGAGCAGACGGGTAGCCGCATCACTGAGCGTTGCGATCGCCGTCGGATCTGCGGCACGACCGCTTTCGGTGATGCCCTGGACCGACTGGGCCAGCATCTGTGCGAAGTTCGGACCGCCTGCGACGCCGGCAATGGCTGCCTCGGCCTCAGGACGGGAGATCTGCGAAGCCAGACGGCTGGCATTGCCATAGGCCGCTGCTGCAATGTTGAAAGGTGTTGACGCCATGATTATTGCCCCCCGAACCGTTAGCCGCGCAGGATGTCGAGCGTCTGCCCGAGCATCTGCCGCGTCACGGAAACCACATTGAGATTGGCCTCGTAGCTGCGCTGGGCCTCGCGCATGTCCATCGTCTCGATCAGCGTGTTGACGTTGGGATACTGAACATAGCCGTTCGCATCGGCGGCCGGATGGCCGGGCTCGTAACGGCTGTTAAAGTCGCTCTGGTCATAGGCAACCTTGCCCATGGAGACGACGCGACCGCCAAGCTCGTTGTTCATGACGGTTTCGAAGGTCGGTACACGGCGGCGGTACGGGTCGCCGCCCGGCGTGGTTGCGGTCGAATCCGCGTTGGCAATGTTTTCCGCTATGACGCGCATACGGGCAGACTGCGCGTGAAGGCCTGTGGCGGCGATGCCGATCGAAGTGCTGAAGTCCATGAGTCACGCCTCCTTAAGCGGTTTTGCCGAGTGCGGTTTTCAAAATCCGCACCGATTTCTGGTAGAGGGAGGTCGCGGCCTGATAGTCCATCATATTGGTCGTGACCTTCATCATCTCGTCTTCGAGGGTGATGCCGTTACCTTTCGGCGTAATCTCGAAATTCACCATCCGGCTGTCGGCAAAGGTTGAATTGCCGCCGATGGAGGTAGAAAAGTGCTTGGGTTGGGTAGCAGCGGTCGAAACCTGCGGAGGCTGCACAAGGCTGAAGCGCTCCTCGAAGTTGTACTGCTTGAGGTCGCGCCCCTTGAAACCGGGATTGTCGGCATTCGCGACATTCTCGGCCAAAAGACCTTGGCGGGCCTGATGCCAACGCATCTTGTCCGTCAGTGCCGAAAAAACCGGCAGGTCCATCAATCCCATCGCCCAACGCCCCCTGAGTCCGCGCTAATGGGAAAATCCTGCCTATTCGTAGTTAAAGAAGCGTTAATTCAGCACCCATTCCGTCCCGATTTGCCTCGCATTCTGCATGATTGACTGATTTGACTGGGCAGAAAATGCCCGACAGAGTCGTCGAAGCCACACACGAAGCGCGGCGCGATCTTCCAGATTCGCCCGCCCCGCTTTAGAACGTTGATCAATTGCACGCCCGGCGGAGGCGTGCCCTAGGAGTTGAAATAGTGCAGTTCATCACCAGCCTGTTTGGCGGCAGCGGTAATACTTACCTGACCGCCGCCTTTGCCCTTGGCGCCGTTATCGTACTCACCGTGCTCGGTGTCTGGCTCCTCAAGCTGGTCTTTCGCGTCTCGACCAATGGCGTGCGCGGCCGCAATCGGCGGCTCGCCATCGTCGATAGCCTCGTGGTCGATCAGAAACGGCAATTGCTGATCGTGCGGCGTGACAATGTCGAACACCTGATCCTGACCGGCGGCCCGCAGGACGTGGTGGTTGAAGCCGGTATCGTGCCGCCCGAGCCGCCCGCCGCCCAGACAACCCGCCGCCCCGTGCCCATGGTTGGGCGCAAGGCCAGCAACGACACGCGTCCCGCCGAAACCAAGCCCGCCGTCAGCCCCGCGGCGACCGTTGCAGCCGGCCCCGGCGCCGCCATCGACCGCGCCCGCGAAGCCAACAAGTCGCGCGAAACGCCCGGCCGCTCGCTGCGCCACACCGGCCTTCTGCGCCCGGTCAACGCGCAGGAAACCACGACAACCGGGTATAAGCCGGACATTTCGCCCGTATCGGAGGCCGACTCAGCTAAAGAAGACGCTGAAAAATCGGTTAACGAAGGCGTAACGCGTGATCACGAAGCGCAGGGCGAAAGCAGCCGAGGCTAATACCGGGCGCAAGCGCCTTAAAAAGCACGCCCTCATTGGCCTGATCGTGGCGGCAGGCCTTTCGCTTGCCGCCATTGGCGTCGCCCAGGCGCAGGAACTCTCGATCGGCTTCGGTGACAACACGGCGATCGCCGAACGCGCCATCCAGCTGATCGGCCTGCTGACCATCCTGTCGCTGGCCCCGTCCATCCTCGTGATGGTGACCAGTTTTACCCGTATCGTGGTCGTGCTGTCGCTGCTGCGTACCGCGATCGGCCTGCAGACGGCGCCGCCGAACTCGGTGATGATCTCGCTGGCGCTGTTCCTGACCTTCTTCATCATGCAGCCGACGCTTGAGCAGAGCTACAACAACGGCATCGCGCCACTGCTGGCGGGTCAGATCGAGATTTCCGAGGCTTTCGAGCCGACCGTCGCACCACTGCACGCCTTCATGCGGGCCAATGTGCGCGAGCAGGACCTGTCGCTGTTCTATGACCTGACCGAAGCCGAGGTTCCGGCCGAGCCGGAAGCCATTCCGCTGCAGCTGCTGATCCCGGCGTTTCTGATCTCGGAACTGCGGCGCGCCTTCGAAATCGGCTTCCTGCTCTTCCTGCCCTTCGTCATCATCGACATGGTCGTGGCATCGGTGCTCATGAGCATGGGTATGATGATGCTCCCGCCAGTGGTGATCTCCCTGCCCTTCAAGCTGATCTTCTTCGTGCTTGTGGACGGGTGGTATCTGGTCGTGGGCTCGCTGGTGCGAAGTTTCGTCAGTTAGCGCAACGCTGAACGACGGCACCCAAAAGGGCGCCGTCATCGGATTGGCCTATTCCTTGAGCGAAGCGACTGGTCCTGAACCATCCTCGCCGCCACTCGGGTGCGGCGTCAGCGCGCCCTGCCCGGCGTAGACGTCGCGATAGGCCACGAGGAAGGTTTCGAGGCCATTGACGGCGGCAATCTGCGAAGCCACCTGACGGAACTCGTTGCTGGTCACCTGGATCGGACCAGTCACATAGTCGAACATCGGCCATTCCGGCGAGTTGACCATCGCATCCGAGTATTTCGTCCGCAGACGGGCAAGACCTGCCGCATCGTTGTTCAGCGCATAGCCCACGCCGGCCTGCAGAATGCCCATCCGGGCAGCCTTGCTCAGCGGAACGCCGGAAGCACCCGTCCCATAAAGCGCTTCGATGAGCTGCCCGGCCTGCTCATAGCGCTTGGCTTGCCAGTGGGCATCGATACGCATCAATTCGACGTCTTGTCCCGTAAGGTCGCGGACAAGATCAAGGGCGAGTTGATCGCGGCCACCATCGAGCAGCGCGCGGGCTTCAAGTATCCGCCTTTGGCGAGCAAGGCTCTCCGGAAGATCCGGCAGGCGCGTGTCGTTGAGAACCCGCATGGCCTCCGCCGGCTTGTGCTCGGCGAGGTAGATGACCGCAAGATCCGAAGCGACTTCGGTGCGCGCCACGCCACGCAGACGGTTGTCGAGCTGGTATTGCAGCAATTCGGCCGCCTGTGGCAGCAGATCGACCCGCACCAGGCGGCGGGCCAGATTGCGGATCATCTCGTCGCCCCGGGAACCGGGCGGCGTCAGCTGGCGGAAATCATAATAGATACCAAGCGCCTCGACAGGGCCGATGGAATCGGCAAGCCCGTTGAGGAACAGATCGTTGAACATGCGCTGGGCATGGTCGCTGAGCGCCTGTACGTCGCGGCTCGACGGATCGCTGGCCACGGCAGCCGTGACCGACTCGAAGCCCTGGCGGTACTCGCCGATGCGGAAGTAGAGATCGGCAAGCATCCCCTGCATGGAGGCTTCGAGCGAGTCACCGCGCCAAAGCAGAGCCTCTGCCGCAAGGGTCTGCGCGCCGCGGACCATATCAAGGCGCTTCTGCTTATCGAGAATGCCGAGTGTGCGGAACACGGCCTCGGCCCGGGCAGGACGAACCTCGGTTGCAATCACCTGCCCGTAGACGTCGAGGGCCGCGTCGAGCCGCCCCTCTTCTTCGGCGATGCGACCGGACAGCAGGTTGAATTCGGCAATCTGATCGTTGTCGAGAGACCCAAAGACCACATCGCCAATCATGGACCGCGCCTGGTCGGGATTGCGATCCTCGATAGCCGCGCGAGTGGCCGCCAGGAGGAAAGTTTCGCGGGCCCAGGGTGGATAGCTGTCGATGATTGAGTAAGCCTGAGTGGCGTCGGCTCGCGCCCCCTCATAGTCGCCATTCTGCGAACGGGCGATGGCGCGCCAGAACATGGCGTCGATGTCCTGATCCATCTCCTTGGCATTGAGGCGCAGCAGTGCGTCCCGGGGGCGGTCAGCCATGACATTGGCAACCGCTTCGCTCATATGGACCTTCTTGAGCAGATCTTCGTTGCGCTGGCTGCCGCCGACGACGCGCAGAATGCCCAGGGCCTCGTGGCTAAGGCCATTGGCTATGAGGAAATTGGCGAGATCCAGACGTGCTGCGTCGCGAGCCCGACCGTCGCTCGCAGCGGCCGCAGCCTCAAGCGCGTTGCGCTCCTTGGTCACCAGGCCCAGGTTGGCCTGCTGGAGGGGCTCGAAATCAATATAGCTGGCGCGCTGGCTTGGGGCAGAAGTGGCAAAATCCTGCCGCAGCGTATCGGTCGAGGACAATTCGAGGCCCTCATCCGCCGTGATCACCGCAAGGGCATTTTCGAGCGCGACATGGAGCGTATCGGCCTTGGGTCGAATGACAAGGCCGTGGACGCTCTGCAGGGCCGAAAAATCCACATAATCGAGCGACCGCGTGATGCCACGCGCAGGTGGATAGGCTGTGACAACACTGAGCGTATCGCCGACGAGCGGGTCCTGAAAGGCATGGACGCGGCCAGGACGGGCGATATTGGCGACCATCTCGAAATCGCCGCGCATATCTCGACGGCGCGTCAACTCCAGCGGCTCGGTCGGTGCCATCATGACATCGCCAAGCGACAATACCAGGGCCTGGCCCTGCGAGCCCATGGTCGCCAAGCGATCGCTGGCGAGATCGATCCGTACGAGCTGGGCGTCGTCTACGGTGGTGACGACGAATTCGCGCGAAACCGCAGACAGCTTTTCGACGTCCTCCGGCAGCTGGATGGCGCTGCGGGTATCAAAGAGCAGCCAGACCGAGTCGCCGCGGCGGAAAATGGCCGACGGGGTTTCCTGCACAAAGGGGAAGACCACACGGACGGTGCTGCCCAAGGTGGTGACAAACGGCGTAATCGTCGCTGGCTCGCTGGCAGCAAGGTTGGCGCCCGCCTCCGCTGTTTGCGTCGTGGCGGCAGCGGACGCAGTCGCCTCGGCCGCAGGTTCGCCGGCAAGTGCGGCGGCCGAGAATTCCGGCAATCCCTGCCCCGCTATGTCTATGTCGAGCACATACTGGTTTGGACCCGTGGCGTAGAAACGGGGAGAAACACCGCGACCGAACTTCATCTCGACGGCGCTGCCATCGAGTGAAACCGTATTTTTTGCCGACACGATTTCTGCCGGCAGGTCGGTCAGGAGGCCTCGGAGGTCAACATCGACCGGCCATTCGAAGTCGATGCGCCCATGGTCGTCGGAAAAATCGAACTTTCCGCCGGTCGGAATCGTCCAGTCGAACTGCAGACGCAGGAAGGTCGGATTGCGACCGATGCGGAGCGCTACCTGCGGGTTCTGTTCGGCAACAACCTGGGCCTTGCGCCGCTGATCGTCTCGCAGCGCAAGCCGCTGGGCCCTTGCGGACATTTCGTCGATCACGTCCTGCGGCAAAGCCGGCGGCGAACCCTGCCAGTTGGTTGGCAGGAGATCGATGAAAAGCTTGGTGCCCGCTTCGGTACGATTGAAATTGAGCGTGCTGCGAAGGCCTATCCGGAGCCCCTTGCCGGTGGCATCGAGCCGAGCGACTGACAGATACTCCGGCATGATCGAGGCCACATCAGGCAGAACCACGGAGATCGGCTCTTCGAACTCGAGCGAGAGCACCCCGTTGGACATGCGCATGGCATAGGGAGGCAGCGTATCGCGCCCCGGGAAGCTGATGACGAGGCGGCCATAGCCGGTCTCTTGGGTCGCGAAGAACTGGGCCTGTTCCTGGGCCATGGCCACAGAGACGGACAAGAGGCTGACCGACAGCAGTGCCGCAGCAAGAAATTTCCGCGGCTTCAGCCAACCCGGATTGATCGTCATTTTCATGGCCCGCCACATGCCCGACGCAGAGCTGGTCATCCTCCCTCAGACGAGAAAATGCCAACAACACAAGTACTGGGCACAAACCTAAGCGGGCATGCTTAACACCCGATTACGCCGAGCCTCGCAGCGGCCATGTCGGGGCATTAAAAATCGTGGTCGGAATAGAAAAAGACCCGCAGTTTCAACGCTGCGGGCCTCGGCAATCGACTTACTGTCCAACGATCTGCGGCAGAGCCGCAAGTTCGGACGGCTTCATCTGATCGGGATGCTCCGTTGTGTCGGCAGCGAGTCGCACAGTCAGTTCCTGCGCCCTCGCGGTATCCATGGCTGCCAGAATCGGAGCCATCTTGCGCGGCGGCATCATCTTGGCGACGCGCACCAGGATATCGACTTCAAGCTGATTGAAGATGCTGGCCGCATCCTTCGGCTTCATCGTCTGATACATCGAGACGATCGACGTAAACTGCTCAGCTTCCAGCTTCTTGCGCTCTTCGACCAGCGAGGCGATCTGTGCCTCAAGGGCCTCCAGCGTCGAGGTTCGCTCATTGGCGCGCTTTTCAGCGGCATCGATGAGCGAGGCGCGCATGGCCAGTTCCTGCTCGTAGCTTTCGAGCTCGGTGCGACGGGCAGCAAGGCGGCCGAGTAGCACCTGCTCGGTCAGGGTTGGATCACTAGCACCCATCTCGACATTGCCCGTGGGCGTCGACAGCTGGGGAACGGCGTCCTTGAGCGGCGGACAGTCGCCAGGCAGAACCGTGAGCTGGCCACCTTCGGACGATCCGACGGATCGCGGGGCGCAGGCATTGAAATCCGCGACACTATTGGTGCCGCCATGTTCACCACCGGAACTTGCGGCGTCGCCATTGACCCCAGCAACAAGGTCAATGCTGCCTTCGGCGCTGGTCGCACCATGGCCGCCCGCCGCCGGAGCGCCATGACCAGCTTCAGGAGCAGGAGCCTGACCGCCAACGGTGGGAGCTGTATCTCCCATTGTCGGAGCAACGTCGGGCAAAGTCGGTTGCTGAAGTGTCGTCGGACCCGCGGCAGGCGCAGCCGCGCCACCACCATGACCGCCCGCAGTCCCGCCGCCGCCTCCGGCCGCCTCGGCCGGGGTGACGCCTGAAAGCGCGTAGTGTCCCTGGGTAACGAGACCCGTGGTCTTGAGGACCAGCAGCGCCGCAACCATCAGGATGACGACTGGAAGCAGGCGAATCCGGTTCACGCGGCAACTCCACGGTTACTGACCCGGGTCGAGAGCTGCTCGAGCGCCGCGCGCACCTTGTTGTTTTGCTTTGGCGCGTTGAGCGCATCTTCCTGATCGGCAGCCGGAACCGGCGCCAACACAGGATGCTGACGGGCAACATTGGTCAGACGAACGATGCGCTGCATCATCGCCGCACCCGCATTGACGTGATTGGCCAGCTCGATGCCGAAGCGCTCAGCTTCTTCGAGTCGCGAGCTGAGAGTGATGTCAGCCTCGACAGCCGTAGACTTGAGTTCCTTGATCGCCTGGTTGGCGAGCGTAGTGGCAGCGATCAGATCGCCCACCATCAGCTTCAGGGCTTCACGGTCTGCATGCAGCCGCGCCAGCCGGCGGTTGAGAATAACGCAATAGCCCAGGGTAAGCGCCATGAGCACAGCCACTGCGGACTCAATGAACAATCCCATCGACAAACCAAGCATCAGCGACCTTCCATGGATTCATCAATTGCCTCAAAAGCCGCCATGGTAACCTTGGGCGGATTGAGGTGGCGGGTGACCCGCACTGAGACATAATTTCCGATATGGCCCATAATGGCCTCGGTAAGCTCGACTTCGCCGCAGCGCAGCAGGATGGGATCGCTCGGAGAGCGCTCGAACATCACGGTGTCGCCAGGCTTGAGGGACAGGAGCCGCGACAAGGGCAGTTCCTGCTCGTGCAGAACGGCGTCGATCTCGACGTCGGCCTGATAGATTTCGGTCGCCAGGTGGCCTTCCCAGATCGGGTCGCGGCCGAACTTTTCACCCATGAACATCTGCAGGAGCTGTTCGCGGATGGGCTCGATAGTGGCGTAGGGCAGAAGGATTTCGACCTTGCCGCCGCGGTCATCCATCTCGATGCGGAGTTCGATCAGGATCGCGGCGTTGTTCGGCCGGGAGATGGCTGCGAAGCGCGGATTGGTTTCCATGCGCTCGAGCTTGAAATTGATCTGGGTGACCGGCTCGAAGGCGCGCTTGGTGTCTTCAAGGATCACCTCGATGAGACGCTGGGCCAGCGCCTGCTCGATGGTCGTATAGGGTCGACCTTCGATGCGCACGGTGACGCCGCTGCGACGGCCGCCGAGCAGCACGTCGATCATCGAATAGATGAGGTTGGAGTCGACCGTGAGAAGGCCGTAATTTTCCCACTCCTCTGCCTTGATGACCGATAGAATGGCCGGCAGCGGGATTGAATTGAGATAGTCGCCGAAGCGGACCGACGAGATGGAGTCGAGCGAGACTTCGACGTTGTCGCTCGTGAAATTGCGCAGCGAAGTCGTCGCCAGACGCACGAGGCGGTCGAAGACGATTTCGAGCATCGGCAGACGCTCGTAGCTGACGAGCGCATTGTTGATGAGCGCCTGGACGCCGCTCAGCTCGACATTGCTTGCCGTGGCTGCATCGAAGCCGAGGAGATTGTCGATCTCGTCCTGATTGAGCACGCGATCCACGCCGCCATCGGCAGCCGCATCCTGGCTGGCCTTGAGCATGGCGGCCCAATCTTCTTCGCCGCCATCCTCACCGGGAATATCGAAGGAAGAGCCGCCGGCATCGATCTGGTCGAGGCCCCAGTCTTCCGAGAGTTTGTCTTGATCAGAAGGACCGGCCATTACTGCACCAGAATTTCCTTGAAGAGGATGCTTTCGACGCGCGCCGGGTAGACGGCGATGTTGACGCGACGCAGCAACTCTTCCTTGAGACGATAGACGCCGGCGGAGCCTTCAAGGTCGGACTTGCGCAGTTCGCGCATATAGACCTGGAAGGCATCGACGACCTTGGCGAGGCGCGGCTGGATTTCGGTCATGGTGTGCTCGTCGGCCACTTCGAGGGCGACGGTGAGCTTCATGTAGTTCTGCGCGCCATCCGAACTCTGCAGGTTCACCATCATCGGTTCGAGATTGAAGATGAAGGTGTCGGCAGACTTTGCCGCTTCCCCGTGTTCACCGGCTGGTGCGGCGTGGCCATCCGCAGTTGCCTGGCTGGAGCCGCCCGAAGACGACATGACGAAGAAGATGCCGGCGCCTGCCAGCAGAACGGCGACGACCGCAGCACCGATAATAATGAAGAGCTTATTGATGCCCTTCTTGACTGGCACCTCTGTGCCAGCTTCCGCTTCCGTCGTCATTGAAACCCCGCAACAGACGTTCTTGAAGCCAGACGATTCCGGCCGCAGGTCCAGCTAATGCCATCTTGGTTAATGACTGGTTACTTTTAGCCTCAACCCGGCAACTTCTGCCGAGCAACATTTGCCGCAGCGCCAAATTCGCACTGGGCAAAATTAACCACCACAAGTCACTATATCATTGAAATATAACGGCTTATCGGTCTGGCACGGTTTCTGCATTTTGAGAGGCGAGGCGGCAAGCTTGGGGAAGCGGGCCATCTCGGGGACTTAAGAAACCGGGGATCGAGATGATCGAGAATGCACAACTCATAGGACTGTCGCGCCAGATGGCGCTGCAGCGCCACATGGACATGGTGGCGAACAACATCGCCAACATTAATACCACTGGCTTCAAGGCCGAACAGCTTCTGTTCGAAGAATACAAGATGCCGGTGGCCTCGCATGCCGACTTCTCGGGCAACGATCGCACCCTTTCTTACGTCCAGGACTGGGCGACCATTCAGGATTTCTCCGATGGCGCCATGGTCCAGACCGATGCTCCTCTCGACCTCGCTATCAGCGGCGACGGTTTCTTCACCGTGCAGACGGCCGGTGGCGAGCGCTACACCCGTGGCGGCGCCTTCCAGATCAACAATGAAGGCACGCTGGTCGACCTGTCCGGCAACCCAGTCATGGGCGATGGCGGCCAGATCCAGTTCGGCGCCGAAGAAACCGACATCCGCGTTGCCGCCGATGGCTCGATCTCCTCGAGCGCCGGCGCCAAGGGCCGGTTGCAGATCGTGGAATTCGCCGAGCCCCAGGCTCTGGTTCGCGTCGGCAACAACCTGATGTCGGGTGGCACGCCCATCCCGGCGACCAATTCGCGGGTACTGCAGGGCTTTACCGAGAAGTCCAACGTCTCGGGCGTGGCGGAAATGGCGGAGATGATCCGCGTGACCCGCGCCTACGAATCCATCGCCTCGCTGGGCCAGAAGCAGGACGACATGCGTCGCGATGCCATCAAGCGCCTCGGCTCCGTTTCCGCCTGACATTGAGGACCCGCCATGAAAGCTCTTTACATCGCATCGACCGGCATGAGCGCGCAGGAACGCAATGTCGAAGTCATCTCCAACAACATCGCCAACATGCGCACGCCGGGCTTCAAGCGCCAGCGCGCCGAGTTTGAAGACCTGCTCTACCAGCAGATTTCCCGCGCCGGGTCGCAGACCTCGGACCAGGGCACGCTGGTGCCGGCCGGCCTCGAAATCGGTTCCGGTGTGCGCACCGTGGCAACGCCCCGCGTCATGAGCCAGGGCAGCGTCAACCCGACCGAACGCGAACTCGACGTCGCCATCCGCGGCGAAGGCTTCTTCATGGTGCAGCTGCCCGACGGCCGCACCGCCTATACCCGCGACGGTTCGTTCGAACGCAACCAGGACGGTACGCTGGTCAATTCGAGCGGTTACGAAATCTCCGGCGGCATCACCATTCCGGGCGATGCCAAGGGCGTTTCGATCTCCGCCGACGGTACGGTTGAAGCCTTTATCGGCAATGACGGCACCGCCGTGCAGCTCGGCCAGCTCCAGCTGGCGCGCTTCGTGAACAAGTCTGGCCTCGAATCCATGGGCGACAACCTGTTCCTCGAAACCGCGGCCAGCGGCCCAGCACAGATCGGCCTGCCCAATGCGGACAGCAACGGCAACCTCCTGCAGAACTATCTGGAAATGGCCAACGTCAACTCGGTGACCGAAATCGCCGACCTGATCGCCGCCCAGCGCGCCTACGAGATGAACGCTCGCGTCATCTCCGGCGCCGACCAGATGATGCAGGCCACAAGCCAGCTCCGGTAACAGGAGGCTTCATTGAGCCAACTTTCCAAAAGACTGGCGCTGGTGAGTGTGATCTCGCTGATGGTCGCGACCGCCGAGGCAGCCCCGACGCTGCGCGGCAACGTCACGGTCACCGACCAGCTCGTGACCGTGGCGGACATGTTCGACGATGCTGGCGCCCTGGCCGAAATGGCCATTTTCAGCGCCCCGGCCCCCGGCACCACCGGCAAGGTCGACATCGCCACCATCCGCTCCGCTGCGGCCCGCGTCGGCATCACCAGCTTTGAAGCCAATGGCTTTTCTTCGGTGAACGTGACACGCGTCGGCATGATCGTCGACGAGGCCCTGCTCAAGGACCTCGTGGTTACGGACCTGACGGCCCGCGGCCTGATCGGTTCGGACGTGAACGCCAATGTGCAGTTCTCGCGCTTCCTCGACCCCATCCAGGTTTCGACCAATGGCGTCGCGGCACGGCTCGAAGGCATGCGCTACACCGCTGGCAGCCGCGACTTCTCGGCCCGCTTTGTCCTCGCGGACAACAGCCGGGTGATCGACGTGACCGGCACGATCGACATGACGATCGAAATGCCGCACCTGGCAGCCAACCTGCCGGCCGGCACGATCCTGCTGCCCGAGCATCTGGTGATGCGGCCGGTTCCCGTCGGCCAGGCCAATGCCTATGCGCATGCTCCGCTCGAACAACTGGTTGGCATGGCGCTCAACCGCCAGAGCCGCGAAGGCATGATGCTGCGTCTCAGCGACGTCAGCCCGCCGATCGCCGTGGCCAAGAACGAGCTCGTGACCATCGTCTATCGCCGCGGCCCCATGACCCTGACGGTCAAGGGCCAGGCCATCACCAGCGCCAGCCGTGGCTCGAGCCTCCAGGTGCTTAACCTCATGTCCAAGCGCGTGATCAGCGCGACGGCCGTAGCGCCGGGCACGGTCGAAGTGACCGGTGGCCCCGTGTCGTTCGCCGGCCTCTAATTGGGACCGAAAGCAATGAAAACCTTCAAGATCGCCACCATCCTGACGCTGACGGCAGCGATGGCCGGCTGCAACACCATGGATCGCCTGGCCAATGTCGGCAATGCGCCGCCGCTGACCCAGATCCAGGACCCCACGACCCTGGCCGGCTACCAGCCGGTGCGCATGCCGATGCCCGAGCCCATGGCCGACACCTATCAGTCGAACTCGCTCTACCGCACCTCGGCCCGCGGCTTCTTCAAGGACGAGCGCGCCCATCGCGTCGGCGACATCCTGACCGTGGTCGTCACCGTCGATGATCGTGCCAAGATCAGCAACACCACCAACCGCAACCGCTCTTCGAGCAACTCGGCTGGCATGGGTGGCATCTTCGGCGCCGCAGTCGACAACCTCTCGGGCGGCACGATCGATCCGTCCGCCGCCATCGACCTCAAGTCGGGCATCAACGATGCCGGCGCCGGTTCGGTAAACCGTTCGGAAGCGCTGAACACCTCCATCGCCGCCGTGATCACACAGGTCCTGCCCAACGGCAACCTCGTGATCGAAGGCCGCCAGGAAGTGCGCGTGAACTTCGAAGTCCGCGACCTCATCGTGTCGGGCATCGTGCGTCCTTCCGATATCCAGGCCAACAACACGATCTCGTCGACCAAGATTGCCGAGGCGCGCATTTCCTATGGCGGCCGCGGCCAGATCACCGACGTGCAGCAGCCGCGCTACGGCCAACAGGTGCTCGACGCCATCCTGCCGTTCTGAGGCAACGCATCCGGCGCGCTTTCATCCCCGAAAGCGCTTCCCGACCCCATTCGGCGGTGCGTCGTCCCCATTGCGTGCCGCCGTTCCCCGGGCAGATCCAGAAGGGTCGCTCCGGCCGAACGGCAGAAGCCAAACGGCCTTCCCCATGAGGCGCAGCTCCCCGGCTGCGCCTCTGCCCTTTTTGGGGGGCACTCTCCGGAAGACAGCCAAGAACCCCCCCGGCGTCAATTCCGCGAAAGCGGGAAGCTCTGTTTCGGCGCGATGCGATTCCCGCTTTCGCGGAACTAACGCGGTGGTCGTGATCGGCGCAGTCAGCATCGTTCAAAACCTTGATCCACTGCCGGCTCTATGGAACACATCTCCGGCCTATCAGGAGTTTGATCCATGTCCTTCCAGAAACTCGACGCCCTTGGTCACAAGCTTGAAGCGCTCGAACACGCGCTGTCCATTCTCGGGGCGGACGAAGCGACTCACATGGCGGTAGGGGGCGGCGACAAGCGCGCCGAGGCGATGGCAAACCTGGCCGCCATGTATCACGCGCAGGCAACCGCGCCCGAAATCGCCGACTGGATCGCCAAGGCCAGGAGCGAAAACCTCGACACCGATCAGAAGCTGGCGGTGGATGAGTTCGAACGCAGTTATATCAACGCGACCTGCCTGCCGACCGAATTCGTCGAGCGTCGCACGGCCGCATCCATGCGCTCCGAACAGCTCTGGCGCGACCTCCGCGCTAAGGGTGATTGGGACAGCTTCCTGCCGGCGCTCGAAGGCGTCGTGGCGCTGGCGCGCGAAGAGGCTCAGCTGCGGGCTGCGGCGCTCAATCTTGCGCCCTATGATGCGATGATGGATCAATATGATCCGGGCAATCGCGTAACCGAAATCGACCCTATTTTTGCCGACCTCAAGACCTTCCTGAAGGACTTCGTGCCCGAGGCGCTGGCGGTGCAGGAAGAGCGGCTGGCCAAGCGCCCGCGGAAGCAGCTCAACGCGCCCTACCCCATTGAAAAGCAGCGCGAACTTGGCCTTGCCGCCATGCGCGCAGTGGGCTTCGATTTCACCCATGGTTCGCTCGCGGTGTCGCACCACCCCTTCTGCGGTGGCGTGCCGACCGACGTGCGCATGACCACGCGCTACCGCACCGATGAATTCCTCTCCTCGCTGATGGGCGTGCTGCACGAAACCGGCCACGCGCTTTACGAACAGGGCCTGCCCAAGGAATGGTCGCACTGGCCGCTGGGCAAGGCGCGCGGCATGGGCATGCACGAAAGCCAGAGCCTCTTCGTTGAAATGCAGCTCTCGCGCAGTCCCGAATTCTGGGAATTCCTGCTGCCGCTGGTGCGCCAGCACCTGGGCGGGGACGCGATTCCCGGCTGGGAAATCGCTGACGTGCTGAATGAAGTGAATCACGTCGAGCGCGGCTATATCCGCGTCGATGCCGACGAGGTCACCTACCCGCTCCATGTCATCCTGCGCTACGAGCTGGAGCAGGAGCTGATCACCGGCAAGCTGGAAGCCAGCCAGATCCCCGAGGCCTGGGACGCCAAGATGACGGAATATCTCGGCATTTCGACCATCAATGACCCCAAGGACGGCCCGATGCAGGACGTGCATTGGCCGGGCGGCGCCTTCGGCTATTTCCCGAGCTACACGCTGGGCGCCATGATCGCGGCGCAGCAATGGGCGGCAATGGAAAAGGCCGTGCCCGATGCGCGCGACCAGATGCGCCAGGGCGAGTTCGGCGCCATCAACCAGTGGCGCTCGGACAATATCTGGCAGGCCGGTTCGCGCTATTCAACGCCGAACCTGATCACCCGAGCCACCGGCGAACCGCTCAACGCCGATTTCTTCAAGGCGCATCTGAAGCGCCGGTATGGGCGGGCTTGAAGACACCCGCCCTGTCCCCATGCACCGGCCGGCACCTCCCCGTCGCGGGGAGAGTGCCGCATCGAGCGCATTAAAGTCTTTTAAGAACAGCCGCTTACCGACCATTTCAGAATTTTTTTGGCATTTTTCTGCTGATGAACGAATTCTGAATCTGCGCTTCAGGCAGCGTTCCGGATCAGCCGCCTAAAACAGTCTCCATCAACGACGCGGTCGGAGGGACCGCAGCAAACAAGGAGACTTCAAATGATCCGCAAGTTCATCATCACCGCCGTCGCTGCCACCGTTATCGCGGCTTCCGCTGCCCCCGCCATGGCCGGCGGCATCTACATCGACCAGACCGGTTTCGGTAACCAGGTCGGCGGCAGCCAGTCGGGCTGGAACAACACCTTCGGCACCAAGCAGACCGGCTGGTGGAACAAGGCCGCCAGCCTCGCGGGCCCCGACTTCCGCTGGGACCTCAACCCGCTGATCTCCACCATCGCCTTCGCCCGAATCGGAGCGCCCCTGTCATGACCGAACAGACCCTGACCCGCATCGCCGCCGACACCATGCCCGAGGGCAATTATGCCATCGTCGAAGCGCTGGGCCACCGCACGCTGGTCGGCCGGGTGGCCGAGGTCGAGCGCTTCGGCACCAAGATGTGCCAGATCGAGCCACTGTTTGCGGATGTCATGCTGGGCCCGGTGCTGCTGAGCGGAGCATCGCTTTACCAGTTCACCCCCTGCACGCCCGCGCAGGCCTATGCCCGTCGGCACAAGAACGAATACGGCCTGCCGCAGGCGATCAGCGATGCATTGCCCGAGGAGGCGCGCCCGGCCCCCCGCCTGCCTGATTTCATCACCGGCAACGACGAAGACGATGTTCGCGATGAATGGGGGCATCCGTGAGCCGCCCCGCCTCACGCATCACAGCCGAACGCGAAGCCGTGCTGCGGTTCTTCGCCGCCGCGCCCAGCACGCAGTTGGCCCTGCGCGAGCACCTGGGCATTACCAGCACGCTGGCAACAGCGCGCATCGGCAATGCGATAGGCGCATGCGAGCTGCGCCGCGTCATGCCCAGGCCGGGGCAGCCGATGACCCCGGCCGTCTATGAAATCACGGAAAAGGGTCGCGCGGCGCTGAACGCGATCGACAATCCTCCGGCTGCAGTGCCGGTCCCTGCCCCCGCCAAGAAGGTTCTGCCCACCCATGCCAAGAAGCTGAAGGCAGGCGCCGGCCAGACCCCGCGCGAACTGGCCGTCAGCATGGAGGAGGAACGCCGTCGCGATATCAGCCATGAATGCTTTTCGATCGAGCTTTTGAACAAGCTGCTGGGCGCCACGCCGCGCGGCATGATCCCCCGTGCGCGCCGGGGCGCTCCGGGGGGCCGCCATTCGATCCCGATGCAGTCATTTCCCGTGGCAGCGGGCCGCGATCCATGCCCGCGCTGCGGCACACGCGGCGATCTGGGCTGTGCGCATCAGCGTCCTGCTGAGACGGTCATGCCCGATCATTTTGTCGCACCTGTCGATGGCCGTCAGCAGTCGGCAGGCCGTCTAGGCCATCACCGCCGCAAGATGTCGACCGGAACTGGGGTGTACCATGGCTGAGCCCATTTCCTTCCCGGGCGCCAACTTCACTTTCATGGGTGATGGAGAGGTTGTCGTTGACCTTCATGTCTTTCGGCAACCGCGCGGCCCCGCCAATGTTTCCTGCTGGCGGCTTTCGCCGGAAGAGCTTGAGGAGATCAACCGGACCGGCTGCATCTTCCAGACCGTCATGTCGGGTTCGATCCTCTATCCCTGCTTCGTTGGTAGCGAGAGCGCCACGCGCGCCTTGGTCGTCGATACTGGCCCTGTCTGGATCCGGGAGGGCAGCGACAATGCGTGACCTCTCCACCCTCAACCGCTGGCGCGATCGCGGGGCGGAAATGGCGCTGTGGGGCTGGTTCGACACCAGTATGGAAAAATTGGGCGGCTATTTCCATGTGCCGCGCAGCGCGGCGGTCACCCTGCGCGTCATCGTCTCTACGGCTGCTAATCCCGAGGCGGAAGGATGGGATCACATTTCCGTCAGCCTGCCCAACCGCTGCCCGACCTGGGAGGAGATGGAGTTCATCAAGCGCACCTTCTTCCTGCCGGAAGAGGTCTGCTTTCAGCTGCACCCGGCTGAGGCCGATTACATCAACAATCACCCCTACTGCCTGCATATCTGGCGCCACGCGACGATGCTTGTGCCGCTACCGCCGCCCAATTTTGTCGGCCGCAAGGAACTGGGGGTGCTTGGGGCATGAACCTGCTCGACATGATGGGCGACAGCGCCCCGCCCGCGCCCAAAGCCCCTACGCAGCGCTCCGTTCCCTTGCGCGCATCGCCAGCCGCAAGATCCTCCGGCACTTACACGCCGCGCCCCGTTCGCCCGATGTGGCGAAACGGCGTGCCCGTTACCGGCAGCGATGCCGGCTATGTCAAACATAGGGCGGGCGATCTCCGCTGGCTGACGCATGGCTATACCGCCGATGGCCAGCCGCTGGGCCGATGGTTTCGCTGGAGCGATTCCCGGGAGGGTTGGATGTGGATCTGCATCGATCCGCAGGACCTGACGGGGATCAATGCCCTTCCCGATACCCCGCCGACGGGAGGTGAGGCATGACAGACCTGCTCACCCTTGCCGCATCCCGTCGCCATGCGCCGACATCGCCGACAACTCGACCAAATTGGAAGCCGGAAGGCTGCGCCGATTGCGGCCTGCTGCACCCCAGCTTCAGCCTGAACGGAGCGCATGGCCCTTGGCGCTGCGCGGATTGCCACCAACAGGCAAAGGAGGCCCGCCGTGGCTGAGCTTCACTCTGCATGCCGCAGATTTCGATTTTCCAAGTTTCCGGGCCTGGCCCGCCTGGACGCGACAGTGAGCGATCTCCCGTCGTCTGCAAAGTCACCGGCCCCAACGGAGTAAATGCAATGTCTGCTTCCACCACTACTGTTCTGACTGCCGAAACGGCCTCGGAATATGATTTCGTGATTGGCCTGGATGCTTCCGGCTCGATGGCTAGCCCTTCGACGCGCTATCCGGGCAAGACCCGCTGGGAGGAAGCGCAGGAAACCATCTTCGGTCTGGCATCGGTCCTCAACAAGTATGATACCGATGGGATCGATCTGGTCGTTTTCGGCGGCGCCGTGCAGGTTTTCGAATGCGTAACGCCCGACAAGGTGTCTTCGATTTTCCAGAGCCGCAGCCCGCGCGGGTCCACGCCTCTTGCGGAAGCGATCGTTCAAATCGACGCGCTGAACGCCGACGGCAAAAAGGCCGTGGCTATCATCTTCACCGATGGCGAGCCTGATGATCGCGCTGCCGCGGAAGCCGCCATTGTCGCAGCTGCGGCCAAGCTGGAGCGCGATGAGGACTTCACGATCTTGTTTGTGCAGATTGGCGATGATGCGGGTGCGGCGAAGTTCCTTGCCCATCTCGATGACGGCCTGACTTCGGCCAAGTTCGATATCGTCGATACCATCAGCGCGGCGGAAGCCGACAAAATGGAACCGCTCGATCTCATCAACACAGCGATCAATGATTGATCGGCGCGGGAGGGGCTGCGCTCCTCCCCGCTATTCGCGAGGTTATCGATATGGAAGACAACTCTCTCAAGCGCGAAGCCTTGAAACTCTGGTCGACGGCGGTGAGCTGGTTTTCGTTCATCTCTTTGCCTGAAGGGCGAGGCGCTGCCGTTGTCGCAGCAGCGGTGCTGGTTTTGCTGATCTCTCCACTGCTTTTCGTTCTTGTCTCGATCGGCGCTGCTGCGCTGATCGCTTATCGCGCGTCCAAAACGCCAGATTGATCCTGAAGGAAGTCGACCGTGGCTAAGACCCTTTCCTTCAAGACCCTGCTGAAGCTGGCTGAGGCCCGCCAGATGGCGCTGGATTGCGTGGCAGAGAAGTACACCGCCGCATACATCATTCGTCGCCTTCAGACCGAGTTTGACGCCACCTTTC
>NZ_JAFKHD010000024.1 GCF_017307565.1 Devosia sp.
GTTCCCCGCTACGGGATAGGCGACCTCCGAAAGGTCCGCTACCCAGTCCGAGGTCGGCACTTCCGTCATGCCGCCGAGCAACCCCTTGCCCGGCCGCGATTGCAGGTAAACATCGCCCCCGGCATCGGTCATGACGAAGGCATGTCCCCGCCGCACGGGACGTTCGGCCTTCACCGGCTTGATCGGATAGATCGTCGGCTCGCCTTCGCGCATGGCACGGCAATCCGGTTGCAGCGGACAGATGAGACAGGACGCAGCCCGCGGCGCACAGATCGTTGCGCCGAGATCCATCATGGCCTGCGCAAAATCGCCCGATCGCTCCGGCACGCTTTGCTGCAATGCCGCCCGCAATTCGTCCTTGGCCTCGCGCACCGGCACATCGAGCGCATAATAGCGCGCCAGCACCCGGTCGAGATTGCCGTCGAGCACCGCAATCCTCTCATCAAAACAGATCGCGGCAATCGCCGCGCTCGTATAGGCGCCAATCCCGGGCAGGGTTTGCAGCCCTTCCGAAGTCTTCGGAAAGACGCCGCCATGCTCGTCCACCACTGCCTTGGCGCAGGCATGAAGGTTTCGCGCCCGCGCATAGTATCCCAGCCCCGCCCATTCGCGCAGCACCGCATCGAGAGGAGCGGCGGCAAGGTCAAACACCGTTGGCCAGAGATGGGTAAAACGCAAGAAATACCTTTGGACCGCCGCGACGGTCGTCTGCTGCAGCATCACTTCGCTCAGCCACACCCGGTAGGGATCGGCATGCACACCTCTTGCCCGATCGGCCGGCGAAACGCGCCAGGGCAGATCGCGGGCATGGCGATCATACCAGGCAAGCACTGCGTCTGCGTCGATGGGGTGGGGGGCAACAAGGGGCATGGCGGATGGATATAGTTTTTGGGGTGGGGGCTTCAAGCCTGACTATTTGTGCGCGCCGTCACCCCCTCCCATCCTCCCCCATCAAGGGGGAGGTGCGGGCCGGTGGGTTTGAACAGATCGCGCGACACCCTCGATGCAACACCTCCCCCTCGATGGGGGAGGATGGGAGGGGGTGGGGCCACACGCGCCGCTTGCGTGTTATCCGCCTCAGCGCTACTCCCACCTCATGGCCGAAAAGGAACCGCCCGAACCCAAGCGCAGGAACAAGACACTCAGCGTTGCTGACGTGCTTTCGGGCGCGCTTGACCCGGTGCTGAAAAAGCGCGGCTTTGCGACCAAGGACATCATCACCCATTGGCGGGTCATCGCCCCTGCCCCCTATGACCAGACCACTATGCCCGACAAACTGGTCTGGCCGCGCAGCGCCGCCCAGAGCCACGAAGGCGCGGTGCTTTATCTTCGCTGCGGCCCGGGCCAGGCACTTTTCGTGCAGCACGCCGCGCCCGAGATCGCCATCGCGGTAAACCGTTATTTCGGTTACCTTCTCGTCGATGAGGTTCGCCTCTCCGCCGAACTATTCACGCCCGGTTCAGGTGCAAAGGCGCAGAAGAGCAGGCAACCGAGCCAGAGCGAAATCGCAAAGGTCGGCGCCGAGGTCGAAAAGATCGAGGATACTGATCTGCGGGAAGCGTTGCGGGCATTGGGCCTCGCGCTCTCCGGCAGATCGGAGCCAAAGGGCAGATAAGCATATACCCGAGGGGGTTACGCTTTCGGGATCAGGACGTGCACAACGGATAGACCGTTCACCCCCAAGTGATAATCATGCCCACTTGCCGACACTAAGGCCATGTGTAGTGTCGCGCATAACAAAAATCAGGAGCCTGACACGTGAAGTTCAACCGCCGTGAGACCCTTATCCTCGCCGCTTCCGCCTCTGCGCTGAGCCTTTGCGGCTTGAGCGCTGCCCAGGCCGCCGAAGGCGATGTGATCGACCAGGCAAAGCTCCTGGCGCCGGCTGGCAATATTTCCGACAAGGTGGTCGGCAATCCCGACGCCCCGGTCACGGTCATCGAATATGCGTCGCCGACCTGCCCGCACTGCGCCACCTTCACGAATAACGTCTACGAGCCCTTCAAGGCCGCCTATATCGACACCGGCAAGGTAAAGTTCATCCTGCGCCCCTTTGTGCGCAACGTGCTCGACGCCGCCATCTTCATGCTGGCCGAAGCTGCAGGCGAGACGAACTACCACAACGTCATCGCGACCTATTTCAAGACCCAGGGCGAATGGGGCGTTTCCGAAACGCCGCGCGATGCGATCTACAACATCGCCACCCAGCTCGGTTTTACCAAGGAAAGCTTCGGCGCAGCCTTGACGAATCAGGACCTGTTTACTGGCATGGAAGCCATGCGCGAACAGGCGCTGAACGAATTCGGGCTCCAGGGCACGCCGACCTTCTATGTCAATGGCAAGACGCTTTCCGGTGACAAGACGCTCGAGCAGCTCGCTGCCGAGATCGACCCGCTTGTGCCTGCCGATTTCGTCGCTCCCGCTGCTGCCGCAGCTGCGACCCCTGCCCCGGCAACTGACGCGAT
>NZ_JAFKHD010000315.1 GCF_017307565.1 Devosia sp.
CACTTCATGGAAGCCATGGATGCAGTGGGAGCGGCAGCTCCAAATGCCGACCTGTCCATTTGGGGACTATTCTGGGCGGCCGACATCGTCGTCAAATCGGTGATGCTGGGCCTGCTCGGCGCTTCGGTCTGGTGCTGGGCCATCATTGTCGATAAGACTATCGCCTATCGCCGCCTGAGCGCGGAGATGAACAATTTCGAAAAGACCTTCTGGTCCGGCCAGTCGCTCGAAGAGCTCTATCGCCAGCAGTCCGAAAAGGCTTCGGGCGGCATGGGCGCGGTGTTCGTGGCGGCGATGAAGGAATGGAAGCGCAGCCACGAGCAGAACGCGGCAAGCTTTGTGGGCATGCAGCAGCGCCTCGACAAGGTGCTCGATGTCGCCATTGCGCGCGAAAGCGAGTTCCTCGAAAAGCGCCTGGGTTTTCTCGCGACGGTCGGTTCGGCCGGTCCCTTTATCGGCCTTTTCGGTACGGTCTGGGGCATCATGAACGCCTTCACCAATATCGCGGCGTCGTCCTCGACCAATCTTGCAGTCGTGGCTGGCCCGATCGCTGAAGCGCTCTTTGCGACCGCCATCGGCCTTGTCGCCGCTATCCCGGCCGTTATCGCCTACAACAAGCTCTCGGCGGATTCGGGCAAGATGATCGGGCGTCTCGAAGGCTTTGCCGACGAGTTCTCGACCATTCTTTCCCGCCAGCTCGAAGCGCGGAGCCGCTGATATGGGCATGGGTGTTTCTGCCGGTGGAGGTGGGGGCGGACGCCGTCGCCGCGGTCGCCGGAAAGCGGTGATGAGCGAAATCAACATCACGCCCATGGTGGACGTGATGCTGGTGCTGCTGATCATCTTCATGGTGGCCGCGCCGATGATGACGGCCGGCGTGCCCGTCGACCTGCCAAAATCGGCAGCGGCGGAAATGCCGAGCCAGACCCAGCCGATTACCGTCGCCGTGACGCCAGAGGGCGCGATCTTCGTGGATGAGACGCCGGTGACCGAGGCGAGCCTTATCTCGACTGTGTCGGGTCTTGCGACGCCCGAGGATCGCATCTTCCTACGCGGCGATACCACAGCCAATTACGGCGCGGTCATGCGCGTCATGGGCCTTCTCTCGGCAGCCGGATATTCCAAGATCGGGCTCGTTACCGAGCGCGAGCAATAGGCCGGCCCATGCCTATGCGTACAGGCGTTATCGTTTCAGTTTCAGCGCATGTGTTGCTGATCGTGCTTGGTCTGATCAATCTTGGTTGGACCGAGCCGCTGACGCCTGTGACCGAGTCGATCTCGGTCGACCTCGTGCCCATCGAGGAATATTCCAACATTCGCGCCGGTCAGCTCGACAGCACCGTCGTCGAGACCAATACGCCCTCCATCGTGGAAAGCGACCAGCCGGCAGAACTGGCCCAGCCGACCGGCAATACGGAGCAGGACCAGCCGACCCCGTCGCCTGCCAATACGCCGACGCCTCAGCCGGTGACCCAGACCGCGCCGGCTCCGGAGCCCGCGCCGCAGCCTGAGCCTGTGCCGGAGCCGGCTCCCGAACCTGAGCCGACGCCAGAACCTGCGCCCGCGCCGACCCCGGCTCCAGAACCGACGCCGGCTCCAGAACCGACGCCGGCACCAACCCCGACCCCGGTTCCGCCCGTGCCGCAGACGCGGCCAACACCGGCTCCGACGCCCGCGCCCACTCCGGAGCCGACCCCGGCCCCAGAACCAACGCCAGCGCCAACGCCGGAGCCCACGCCGCAACCGGCCCCGCAGCCCACGCCTGAGCCGCCGACGCCGGCCGTCGCCGCGCCGACCCCGGCTGCCCGGCCGAATAACCTTACCCAGCTGCGCCAGCAGTTTGCCGAAGCCGAGCGCAAGAAGCGCGAGGAAGAGGAGCGCAAACGCCAGGCGGCCGCAGCGGCACAAAACCAGTCGCAGACCCCGGCGACGCGCCCGACCCAGCCTGGGCCGACCCAGGCCAACTCCAGCCGGGCCGATGACATCGCCTCGATCATCAACAATGCCCCGACAACCGGCGGCACGACCGGGCGCGGCGGTTCGCCGACACTGGGCGACACCACCGGCACGTCGGCGCGGCTCAGCCAGACCGCCATTGACGGCCTCGTTGCGCGCATCAAGACCTGCTGGAACCTGCTGCCGAGCGACTTTAACTCGGGCATGAACGTGACCCTGCGTGTGGCGATGAACCAGGACGGCACTGTCAACGGCACGCCGCAGATCGTTTCCGCCGACCAGACGGCTGCCGGCCAGGCCATCGCACGCGCCGCCCAGCGCGCCGTGATGCAGTGTGGCCCCTATTCGATGCTGTCCGCAGACTCGTTCAACGAGTGGCGCTCGATCGAAGTGGAACTGAGACCGTGACCTTGAATTTGCCCTGTTGCTGGCCAAAAACCGGCCAAACGGCGAAATTGGAGACAACCAAGACCATGACGCTTCTTACCCGTCGCTCTGCGCTCAAGCTCGGCCTCGCCGGTGGCGCCCTGCTCGCATCCTCCCCCATGGCCATGGCGCAGCTGCGCATCGTGGTGGAAGGGGCCAACTTTCAGCCCCTGCCGATCGCCATCCCGGATTTTGCCTCCTCGGACCCGAGCTTTGGCCGCGAGATCGCCGATATCGTGCGCAACAACCTCAGGCGCTCGGGCCTGTTCCTGCCGCTCGATCCGGCTTCGCTGCCGGTGCGGGTGGGTGACGTCAACGCCACGCCCGATTTCAACACCTGGCGCACCGTCAATGTCGATGCCCTCGTGATGGGTGGTGTGGAGCGGGGCGGACAGATCTCCTCATCCGTTCGCGTCTGGGATACCCGCCAGGGCAGCCAGGTCGTCGGCAAGAGCTACAATACCGATCCCAAATCGGCGCGCCGCGTTGGCCACATCATTTCCGACGCCATCTATGAGCAGCTGACCGGCGGTTCCGGATATTTCGATACACGCGTCATCTACACCGCCGAAAGCGGTCCCAAGGCCAACCGCACGCGGCGCCTGGCCATCATGGATCAGGACGGCGCCAATGTGCAGTACCTGACCGACGGCTCGTCCATGGCCCTGACGCCGCGCTTTGCGCCCAATGGCGACCTCGTGACCTATATGAACTTTGCCGATGGCAATCCGCAGGTCTATCTGCTGCAGCTTTCGAGCGGACGCCAGCAGCGCCTTGCCAATGTCGGCGCCATGACCTTTGCGCCGCGCTTCTCGCCCGATGGCAGCACTGTTGCCTTCTCGGTGGAGCAGGCCGGGGCGACCAATATCTATGCCGTTGGCACCGGGGGTGGTCAGCCTAGGCAGCTCACTTCGGGCGCCGCCATCGATACTTCGCCCTCCTATTCGCCCGACGGCGGCCGTATCGTCTTTGAAAGCGATCGTGGCGGTTCGCCTCAGATCTACATGATGGGCGCCGGCGGCGGTAACGCGCAACGCATCAGCTTCGGCCAGGGCAGCTATTCGACCCCGGTCTGGTCGCCCAAGGGCGATCTGATCGCCTTCACCCGCCAGTCCGGTGGCCAGTTCCACATCGGCATCATGAATGCCGACGGTTCGGGCGAGCGCCTGCTCTATTCGAGCTACCATGCCGAAGGCCCCACCTGGGCGCCCAACGGCCGGGTCATCATGTTCTTCCAGGATCCTGGCGGCAACGATGGCCCGCGCCTGATGAGCGTCGATATCTGGGGGCGTAACCCGCAGACGATCGCGACCGACAGCTACGCGTCCGACCCCTCGTGGTCCGGCCTCCGCAGCTAGTTTTCAAAGGGGGCCTCGGCCCCCTTTTTCATGTCAAAAATCTTGCGACTTAACCTTAACGTGAACGGCGCATTGAGCTGTTGCGCAAGTGCAACGTCACGAAAAAGCCCGGTTTCCCGCCACATTCACGCCGGAATAGGCAAAGATTAACCATTCTAGCGAACCCGGCTTTAAGATTAAGCACGGTAAATGCTTCGCCTAAGATTGTTGCCTTTTCTGGAGCTACCCGTGGCCATTCCCGCACCATTTTCGACCGCGTTGCGCGCTGCCGCGATGCTGTTTTTCGTCGTTGTCGTCGCTGCCTGTTCGCGCAGTTCCAATGATGCCGTCGGTCTGACCGGCGCCGGCAATCTCGGCCCTGGCGGCGGTGCTCCGGGCAGCCAGCAGGAATTCATCGTCACCGTCGGCGACCGCATCTTCTTCACCACCGATTCGAGCTCGCTGACCTCGGAAGCTATGGCTACCCTCGACAAGCAGGCTGCCTGGCTGAACCAGTACCAGAATTACCGCGTCATGATCGAAGGCCATGCCGACGAACGCGGCACGCGCGAATACAATATCGCGCTGGGCGCCCGCCGTGCCAACGTCGTGGTCAACTATCTGGTCTCCAAGGGCGTGAACGGTCAGCGCATCACCAGCCAGTCCTTCGGCAAGGAACGCCCGGTCGCGATTTGTAACGACATTTCCTGCTGGAGCCAGAATCGCCGCGCGGTCACGGTGGTTCAGTAAAATCTTCGGAGCGGCACTCTTGCAGCTCCATTCTTTTGGGTCGAATTTCGGTCCGATGCACGAATTCCAGTCGCAAGAACTGGAGGCAAGGAACGCCCGGTGCCACGAAAGTGGGCCGGGTGTTTTGTTTTGACCAAAATTGGCCTTTATCGGGAGGCCAAAGATAACCATCTTGTCGAAGGCTTTGGACCATTGGAGAAAACGGCGTGAAGCTTGGATCGTTCAACAGAAAGGCGCGCGCGGGACTGTGCGCCATCGCCTTGGGCCTGGGGCTCTTGCCCGTGGCCCAGGCGCAGACCTTGCCCCCGGCCGAACTCGGCGGCCTGGCCCTCAATAATACCCAACCTCAGCGCATGCTGGTGGCACAGGCCGACCAGGCCCAGTTGCTCGTGCGCATCCAGCAGCTCGAAGAACAGATTCGTTCGCTCAACGGCCAGATTGAAGGCCTCACTTTCCAGCTCACCCAGATGCAGGAAATCGTCAACCGCATGCAGGAAGACAGCGAATTCCGCTTCCAGCAGCTGGAAGGCGGTGCTGGGGGAAAAACTGAGGCGGCGACCCAACCTGGTGGCGTGACGCCGCCCGAGGCGTCGCCGCAGACCCAAGTTCAGGCCCCCACCGGCGAAGATGCCGTGCCGATGACCCAGATTCCGGAACAGGGCGTGCGCCCGCTGCCGGGCGAGGCGGAATTCGACCCGACCTTCGACGACCAGTCGGCGCTTCCCATGGATGATCTGGGCAATTCGGCCGACCCTCTGGTTGGAACTGGCCAGTCCGGCGGCATTGACCTTGCTACAGGTCAGCCGCTCGACCTCAGTTACAATCCAACTGTCATCAGCACCGGCAATGCCGATGCCGATGCGCAGTTTGCTGCCGGGTACGAAGCGATCCAGTCGGGCGACTATGCCTTTGCGGCAGACCAGTTCGACCAGTTCGTGTCGCTTTATCCGAATAATCCGCAGGTTCCCGAAGCTGCTAATTTCCTTGGCGAAGCGCTTTTGCGGCAGGGGTCTTATGACCAGGCCGCCGAAGTGCTGCTGGACATCTTCCAGAAGCATCCGGACCATCCGCGTGCCCCCGATCTGCTGTTGAAACTGGGCATGGCGCTTTCGGGCGCCGGCGAACGTGAAACGGCATGCCGCACCTATGCGGAAGTCGGCAAGCGCTATACTTCCCTGCCTCAGGCTTTCGTCACGCGGCTCGCCGAGGAGAAAGTCAAGGCCCAATGCCCGCCAGCCTGACCCCGGATCTCACCGATGGGGCCACGCTTGCAGGTCTTTTTGCTCCCGTCTCCGGCGAGGCCATTCTCGGTCTCGCCGTTTCGGGCGGTCCTGACAGCCTTGCCCTGATGCTCCTGGCCAAACGCTGGGCCTCGGAAGCGCAAACCCGACCCCGGCTCATCGTCTATAGCCTCGACCATGGCCTGCGCCCGGAGGCGGCTGACGAGGTCGCCATGGTGGCAGCGGAAGCGGCGCGTCTCGGGCTCGACTTCCGCGGGCTCAAATGGACAGACGGGCAACCCGAAACCGGGATGCAGGAGGCAGCGCGCCAGGCGCGCTACCGGCTGATCGGTGAGGCCATGGCGGCAGACGGCGCGAGCGTACTGCTCACCGCCCACCATCGTGCCGACCAGGCCGAAACCATTTTGATGCGGCTTGCCCATGGCAGCGGGCTCGATGGTCTCAAGGGCATGGTGGCTTTTTCCGTGGTCGAGGGAGTCCGGGTGTTTCGCCCACTGCTTGATGTCGAGCCGGCAGCGCTGGGCGCAGTGGTCGAGACTTCTGGTCTGGCCCCGGCACATGATCCTTCCAATGATGATGAGGCCTATGAACGCGTTCGCTGGCGTCGCCTGCTGCCCGCACTGGCAAAAGAGGGGCTCGATGGGGCGGCCCTTGCGCGCTTTGCAGCGCGCATGGCGGAAGCCGATCAGGCGCTGGCCCAGCTTGCAGATGCGGCCTTTGCTGAACTGGTGACGATCGATGGTTTTGGCGCGGCCTCGCTGCCACTCCTGGCGCTTGGCCAGTTGGGGCCCGCCACGGGGCGTCGTGTCTTGAGCCGCATTCTCGCGGTCGTCGGCGGGCGGCAGAAGCCGCGCGCGCTCGGCCAGGTCGAGCGGCTCTTTGAGCAGATCACCACCAATACCCTGCCGCGCGGCACGACCCTGCTCGGTACGGTCATCCGCATAAAGGACGAGGCGATTACCGTTGCCCGGGAGCCGGGAAGGGCGTTGCCCGAAACGTTGACGGTGCCGCCGCAGGGGCGGCTTATCTGGGACGAGCGGTTCGAGATCAGCAATCTTTCCGGTGATATGAGCCTCGTCGTTTCGGCGACGGATTTTTTCCCTCGGCATCGGCTGGAGGAGGTGCTCGGCTTCAAGGTGACGACCCCTGCCGAGGCGATCCGCACAACGCCAGTCGTGCGCGACGAAAACGGCGCGGTTCTGTCGCTCGGCGGCTGGTCCTTCGATGAGCGGGTAGAGGTGCGGGTGCTGACGGATTGATGTTGGCCTGGCGTGACGGCAGCCCATAGCTAAAGGTGCTGCGCTTCCTGTTTCGAAAACAGGGGGGGCCCGGAGCGGTATCCGCTTCATCTACAAAAACATTTCGGGGGAATGCCGCTTAGGCGGCGTTCACCAACCTCGATCCCCGCCACAATCGCAGGCGGGAGCAAAATCCTATGGCGCAATAGTTGTGGTGGGGGAACTTGTCGTATCGACGCCCCGTTAACCTCATCGCGACAATATGACTGGACGTAAAGCCCCGGACGCCGCAGGGCTTGCCCTTGTAACGCCCTAATGACGGTCTTACATTCGGCCTAATGCTGCCGCGTCGCGCGCTGGCTTCCTCCGGGACAGGATTGATGAACGGAAATTTCCGCAACTTTGCCATCTGGCTGGTCATACTCTTTATGCTGATGGGCCTCTTCCAGGTCTTTCAGTCTTCTACACGCACCATGTCCGTGGGCGAAAAGAGCTATAGCCAGTTCGTGACCGACATCAACGCGGGTCGCGTTTCCAGCGTCACCATTACCAATGATGTCGTTTCCGGCGTTCTCGATGATGGCACGCGCTTTGAAACCATCGTTCCCGCCGGTGCAGACGTAATTTCGCGCCTTGAAGCACAGAATGTTTCGATCACGGCTCGTGCGCCGGAATCGAGCCCGTTCTGGTCGATCCTCCTTTCCTCCTGGCTGCCCTTCATCGTCATCATCGGCGTGTGGTTCTTCTTCATACGCCAGATGCAGGGCGGTGGTCGTGGCGGTGCCATGGGCTTTGGCAAGTCGCGCGCCAAGCTGCTCACCGAAACGCAAGGCAAGGTGACGTTTGAAGACGTCGCTGGCGTCGATGAAGCCAAGCAGGACCTGGAAGAAATCGTCGAGTTCCTGCGCGATCCCGGCAAGTTCCAGCGCCTCGGTGGTCGTATTCCGCGCGGCGTGCTGCTTGTCGGTCCTCCGGGTACCGGTAAGACGCTGCTCGCCCGCTCGGTTGCTGGCGAAGCCAACGTTCCCTTCTTCACCATTTCCGGTTCTGACTTCGTGGAAATGTTCGTCGGTGTCGGCGCCAGCCGCGTCCGCGACATGTTCGAACAGGCCAAGAAGAATGCCCCGTGCATCATCTTCATCGACGAAATCGACGCCGTTGGTCGCCAGCGTGGCGCCGGTCTTGGCGGCGGTAACGACGAACGCGAACAGACCCTCAACCAGCTCCTCGTCGAGATGGACGGCTTTGAAGCCAATGAAGGTATCATCCTCATTGCTGCAACCAACCGCCCCGACGTGCTCGATCCCGCTCTGCTGCGTCCCGGCCGTTTCGACCGTCAGGTCGTGGTGCCGAACCCTGACGTGTCTGGTCGCGAAAAGGTTCTCAAGGTTCACGTCCGCAAGGTGCCGCTGGCTCCAGACGTCGACTTGAAGGTTCTGGCTCGTGGTACCCCGGGTTTCTCGGGCGCGGACCTGATGAACCTTGTCAACGAGGCTGCCCTGATGGCGGCGCGCAAGAACAAGCGCTTCGTCACCCATCAGGAATTCGAAGACGCCAAGGACAAGATCATGATGGGTGCCGAGCGCCGCACCATGGCAATGACCGATGACGAAAAGAAGCTGACTGCCTATCATGAGGCTGGCCACGCCATCATCGCGCTCAAGGTTGCCGGCATCGACCCGATCCACAAGGCTACCATCATTCCGCGCGGTCGTGCGCTGGGCATGGTGATGACCCTGCCGGAAACTGATAGCTACTCGTTCAGCCGTGAGAAGGCCCTGGCCCGTCTCACCATGCTGTTCGGCGGTCGCGAAGCCGAAATCATCAAGTTTGGCCCGGCCAAGGTGACTTCGGGCGCTTCGGGCGACATCCAGATGGCCACGAGCCTTGCCCGGTCTATGGTGATGGAATGGGGCATGAGCGAAAAGCTTGGCCGCGTGCGCTACAAGTCCAATGACCAGGAGGTGTTCCTGGGCCATTCGGTCACTCAGTCCCAGCACATGTCGGATGACACCGCCAAGCTGATCGACCAGGAAGTGCGCAAGCTCATCGAAGACGGCGAAGCCTCGGCCCGCAATATTCTGACGACCTACAACGACCAGTGGGAAGCCATTGCCCAGGCACTGCTCGAATTCGAAACCCTGACCGGCGACGAACTCCGCGCCCTGATGGACGGGAAGCAGCCGACCCGGCCCGACGATAACGGCCCTGCCGTTCCCAAGGCCACGGGCGTGCCGACTGCCGGCAAATCGGGTAAGAAGCGCCCCGATGCTCCGCCGGAGCCGGGCATGGAACCCCAGCCGGAAAGCTGAAACACGTTTTTCCAAGGGCCACCTACGGGTGGCCCTTTTCTTGTCCAATTCTGTGCGCTACTTCCTCCAAAGTGGTATTAGCCGCATGAGACCAGTTGTCGGGGAGTAGCAGATGGCCCGGAAATATTTCGGAACGGACGGCATTCGGGGCATGGCCAACGGCGACAAGCTGACGCCAGAGCTGGCCATGAAGGTCGGTATGGCAGCCGGCACCAAGTTCGTGCGCGGTGAGCACCGCAACCGCGTCGTCATCGGCAAGGATACGCGCCGCTCCGGCTACATGCTAGAAAACGCGCTCGCCGCCGGTTTCACCGCAGTGGGCATGGACGTCTATTTCCTCGGGCCGATGCCGACCCCGGCCGTTGCCATGCTGACGCGCTCTTTGCGCGCTGACCTCGGGGTGATGATTTCGGCCTCGCACAATCCCTTCGAAGACAATGGTATCAAGTTCTTCCGGCCCGATGGCTACAAGCTCAGCGATGAGCTGGAAGCCGAGATCGAGCGTCTGATCGAGACCGACACGTCGAAGCTTCTCGCCCATGGCATGGATATCGGCCGGGCGCATCGCGACGAAGAGGCGAGCACGCGCTATATCGAATATGCTAAGCGCACCCTGCCGCGCGGCGCGGATCTCTCCGGTCTCAGGGTCGTGCTCGATTGCGCCAATGGCGCTGCCTACAAGGTTGCCCCGCTGGCCCTCTGGGAGCTGGGCGCGGAGGTGATTGCCGTGGGCGTCGAGCCCAATGGCTACAATATCAACCACAAGGTCGGCTCGACCGCACCAGAGGCTGTGGCGGCCAAGGTCAAGGAAGTGCGGGCCGATATCGGCATCGCGCTCGATGGCGACGCCGACCGCGTCATCATCGTCGATGAAAAGGGCAATGTGGTCGATGGCGACCAGTTCATGGCGGTTATCGCGCAGAGCTGGCTCGAGCGCGAAATGCTGCTCGGGGGCGGTATCGTCGCCACCATCATGAGCAATCTCGGTCTTGAGCGCTATCTCACGAGCCTCGGGCTCATCCTCGAACGCACCCAGGTCGGCGACCGCTATGTTCTAGAAGCGATGCGCGCCAAGGGCTTCAATGTCGGCGGCGAACAGTCCGGCCACATTATCCTCTCCGACTTCACCACCACGGGCGATGGCCTCGTTGCAGCGCTGCAGCTGCTCTCGGTGCTGAAGCAGCAGGACCAACCGATTTCGGAAATCTGCCACCGCTTCGAGAAGGTGCCACAGCTGCTGCGCAATGTGCGTTTCAAGTCCGGCAAGCCGCTCGACAACAAGCACGTCAAACAGGCCATCGCCGATGCGCAGTCTATGCTGGGCGACGGCGGGCGTCTCGTCGTGCGCGCCTCGGGCACCGAACCGGTGATCCGCGTCATGGGCGAAGCCGATGATGCCGGGCTCGTCGAAAGCATCGTCGGGCAGGTGGAAGCAGCGATCCTGCAGATCGCTTAACGCGCCAGTAGGGTTAAATCGTAGGGTTAAGCGCGCTTTAACAAGTTTGTCCGATATTTGCCTTCAACCGACGAAGCGTCGTGGCAAATAAAGGACACAACTATGCGCAAGCTCATTGCTGCGTTCCTGTTGACCGGAACAGCAGTCGCAGGCCCGGCAATTGCCGCGGACCTTCCCTACTACCCTCCGGTTATCGAGATTCCCAACGTCGACTATGGCGTCTCGGGAAGCTTTTATCTGCGCGGCAGCGCCGCCGGTAACATGATGTGGGCCAAGGAAGTTAATCACCCGAGCGCCACGCCGACCAATTTCGCCATCACTGACTATGGCTATGGCTACTCGGTCGGTGCCGGCTTCGGTTATGAAACCGGCACGGGCCTGCGCTTCGATGCCACGGTCGACTATCTGTCGAACGACAAGATGACGGCCAATATCAACGATACGTCGGGCAAACTGGCCAATGGCGCGCACACGCTGTCGCTGCGCTCGACCGTCGCTCTCGTTAACGCCTATTACGACTTCGGCTTCAGCGACATGGGCTATGGCGCTGCCGGCGGCATGTTCGGCTATGTCGGCGCTGGTGCAGGTCTCGCCTTCAACGACGTGATCACCAATGGCCCGGGCCTGCCAGACACGCGCGGCACCAATACCAGCTTTGCCGCCGCGGGTATGGTCGGCGCGGGTTACGACTTCGGCCATGTGGTTGCCGACCTCGGCTACCGCGGCCTCTACATCAACAAGGTCGAGAACAACGCTACCACCTATCCCTACTCGATCGCGAACAACTGGGTGCATGAAGTGCGCGGCACCGTCCGCTACCGCTTCAACTGATCTCGTCAGTCTGATCCCATGCAGCGGCGCTCACCTTGGTGGGCGCCGTTTTGTTTTGCGGCATGGACAAGACCGCGCCGCAATGATCTCGTCGGATGAAAGCGGGCATGGAGGACAAGGCCTTGAAGATTCTGGTTATTGGCGCGGCGGGCATGGTCGGTCGTAAACTTGTTGCGGCGCTTCTTGATGCAGGACGGGTAGGTGGTCGTGATGTCGCCGAACTCGTCCTTGCCGATATCATCGCCCCCGAAGCGCCCAAGGCCGGACTTCCTATTGCCACGCATGCCACCGACCTTTCGGACCCGCAGGCAGCCGGAAAGCTGATCGAAGGCCGACCGGACCTAATCTTTCATCTCGCCGCCATCGTCTCGGGCGAGGCGGAAGCGGACTTCGAGAAGGGCTACCGCATCAATCTCGATGGCACGCGGCATCTGCTGGAAGCCATTCGTCTGGCAGGGCTCTCGGCCCCCTATATGCCGCGCCTGGTCTTCACCTCGTCCATTGCCGTCTTCGGCGAGCCGCTGCCGGCCGAAATCCCCGATGCGTTCCCGCTGACCCCGCTGACGAGCTATGGCACACAGAAGGCGATTGGCGAATTGCTGCTGGCCGACTACTCGCGGCGCGGCTTTGTTGATGGAGTTGGTATTCGCCTGCCCACCATCGTCGTGCGGCCCGGCAAGCCCAACAAGGCGGCATCGGGGTTCTTCTCGGGTATTCTACGGGAACCGCTTTCGGGTCTTGAAGCCGTGTTGCCGGTCGAGGCCAGCGTGCGCCACTGGTTTGCGAGCCCCCGCGCGGCCGTCGGTTTTCTGCTGCATGCTGCGGGTCTCGATACGGCGGGGCTCGGGCAGCGTCGCAGCCTGACCATGCCGGGTCTGGCGGCGACCGTCGGTGACGAGATCGAAGCGCTGCGTCGTGTTGCCGGAGAAAAGGCGGTGCAACGCATTCGCCATGAGCCCGATCCGGTGATCGCGCGCATTGTCGCGGGCTGGCCGCAGGCCTTTACGACGCGACGTGCCGAAGAGCTGGGCTTTGTGGCCGATCGCAGCTTTGACGAGATCATTCGCTATCACATCGAGGACGAGTTGGGCGGACGCATCGGCTGAGACATTGCCAGGCGTTCCGCCCCGATCCTATAAACCCGCCATGACCGTATCCTCTCTCGACCTGATTCCTGATTTCGATCTCTCGGCGCGCAATACCCTGGCCCTCAAGTCCCGATCTCGCTTCGGCGTGATGATTGAGACGCCTGATCAAGTAACGGCGGTTTTTGCACGGGCCGAAGAGAGCGGCCTGCCGCTGCGCATTCTGGGCGGGGGCAGCAATGTCGTTCTGTCCTCAGGATATGAGGGTATTACGGCAGTGGTCGCGACCACTGGCCGGCGAGTGCTGGAAGACACCGAGGAGCATGTTCTCGTCGAGGCGGCGGCCGGGGAGGTCTGGCACGATTTTGTCGCCTGGACCGTCGAGCAGGGATTTGGCGGTATCGAGAACCTTGCCGGCATTCCCGGCACGGTTGGCGCGGCGCCGGTGCAGAATATCGGCGCCTATGGCGCAGAGGTCGCCGATGTTTTTGATAGCCTCGTCGCCTACGACGCGGAGACCGGGGCACTGAAGACATTCACGGCGGCCGATTGCGCCTTTGCCTATCGCGACAGCATTTTCAAGCGCGAGGCTGGGCGATATGTGGTGCTGTCATTGCGACTGCGGTTGCCAAAGCCCTGGGCACCGAACCTGCGGTTTGCTGGGCTTGCTGATCTTGAGGCCCCGCTCGACCCCGCAAAGGTCATGGCGCGGGTGCTTGGGCTGCGTGGGTCGAAGTTGCCGGACTGGCGCGTGACGCCCAATGCCGGGTCGTTCTTCCAGAACCCCATCGTGACCCTGGCCGAAGCAGCGCCGGTGCTGGCCGCCTTTCCGACTGCGCCCAACTTTCCTCAAGCTGATGGCCGCACCAAACTCTCGGCGGGCTGGCTGATCGAGCAGACTGGTTTGAAGGGGCTCCGCATGGGACGGGCGGGCATTTCCGAACGTCATGCGCTGGTGGTGATCAATCTCGGCGAGGCCGATGCCGATGATATTGCGGCGCTGGCGGCGCATGTGAAAGCGAGCGTGCGCGCCCGCTTCGGCATTGCTCTCCACGAAGAGCCGATTTTCCTCTAGGCGGCAGCAGCCGCAGTGCTCTGGCGCATGAACTCTTCGAGAGGCATGGGGCGCCCGAAGAAGTAGCCCTGATAGGCCTGGCAGCCGTTTTGGGTGAGGATACTGACCTGCTCACGCGTCTCCACGCCCTCGGCGAGCACGTGGAGTTCGAGGTCTAACCCCATTTTTACGATCCCGCGCAGCAGAGTGGCACTGCGTTTGTTGTCCGTCATCGACTGGACGAAGCTGCGGTCTATCTTCAACTGGGTCAGCGGCAATTGCCGGAGATAGCCAAGCGAAGAATAGCCCGTGCCGAAATCATCGAGCGCCATGCCGATGCCCGCCGCCCGCAATGCCTGCATCTTGGCGATGACGATTTCGGGATTGGCGACCATGACGCTTTCCGTCAGCTCGATCTTGAGCCGGGTTGGGTCAATGCCGAAGGTTTCGATCAGGCTCAATACGGAGCGTTCGAACCCGTCCTCGAGGAACTGGCTGGCGCTGACATTGACTGAGAGCGTTAGGTGTCGTGTTTCCTCGTGCCGCGCCCATTCGGCGAGCGTCCTCATGGCCGACTGGAGAACCCAGTAACCGATGCGGCCCATCAGCCCCGCCTGCTCGGCTGCGGGGATAAACTCCGCCGGTGAGACCTGCTTGCCGTCAGGCGACTTCCAACGGAGCAAGGCTTCGGCGCCGATTCATCTGCCTTCGAGGTCGACCTGAGGTTGGTAGTGAAGGGAGAACTCTTCGTTCCAGAGCGCGTCCCGCAGGCTTCGGCCGAGCCGATCCGTTCGTTCCATCTCGGCCTGCAGCGCATAGACGCAAACGGCGGCAAGTGCGGTGGCGCTTATCGAATTCACCCAGACGCCATATGTCCGGATTTCGTCGCCTATGGGCTGAGCAAAGGGCAGCGCGTAATTGGTGCTGGCGAGGAAGACGAAGCCCAGGAGGCAGAACCCGACGAGGGCGGCCTGGATCGGGGAACGATTGCTCTTGAAGTTGATGAAGCCCAGAACGGCCAAGGGCAGCAAAAACAGATGCGAGACGCGCGGTATGGCGCCGTTCGGCACGTCAAAGATAAGGCAGATCCCCAAGACAAAGCAGAGCAGCGCAAGTTGGGTGAGGTAGAGCGAGGTGGCTACCCGACCAGCATTGGCGAGTTTGAGGCTCAGGAGGCACAGCAGCGTCAGCGCAATCTGGCCGACGGCGAGAACGACGCTGCCTTGAAAAGCGAAGATGATGGCCCAGAACACGGACAGCACGGAAATGGCCAGCGAGGCTACCTTGTAGGCAAGGATCAGCCGCGATGAGTACTTACTTGTTTCTGCCGCCAAGCGTTGCCGGGTCTTGGGATTCACAATCGTGTCTCGTCGGTAATCGACACAGCCATATTACTGGTATTGGCGCCGAACGGTCTAACAATAATCGACAAGACTTAAGACAAGGTACCGCTTTCCTCTTTCGCGGAAGTCTTTGCCATTTGGCTTGAAAACGCGCGGTGTCACCGACGTTCTTGCGAGCGGGACGGATGCCTCGGGAGTTCAGGCTATATCGAGGCCACGAAGATGAGAAAGCCGCGTCCAGGATATGACAATGTCGTAAGGGCGACACTTTTTGCTTGCTCAAGGCCGCTGGAGAGCATCAAGACAGCTTAGACCACCCGCTCGAACCAGCAGCACATCCATGCACAAGCTCCTTGCCGTCGTCTTCGCTTCCTTCCTGACCCTTGCCGCGCAGCCCGCTTTCGCGCATGGGTTCAAGCTGGGTACGATCTTCATCGACCATCCGATGATCCAGGAGGCTCCGCCGAATGCGCGTGTGCTCGGGGGGTACGTGACGCTGCAAAACAATGGCAGCGAAGATGATCGCCTGCTGGCGATCGAGAGCACCGCAGCCAAGAAGGTAGAGCTGCATCAGTCAGTTGTTACCGACGGAATTGCCCGCATGCAGCCCATGACCGATGGACTGGCCCTGCCAGCCGGCCAGATCGTCTGGCTCGGCGACAACGGCACCCATGCGATGTTTGTTCAGCCTGATCGCCACTATGCGCCCGGCGACGAGGTGCCTGCGGTCCTCGTTTTCGAGAAGGCGGGACGTATCGAGGTTACGTTCAAGGTCGAGGCCCGGGGCCCCGAGCTAACGCCCGGTCACGGCGAACACGCGCACTAGGCTTCCGCATCAGTCGGTCCGGCTCTGTCTGCCCCACTGGCCGCCGCGAGTGCATTGCCCAGGATAAAGAAACCTAGAGCCCAGGCTGCACCGAGACTCCAGCCGGCGATGACGTCGGTTGGATAGTGGACGCCGAGGTAGATACGGCTCAGGCCAACCAACAAGGTCAGCGAGACCGCCGCGCCGAAATAGAGGATGCGTAGCCGAATTAGCCTGGTTGTACCGGCAAGTATGGCGCCGATGGTCAGGAATGTGACGGCCGATACCATCGAATGGCCCGACGGAAAACTTGCCGTAAAGACTTCGGCGACGCCGGTGAGGTCTGGGCGCGGGCGGTCGAACAGGGTCTTGAGCACGGTGCTGACAATGGTACCGGACACAACCGAACTGGCAATGAGGAGCGCAGTGCCGCGGCGGCCAGTCAGCAGCAATTGCAGCAGGACGAATGTGATGAGCAGGGCGAGCACGGGGTAAGAGCCAAGGGCGGTCACATCGCGAACAGCTTCAGCAACCCAGTGTGGCCCGATCGGTTGGTCCGGGTGGCCCGGAACTCGCAGAGACAGCAGCACGGCTTCGTCAAACGCATGCGTTTCGCCCTCCACGACATAGTCGGCGACGATGCCGAAAATGCCGAGTAATACGGCGACTCCGGCGAGGGCTGTGTAGACGCGCTTCTGTTTCCAGTTCCAGTTCATGTGTGCTCCCGTCGGCATCAAAACAATCCGCGCATCGCTACGATGGTAGCCGGCTCCTGCATGAAGAGTGCGGCAAGACGGCTATATGTTCTCCTAACATCCGAACACGCTTACTTGTTCTCGCTCGGACTGATCATCCCGGCCCTTGCGAATGAAGGGTGGCCGGACATAGGCTGGGGCATGACCACGGGTTGCGTCAGCGCGGCGCCAGTTGTCCTAGGTCCGCGAGGCTCTGTCATGGCGCTATCGAAAGCTGCTCTGTTTGACTTTGCTCCCGGTACGCCGGGCATTTCCCCACGATGGACATCAAGTGCCAAGAGTGGCGTCGGTACGGCCCTGTCGCGAAAATCACCTGTCTGGTTCACGCTCAGCCATGGCATTTTGAACGAGGTCTACTATCCGCGCGTCGACAGCGCCTGCACGCGGGATTTCGAGCTGCTGATCGTCGGGCCGGATGGCTATTTCTCGGAAGAAAAGCGCGATTGCGACAGCACGACGGCGCATCTCGAAGATGGCGTGCCGGCCTTCTGCGTGACCAATGTCGCGCGCGACGGCCGCTATCGCATTGAAAAGCAGATCATCTCCGATCCGGCGCGGCCGAGCCTGCTGCAGCGGATCGTCTTTACCCCGCTTGTCGGCGAACTGGCGGAGTATCGCGTCTTTGCCCTGGTCGCGCCGCACCTCGTCAATGCCGGCATGGGCAATTCGGCCTGGATAAGCGAGCAGCGCGACGTAACCCTGCTTTTCGCCAGTGGCCGCTCGCGCTACCTGGCGCTTGGCAGCTCATTGCCCTGGCGCAGCCGGTCGGTGGGCTATGTCGGCAATTCCGACGGTTTCCAGCAATTGGCCGAAACCGGGCGGCTCGATCCGCAATATCAGCGCGCCGATGACGGCAATGTCGCCATGATCGCCGAGATCGGCTTTGCCGAACAGAATACGGTCGATCTGGTTCTGGGGTTCGGACAGTCCGAGACCGAGGCGGGTGAGCACGTGCTGGCGAGCCTGCGCTCGGGCTGGGACACGGCCCATGCCGAATATTGCCGGAACTGGCGCGACTGGCAGGGCAGCCTGCGTGACCTGGGCCATGCCGAACCGGGACAGACGGACAGCTATCGCGTGTCGACCGCGATCCTTGCGAGCCATCGCGCCGTCGATCGACCGGGGGCGGTGGTGGCGAGCCTTTCCATTCCCTGGGGGATGAGCAAGGGCGACGACGATATGGGGGGCTACCATCTCGTCTGGCCCCGCGATCTCGTCGAAACCGCCGGTGGGTTCCTGGCGGCGGGCGATCATCGCGAGGCGCTGAACATTCTTGAATATCTGCGCGAGGTGCAATTGGCTTCGGGGCATTGGGCGCAGAACATGTGGCTCGATGGCCGGCCCTATTGGCGCGGCGTGCAGATGGATGAATGTGCCTTTCCCATCCTGCTTGTCGACCTGTTGCACCGCAATGATGCGCTGACAGGACAGGCGCTGGCGCGCTATCTGCCCATGGTGCGGAACGCGGCCGGATATATCATCGCCAATGGCCCGGCCAGCCGGCAGGATCGTTGGGAGGAAGACGGCGGCTATAACCCCTTTACCCTAGCGGTCGAGATCGCCGCCCTTCTGGCGGCGGCCGGTCTTCTCGACGACGAGAGCAGCACGCACCTGCGCGAGACGGCGGATTGCTGGAACGAGCAGATCGAGAACTGGACCTTTGTCGGTGATCCCGATCCGGCCCTTGGGGTGGCGGGCTATTATGCGCGCATGGGCACCGATCTTGCGACCGATATTGCGGGCGCGGGCACCGGGGTGACCATCATCCGCAACCAGGTAATCGGCAAGTCGGAACTGCCATCGCGGCAGGTGCTGAGCCCCGATGCGCTAGCGCTGGTGCGGTTCGGCCTGCGCGCGGCGACGGATCCGCGGATTGTCGACACCGTACGGATGATCGATGCGACGCTCAAGGTGGACCTGCCGCAGGGGCCGCTCTGGTATCGCTATACCGGCGATGGCTATGGCGAGCATGAAGACGGCTCCGCCTTCGATGGCACGGGGCAGGGGCGGGCATGGCCACTTCTGGCAGGGGAGCGGGCGCATTACGAACTCTGCGCCGGGCGGCCCGCAGAAGCCGAAAAGCTGCTGAAAACCCTCGAAGCCTCGGCGAGTGTCGAGGGGCTGTTGCCCGAGCAGAGCTGGGACGCCGATGACATTCCGGATCGGGAGCTGTTTCGCGGGCGCGCTTCGGGGAGTGCCATGCCACTGGTCTGGGCCCATGCCGAACATATCAAGCTCCTGCGCTCGATTGCCGATGGCACGGTTTTCGACAAGCCGCCGCAGACGCATGCGCGCTACATCGCTAATCGCTCGCCCTCGCATCTGCGCATCTGGCGGCCCAACAATGCCATTACCCGCATGCCCTCGGGCAAGGTGCTGAGGCTCGAATTGGTGGCGCCGGCGCTGGTCCATTGGGGGCTCGACGAGTGGCAGGACGCAACTGACACAAAGACACGCGATAGTGGCCTTGGAACTCACGTGGCCGATCTCGACATATCCAAACTGGAGCCGGGCCGGGCGGTGGTCTTCACCTTTCTCTGGCTCGACGAAGAGCGCTGGGATGCGTCCCAATTCAGGGTCGAGATCACCGGCCAATAAGCGTCAAAAAGGAGCCAAGCATATGCAGCTGGGAATGATCGGTCTGGGTCGCATGGGCGCCAATATGGTGCGGCGCCTGATGCTGGCGGGTCATCAATGCGTGGTGAGCGACCTCAATCCGCAAAGCGTCGCGGCACTTGTCGCCGACGGCGCGGTGGGCGCGGCCGACATCGACGATCTCCTTGCCAAACTCGAACAGCCGCGCGCCGTCTGGCTGATGTTGCCGGCCGCGATTACCGGGCGGGTGGCGCGCGATATTGCGAGCAAGATGGCGCCGGGCGACATTCTCATCGATGGCGGCAACTCCAATTATCGCGATGCGGTCGACCTTGCCGCCGAGCTAGCGCCCAAAGGCATTGCCTATGTCGATGTCGGCACCAGCGGCGGCGTCTGGGGGCTGCAGCGCGGTTATAGCCTGATGGTCGGGGGAACGCCGGTGGCGGTGAAATCGCTCGATCCGATCCTGGCGGCCCTCGCGCCGGGCCGGGATGGGTCGGGCGGCACACCGGGAACGGCCGACACGGCGAGCCAGGGGTATCTCCATTGCGGCCCCGCAGGCGCCGGGCACTTCGTGAAGATGGTCCACAATGGCATCGAATACGGCATCATGGCCGCCTATGCCGAGGGGCTGAACATCCTCAAGGCCGCCGATGCCGGCAATGAGACGCGCGCGGCGGACGCCGAGACCGCGCCGCTGCACAATCCCGAATATTATCGGTTCGACATCGACCTGGCGGCGGTGACCGAGGTGTGGCGCCATGGCAGCGTCATCGGCTCATGGCTGCTCGACCTGACCGCAGCGGCGCTCAAGGACGATGCGGCACTGTCGCGCTTTGGCGGCAAAATCTCGGATTCGGGGGAGGGGCGCTGGACGCTGCAGGCTGCCATCGAAACCGGCGTGCCGGCGCCGGTGCTGTCCTCGGCGCTCTTTAATCGTTTCGCCTCGCGCGACAATGATGAGTTTGCCAACAAGCTGGTCTCGGCGATGCGCTACTCCTTTGGCGGGCACGAAGAAAAATGAGCACGCTCCGGGCCAAGGAAGAACGCTCCGACGCACTCGTGGTTTTCGGCGTCACGGGGGATCTCGCGCACAAGATGATCCTGCCCTCGCTCTACCAGATGGTGCGGCGCGGCCATCTCGACGAACCCATTGTCGGGGTCGCTTTTGATGATTGGGATGTCGACAAGCTCGCCGAGCGCGCGCGCGACGGCATCGTCAAGCAGTTCGGTAGCGTGGACGAGACGGTGTTTGCCCGGTTCAAGGCGCAGCTGCGCTATGTCAGCGGCGACTACCGCGAGGCGCAGACCTTTGAAAAACTCCGCACAGCGCTCGGCGGGGCGACCCATCCGCTCTATTATCTCGCCATTCCGCCCTCGCTTTTCGGTACCGTTATCGATGCGCTGAAGGCTGCGGGCATCGCCAAAAAATCCCGGCTGATGGTCGAAAAACCCTTTGGGCACGACCTGACGACGGCGCGGGCGCTCAATGCCGTGTTGCATCGCGCCTTTCCGGAAGAGGCGGTGTTTCGCATCGACCATTTTCTGGGCAAGGAGGCGGTGCAGAACCTGCTCTATTTCCGCTTCGCCAATGCCTTCCTCGAGCCGGTATGGAATCGCACCTATGTCGAGAGCGTGCAGATCACCATGGCCGAGGATTTCGGCATTGCCGGTCGCGGCAAATTCTATGACGAGGTCGGCTGCATTCGCGACGTGATCCAGAACCATCTGGTCAATGTGTTGCTGCTGCTGGCCATGGAGCCACCTGTCACCAGCGCCTCCGATGACCTTAGCGACGAAAAGGTGCAGATCCTCAAGGCCATGCGGCCACTGACCGAGGCCGATGTGGTGCGTGGCCAGTTCGAAGGCTATCGCGACGAGCCGGGCGTGGCGCCAGATTCCAAGGCCGAGACCTTTGCCGCGGTGCGGCTCTTCGTTGACACCTGGCGCTGGAAAGGCGTGCCCTTCTATATCCGCGCCGGCAAGCAATTGCCGGTTCGCGCCACAGAAGTGGTGGTGCGGTTCCGCAAGCCGCCGGTCGCGCTCTTTGACGATGTGGAGGATGCCGCGTCCAACTATGTGCGCTTCCGCGTCGGGCCGCAGGTGATGATCGGCATCGGGGCGCGGCGCAAGGCGCCCGGCAGCGACATGATCGGGGAACCGGTCGAACTCGATGCGGTCGATGACACGACAGACGACATGATGCCCTATGAGCGCCTGATCGGCGATGCCATGAATGGCCAGCGGCAGCTCTTTACCCGGCAGGATGCGTCCGAACTCGCCTGGCGGGTGGTCGATCCGGTGCTGGAACGCAAGGCAGAGCCTGCATCCTACAAGCTCGGCAGCTGGGGACCGGAGGCGGCCATGGCCGGTTTCGAACCGCCCGGCGGCTGGGTCGATCCGGGCAAGGAAGAGGTGATCGTCCATGGCAAATGATCCGGTCGTCCTCGCCATCGACATCGGTGGCTCGCATGTCAAAATCCAGTCGAGCGCCGGCGGTGACGAGCGCAAGGCCGTTTCGGGGCCGACGATGAACGCGGCGGCCCTGGCCGACAGTGTCGAAAAGCTTGCCGAGGGTATGCAATTCGACGTCGTGGCCATGGGCTATCCTGGCCCCGTGGTCCACAACAAGATTTTGAGCGATCCGCATAACCTGGCGCCTGGCTGGGTCGGCTTCGATTTTGGCAAGCGGTTCGGCAAACCGGTGCGGATCGTCAACGACGCGCTGATGCAGGCCATCGGCAGCTATCAGGGCGGGCGCATGCTGTTTCTGGGGCTTGGCACCGGACTCGGGGCGGCGATGATTGTCGAAAATGTAGCCCAGCCGATGGAGCTGGCGCACCTGCCCTATCGCAATGGCCGCACGTTTGAGGATTATCTGGGCGAAGCGAGCCTTGAAAAACGCGGCCACGACAAATGGCAGAAGCACGTTTTTGCCGTCGTCGAGCGCCTGACCACGGCCATGGAGCCCGACTATGTGGTCATTGGCGGCGGCAATGTCGCCAAGCTCGACAGCCTGCCGCCCAATAGCCGCCGCGGCGACAATGCCAATGCCTTCAAGGGCGGCTTTGCCCTGTGGCTCGACAAGACGCTCATCGTCTAACGGTCTTTTGGATAGGACACGAAAGCAAGGCGTTTGCTGTCTGGCGCCCAGGAATTGACGTTGATCGTCCCCTGGCCTCCGAAGAGCGCGGCCAGGTCGTGCTGGTCGGCTCCGGTGGGCGACATCAGACGCAGCAACACTTCCTTGTCGGGCGGATGGCCCAATGTGCCCTCTGGATAGCTAAGATAGGCCACGAAACGTCCATCGGGGGAGAGGTGGGGGAACCAGTTGACGCGGCTGTCAAAGGTCAACTGCTCAATGCCACTGCCGTCGGCCTCCATCCGAAAGACCTGCGCGTGTCCGGGTCGGCTCGCCGCAAGCTCGGAGTTGAAGTAGATCCACCTGCCGTCAGGCGAGTATTCCGGGCCGTCATTGGGCGCCGAGACATGGGTGAGCCGCCTATCTGGCCCACCAGAGGCAGGAATGGTGAAGATGTTGACCAGGCGCTCTTCCTCGGGCCTTTCGACGGCGACATAGGCCAAGGTTTCGCCGTCCGGCGAGATACCGTGCAGGTAATAGTGGTGCGGCGTTGGATGCTCGTTGGAGATTCTGCGAGGGGAGCCACCCTCGAAGGGGACCGAGTAGAGGTGACCGTCGTCGGAGCTGACATAGATCGCTCTGCCGTCGGGCGAAAGCACGTGATCGTTATTGAGGTCATCGAGCCCTGTGGTTTCGATATGCTCCGGAGTGCCGCCACCCGGGCTGATCCTGAACAACTGTCCGCCGGCGTTGAAAACGAGCCATTGCCCGTCCGGCGTCCAATTCGGGGCCTCTATCACATCATCAGCCGTGAAAACGACGCGCCGGTTGCCATCGAGATCGATGACTTCGAGTTGAGCGCACTGGCCCGTCGACAGAATGCGACCGCGGCGGGGAAACGAAAAGCTCATGTGATGTCCCGATGCTCGATTGCGATGGATACTAGGTCGGCGATGGGCCGATGAAAGGTTTTCATCGATGCTGCGATAGCTGTCATTTTCACACGCCGTGAACGGCAGTCACGATGCAATCCAGTTTATCTCGATGCAAGCCGCTCCAAGAAACAAAAGGTCGCCGCGGTGTTTCTCCGCGGCGACCTTGGGTTTCTGGCGATGGCGTGTGCCGCTACGATCTGAGGCTGCGTCCGCTCGCTGCGTCAAAGACGTGAACATGTTCCGGTGCGATGCGGGCCGAGAAGGTTTCGCTTTCGGCTGGGGCAATCATGCTGTCGACAACGGCGGTGAGGTCGGCACCGGCATACTGGAATACGATATGCGCCTGCGCACCGGTCAGTTCGGTCAGGAGGATCGAGCCGGAAACGCTCCCGCCTGACGTTGCTGCGGGATTAAGGTGCTCAGGACGGAGACCCACCTTGATCGCCTGGCCATCGGTCACGGATGCATCCGCAGGCAGGGGCAGGGTGGCGCCGGCCGCCAGAGATGCAGTGACGCTGTCGCCAGAGCGGCGGGCGGTGGCATTGATGAGGTTCATCGCCGGAGAGCCAATGAACCCGGCGACAAAAGTGTTCGCCGGGCGCAGGTAGAGTTCCATTGGCGAGCCTTCCTGTTCGACCTTGCCGCCATTGAGCACCACGACGCGATCGGCAAGCGTCATGGCCTCGATCTGGTCATGGGTCACATAGATGGCGGTGCGACCGACCTTCTTGTGCAGCAGCTTGATTTCGGCGCGCATCTGTACGCGCAGTTTCGCATCGAGATTGGAGAGCGGCTCGTCGAACAGAAACACCGAGGGGTCGCGCACTACGGCGCGGCCCATGGCCACGCGCTGGCGCTGGCCGCCGGAAAGCTGGGCGGGGCGGCGCTCGAGCAGGGAGGTGAGGTCCAGCATGCGGGCGGCTTCGTCTATCAGCGGTTTTTGCTGCGCCTTGCTCATGCCCGAGAGCTTGAGGTTGAAGCCCATGTTTTCCGCCACCGTCATGTGGGGGTAGAGCGCATAGGATTGGAACACCATGGCGATGTTGCGGTCGCGTGGACTGAGATCGTTGACGACCTCGCTGCCGATGGAGATTTCTCCCCCCGTCACTTCTTCGAGGCCGGCAATCATGCGCAGCAGCGTGGACTTGCCGCAGCCGGAGGGACCAACGAGGGCGACGAACTCGCCTTCGGCGATATCGAGATCGATTCCATGAATGACTTCAACACCGCCGAAAGTCTTGCGAACGTCCTTCAGCTCAACCCAACCCATGCAATCCTCCTCTAGCTCACCCATGGCGTGCTGACGGGATTTAGGCCCATGAACACGTTCTTGAAGCTGCTGTATTCATCAAAGCCGTAACGGCCCATTTCACGGCCGATGCCGCTTTGCCTGTAGCCGCCAATGCCCATTTCAGGCGCGCCGCCCCCGGCCGAGTTGATCCAGGTGCGCCCGGCGCGCACCTGACGAATGGTACGCATGGCCTTGGTGATGTCGCGGCTCCAGATACCAGCGGAGAGGCCGTATTGGGTATCATTGGCCAAGGCCACGGCCTGTTCGGGCGCCTCGAAGCTGAAGGTTGCCAGCACCGGTCCAAAAATCTCGTCGCGAGCAATGCTCATGTCGGAATCGACGGCATCGAAAATCGTCGGGGCATAGTAGTTGCCCACATTTCCCAGCCTCTCTCCTCCGGTGATGAGGCGGGCGCCGGCCCTGCGGCCGGCATTGACGTAGCCTTCCACTTTCTCGAGGTGCGGCCGGTGGATGAGAGAACCCACGTGAACGCTTTCGTCGAGGGGGTCACCGATAATGACCTTGTCAGCGATGCGGGTTAGGCGATCGAGCATTTCGTCGCGCGCCGGGGCCTCGACGATCAATCGGCTGCCAGCGATGCAGGCCTGTCCTCCGACGCCAAAGATCGAACGGGCAACGGCATCAGAGGCGGCCTCGAGGTCGCTGTCGGCGAAAACGATCTGGGGGCCCTTGCCGCCAAGTTCCAGACCAACGCGCTTGATATTTGACGCGGCAAGTCCGCCGACGATCTGGCCGACGCGGAAAGATCCCGTAAAGGAGAGAAAGTCGGTTGCGGGGTGTTCGGCCAGGATCTGGCCGACCGGATCGCCATAGCCGGTAATGACGTTGAAGACCCCGTCCGGCAGGCCGCAGTCACGAGCAAGCTCTGCCATGCGAATGGTGGAACCTGACGTGAATTCGCTGGGCTTGACCACGACGGTGCAGCCTGCGCCGAGGGCCCATGGAACACGCTCGGAACCGATCAGCAGTGGGAAATTCCAGGGAGTGATGATGCCGACTACCCCAACAGGCTCGCGCAGCATGAGCCCGATGGCATTGTCGCCGAGGCTGTTGTGCGTTTTTCCCGTTAGGCCCTGAGCGTGACCTGCCGCAAAACGCCAGAATTCGGCCGACGCGCCCATTTCGCCGCGTGCCTGACGAATCGTTTTGCCCACTTCGAGGCATTCGATGATAGCGAGCTCCTCACGGTGCTCATGGATGGCTTCCCCGATGCGGGCCAGAATGCGGCTACGTTCGCT